>JBHJOS010000117.1:0-19738 GCA_050329415.1 Kineosporiaceae bacterium
CTACTGGCCGCATCAACGGCTGGAAAGCTATACTCAACACACTGGCAATCACCTACCCCGACCGACTGCCCAACCAGTAGACAAGTGCCTCTCGCACACAGACTTGCTGACACTCCCGAGTACGAGTCACTGACACGAGCCGCTCACGCGGCCTGACCGCACTTAACCCACATCTTTCGTGATCTTGCTGTGGTGTGCTGGTGGGGGGACGTTGCGCTTGCTGGCCCGTGAGTGTGCAGCAGGGGCAGGACAGAGCGCCCCGATGGTGCTCGGGGTGGGCTCGGTTCCGGGTTCCGACGTGTTCCGGGTCGAGGTGGGGGTGATCGAGAGTCAGTGGGTGGGTGCTGGCAGGGCGCGGAGGCTGGTGAGGATCGCCAGGACGGCGCGGGTCCAGGGGTCGCCGCGGGCGAGGTGCAGGACGGTGCGTCGGGCGGAGACGGCGAGGCGGGCGGCGGTGGACAGCAGCCGCAGGCGGAGCCGTTTGGGTTCCCAACGCCTCGCCTGGGCTGTGAGGGTGCCGCTGGCGATGTCGGCGGTGGTTGCGGTGCAGCCGAGTAGTTGCATCCAGGCGAGGAGGTCGGCGGCGAGGGCGACGATCTCGCACCAGATCTGGTTCTGGGTGAAGCCGTGCAGGGGGAGGTTCCGCAGGCCGGTGTCCTTGGCGTTGCGGATGCGGTCCTCGACCCGGGCGCGGCGGCGGTGGCGCAGTTCGAGGTCGGCGAGCTGACCCCGGGTGGTGTTCGTCGCGAACGCGGTCAGGCGTAGCCCGTCGACGTCGGTGAGGCGCAGCTGGGCGCCGGGGTGGGGCCGCTCCTTGCGGACGATGACGCGCATGCCGCCCGGCCAGGGGTGGTCCCCGGTGGTGAGGTCGAGCAGGTCGGTGACCTCGGCAACCCACGCTCCCTTCCTGACCTGACCGTCGGCGTCGTAGGCCGGCGCCCACACGTTCTCGGGGATCAGGGTGAGGCGCTGGGCGATGTCGTCGGGCAGGGCGAAGCCGATCGAGACGACAGTCGTTGCCCGGTGAGCCAGTCCAGGAACGCGTGGCTGCCCCCGGCGCCGTCGCTGCGGATGAGGACCTTGCGTCCGGGGCGGGTCCCCACCCGGTGCCCGGGCAGCTGCCGCAACGCCGCCCGGGTCACCTCGATGTGATCGACGGCAGTGTTCGACCCGGCGTTTCCTGGCCGCAGCATGACGGCCAGCGGCTCCCCAGTCCCGGCGGCGCCGTGGTCGGCGAACGCCCACAACGGGTGGAACCCGAACCCCCGCTTGAACGTGGGACGGGCCTGCTCCTT
This sequence comes from Kineosporiaceae bacterium, assembly GCA_050329415.1. Classification (GTDB taxonomy): domain Bacteria; phylum Actinomycetota; class Actinomycetes; order Actinomycetales; family JBBAYJ01; genus JANNOG01. The sequence goes on from JBHJOS010000117.1 coordinate 1,296, forward strand.
CTCCGAGTGCGCGGTGACCAGCGTGGCGTCCAGGTCGATCACCAACGGGGCGGCGGCGCTGCGATTGTGGTCGGGGGCGTGGTCAGCGGCGAGCTCCCACGCCCGGGCCCGGGCGGCAGCCCTTGCCGTCCGGATCGCGGTCAGGGTCCGTGGCGCGTCGGCGGCAAGAGCGGCGATCGTCCGCGACACCGTCGGGTCCGACGCCACCGACCCGAAGACTCGCGCCTCGGCCCGCAACACCGCCACGTCGGCCAGGCAGTCACCACCCACGGCGAGGGTGAGCGCGAGGTCGAGCAGGACCTTCCCCGGGTCGTGGCGGGCACCTGGGCGCCGCCATCGGCTCAACGCCCTCGACAACTCCCCGTCCAGGCCCGTGGCCCTGACGGTCTCGATCAGGACGACAGCGCCGGCGTGAGACACCACCCCGGCACCGGCCGCGTCGACTCTCACCCACGGGTATGCCCCGCTATTCTTCTTCACCTGGAAGGTGCTCCTCGACCAGCGACGATCAGACCCTTGACAAGTCTCATCCTCGCTGCTCAGGGGCACTTTTCACGTCACGACACGTGCGTCAGCCGCGAAAGCACTGGGCTAGACCTCTACCTGGATACCGACACGCCCATGAAGATCGTCGCCGGGAGCCTCGCCACACCGTCAGCTAAGGGAAGTTGCTGTGTTACATGGCCGCTCCCTTGCCGAATCGTGTTCACGACAACGTCGGCTACCCGGCTCGTCGGGCAGCCTGTCTCGTGGTGAGCCAGTCTTCGACATCCAGGCATCGCCCACTGATCATGGCGTCTTCGGCAAGCTGGATGAGGATGGCGGCCGGCACGAGGTAACGGCCGCCGACTTTAATGCCCGGAAATCGGCCCTCCCGCAGGTGCCGATACAGCGTCGACTCATCGATCCGGAGTTCCGCGGCGGCTTCCCGGACGTTGAGGAACGGGCGTGGAGAGACTGGGCCGGCCACTGGATCTCGGGTCATTGTCTTCCACCTCTGCACATGAATGAGTGGGATCGCTGCTCCCCCAAGGACGCCAGTGCGTGCCCGGCGGTCAGGGTGGCCGCCCCGCGCTCAGCGGGTCACGATGGTCCGCCGACCTGTCCGTACGTCGACCTTGCCGGAAGCCGCTAGCAACGCGACAGCGCGGTGAGCCGTGCTGACCGACACCCGGTACTGCGCGGCCAGCATCTTCATCGTCGGTAGCGGCTCCCCTGCTGGCAACACTCCACAAGCGATCGCCCCCGAGATGTCCGAAGCGATTCGCTCGTAGGGGTTCGTGCCGGGCGCCTCGACCAAGTCTCTTGGCGCTGCAGTAGCCTCGTCCGGCGCACAGTCGGCCTCCACTTCCGCCAACACGATCGATTCCCGGGCGTTACTCGCGCCTACCGGCGGCGCTGGGAGCCGGCCCGACAGCGTCCGGGCGGCGCGGCCATCCGCCTCTGGCACCCAGGCGCTGTAGACCCGCAACGTGGTGACGCCTCCCCCGCTGTGCCCGAGTCGCCCGGCGATCGTCCGTAGATCGACGCCTGCGGCCACGAGTTCAGTGGCTGAGTAGTGACGCAGATCGTGCAGGTTCATGTCCCACCCCAGTCGGGCGCACATGCGGGCGTACCTCTGACTGACGGAACCCGGCTTCAGCCACGTCCCGCCCAAAGGGTCCCGCGAGAACATTCGAGCGCCGTCGGGCAACGCGGCGCCGAGGCTCTCGGCCCGGGCGACACACCTTGAGCGGTACATCTGAAGGAGGGCGACAGTGGTGTCGTCCAGCGCTATCCGCCGCTGTTGGTGACTCTTGGTGTCCTTCTCCCAGCTGGTCCCACCGACCTCGGCGATGCTGGTCTTGATGGACAAAATCCGTGACGCGACATCGAGACGTTCCCAGGTCAAGGCGCACAACTCGCCGCGTCGGGCGCCGGTGATCATGGCGAGCCAGACGAACAGGCCCCAATCCAGATCTCGCCAGGCGTCGACCGAGATGCGCGCAGCCTGCTCGGGCGACGGCGGGTGCGGGTTGGGCTTCGCGGCCGACGGCGGCATGGCGTTGTCGACCGGGTTGGTGCTCAGCCACCGCCACTTGACAGCACGCTGGCACGCGCTCCGCAGAATGCTGTGGATCTGTCGCACCGTCGCGCCTGCCATCGGCTTACACCTATGCGGTCGACACCGCTCGTCACAATCGTGGGCACCGTCAGTCCAGTGCTGCACGGAGGCGCGACCACCACACCGCGCCCTGCACGTCCGCAGCTGCGCATAGAAGGAGTCGATCACCTCACTGTCAAGACGAGACAGTGGCAACGAGCCGAGTACCGGCCGGATGTGATTGCGGATGTACCCCTCGTACGTGGACCGGGTGGACTGCTCGAGGTCGACGACAGTCAGGTAGCGGTCCAACAACTGGTTGACCGTGGCGCGCGTCTTGGGGTTGCGGCGCTCGTCGACCTGGCCGAGCAACCTCGTTCGCGCCTTCTCCGCGTCCGCAGCGGCCCTGGGTCCGGGCGGAATGGTCTCGTCAAGGTAGAGGCGACGGCGAGACACGGGGTCGACACCGGCGTACACCTTCACCCGCAACGACCCGCTGGGCAGGGTCTCGATGCTCCCGCGAGCGCGTCGGGCGGCTTGCGAAGACCGGCTCACGGAAGCAGCGTAGACGTGCTCGCACCACGAGTGATTCCACGATGACCCTTGCCGAGCCCCAAGCGAGAACCTTGGTGACTGTTTGTGCAGTTCAGAGCCGGTGGGGCGGGTGGGGCTCGAACCCACGACCGACGGATTATGAGTCCGCTGCTCTGACCGGCTGAGCTACCGCCCCTCGCCCGGCAGCGTACGCGCCGCGGCGAGGTGCGGGGTCATGAGGCGGTCCCGGTCACTCGCGCCTTCTTGACGTGCGCCGCGTGATCGTTCGTATCCTGACGACTGTGACGGACGCGACGAGGGGAGCCGTCCCCGGGGGCGCACTCCTCGACCTGGTGGGCTCCCCTGATCCCGACACCGGCGCAGACGGGCATCGCGCAGCCGCCGCCCTGCGCGCCTTGGCCCGCCGGGAGGACCTCAAGGCGGCCGTGCTGCGGTCGCCCGCCGCCTACGCCGCGCTTCGACGGGCGGCCGCCCGCTACGTCTCGGGCGAGACCCGGGGCGAGGCTCTGAGGACTGCCGAGGACCTCGGCCGAGCCGGTCACCGGATCACCGTCGACCACATGGGCGAGGACACCCGCGACGCCGGCGAGGCCCGGGCCGCGGCCCGGGAATTCCGTGCGCTCGTCGCGGCCCTGGGCCCCGCGGACGCCGACGCACCGCTCGCCGACGCATCGGTCTCGCTCGACCTCTCCCACGTCGGTCTCGCCGTACCCGGCGACGGACCGGCGCTCGCGACCCGACACCTCGCAGAGATCGCTGCCGCTGCCAAGGCGAGCGGGCGCGAGCTCATGATCAGCATGGAGGGGTCGGAACGAACCGCGACGATCCTCGATGCCCACGCCGTGATCTCGACCGACCACCCCCACGTCGGCGTCACGCTCCAGGCCGCCCTGCACCGCACGAGCACCGACCTCGCCGCCGCGCTCGACCGGCCGGGCCGGGTCCGGCTCGTCAAGGGCGCCTACGGCGAGCCCAGCGCCGTCGCCCACCCGCGGGGCGAGTCCCTCGACGCCGCCTATGCCCGCCTGGCCGTGCGCCTCGTCGCCGCGGCCGCCGAGGGCCACCCGGTGTCGATCGCGACGCACGACCCCATGCTGCTGACGTCGGTCCTCCGCGACGTCGATGCCAGGGGCGGTCCCGGGGCCGTGCCGGGGCTGGAGGTCGAGATGCTCCACGGGGTCCGGCCCGACCGGCTGGCGGCGGTGGCCGCCCGGGGCGTCCCCACCCGTGTCTACCTGGTGTACGGCCACGAGTGGTGGCTGTACCTGTGCCACCGCCTGGCCGAGAATCCGCCCGGCCTGCTCGCCGCCCTGGCCGACGCCGTCGAGGCCCTGCCGGGCACGGCCGGTCCGGTGAGGGACCGGATGGTCGCCGCGTCGGCGCGACCCGGACGGGCCTGAGGAGGACAATCCGCCTCGTGCGCGTCGCCCTCTGCCAGATCGCGGCCACGTCCGACCCCGGAGCCAACCTCGATCTGGTCGCCGACGGGATCGCGAGAGCTGCCGACGAGGGGGCACGCCTCGTCGTGTTCCCGGAAGCGACCATGGCGAGGTTCGGCACCCGGCTCGCGGACGTGGCCGAACCGGTCGACGGACCCTGGGCCTCGCGGGTCCGGCGGCTGGCGGGCGACGGCGGAGTGGTCGCCGTGGTCGGCATGTTCACGCCCGCGGACGACGGCCGGGTCCACAACACCCTCCTCGTCACCGGTCCCGGCGTCGAGGCCCGCTACGACAAGGTCCATCTGTTCGACGCCTTCGGGGCGCGGGAGTCCGACACCGTGGCGCCCGGCCGCCGGCTGGTCGGGGTGAGCGTCGCCGGGTGCCGGGTCGGCTTCGCCACCTGCTACGACATCCGCTTCCCCGGCCATTTCACGGCACTGGCCCGGGCCGGGGCCGAGGTCGTCGCCGTCCCGGCGTCGTGGGGCGACGGGGCCGGCAAGGTCGAGCAGTGGGAGCTGCTGGTGCGGGCGCGCGCCCTCGACGCCACGGCGATCGTCCTGGCCTGCGACCAGGCGGAGCCCAGGGCCGCCGGAGTGGAGCCACTCCCCCGCGCGCCCCAAGGTGTCGGGCACAGCATGGTCGCCTCGCCCCTGGGCGAGCTGCGGGACGGGCTCGGCCCGGAGCCGGGGCTGCTCGTCGCCGACGTGGACCCGGGCGAGGTCGCGGCCGTCCGCGAGCGGTTGCCGGTCCTGCGCCACGCACGGGCGTGGGAGGCCGAGGACGTCGGCTTCAGCGAGTCCTGAGAAGCGGTGTCCGCCAGAGCGCGTCCACCGGGAGCGCAGCCATCCGAGGACCCCAGGGCGACACCTGCGGGGTCAGCGAGAGCACGGCGCCGAACAGGAACCGGTCGCCCAACCGGTCGGAGAGCAGCCGGAGACCGCGGAAGTGCTCGTCCTTGACCGTCGCCGTGGCCTTGACCTCGAGGCCGACGACACCGCGGCCGGGGTACTCGAGAACGAGATCGACCTCGGATCCGCCGCGGTCCCGGAAGTGGGAGACGCGCGGCCGAGAGGCGCTCCACGACACCATCTTGAGGATCTCCGTCGCCACGAACGTCTCAAGCAGAGGACCGAGGGCGCCGTCGTGGCTGTCGAGGAGAGAGTTCTCGTCGGCGCCGCGCAGGGAGGCCGCCAGACCGCTGTCCAGCAGGACCATCTTGGGTCGGCGCACGACCTTGCCACTGATGCGAGTCGACCACGACGGGATGAGATGGACGAGGAAGGCCGACGAGAGCAGCGAGAGGTATCCGTCGAGGGTTCGGGCCGGGATTCCGAGGTCCGACGAGAGATTGGTGACATTGATCTCGTGACCGCTACGGGCAGCGCACATCTCGAGAACCTGCGGGATGCGAGCCGCGCGATCGATGTCCGAGAGCTGCCGGATCACCCGCTGCACGGTCGTCGTGACATAGGAGGCGAACCAGCCGCTGCGACGGCGGTGATCCCGACGAACGGCCTCGGGGAATCCCCCCGCGCAGATCCTCGCCACCAGGTCCTGGCGTGTCATCGTCGAGTCGGGCACGTCCGGCAGGCCACCGGCTATCCGGTCGACGAAGGACGACCGCGACAGCGTCTGCTCGTCCTGGCTCAGGGGCCACAGGTCATGGATCTCCACCCGCCCGACCAGGGAATCCGCCATGTCCGGGGCAGACAGGAGGCGTGAGGAGCCGGTGAGGACGAACCGGCCCGGGCGCCGGTCACGGTCGACCTCGAGCTTGACGGCGCGGAACAGTTCCGGCTCGAGTTGAACCTCGTCGATGACCATGGTGTCCACCCGCGCACCGAGGAAGGCGAGTGGGTCACGCCGGGCTGCGGCGCGGTCGGACGGACTGTCCATGGTGACCGTGCGGACGGTTCCCGGGTAAGGCAGTCCGGTGACCAACGTCGACTTCCCCACCTGGCGCGCACCGTTGACCACCACGACGGGCGTGTCCGCCAGGGATGCCAGGATGTCCTCGGTGACATGGCGAGGGAAGATCTCGGTCACGGACGAATGTTACCGCGGATCCGTCCGCATGATCACCGCGGATCCGTCCGCATGATCACCGCGGATCCGTCCGCATCATCACCGCGGATCCGTCCGCATCGGGTCACAGCCGAGCGAGCCTGGCGATCCCCTCGTCCAGGGACTCGTCGCGCTTGCCGAACGTGAACCGGACCAGGTGTCGCCCGGCAACGGGGTCGGCGTGGAACACCTGCATCGGGACGGCGGCCACCCCGCACCGGGCCGGCAGGGACCGGCAGAACTCCAGGCCGTCGTCCTCCCCCAGTGGCCGGATGTCCGCGGCGACGAAGTACGTCCCGGCCGAGTGCAGCACCCCGAAGCCCGCCGCCGCGAGTCCCGCCGACAGCCGGTCCCGCTTGGCTCGCATGTCGACGGTGAACGCCTCGAAGTACGAGTCGGGCAGTCCCAGGGCCAGGGCGACCGCGGGCTGGAACGGCGCCCCGTTCGTGTACGTGAGGAACTGCTTGACCCGGGTGAGCGCGGACACCAGCGGCAACGGCCCGCAGGCCCACCCGATCTTCCACCCGGTGCAGGAGAACGACTTCCCCGCCGACGACACCTGCAGCGTGCGCTCCCGCATCCCGGGCAAGCCCGCCAGCGACACGTGCTCGCCGTCGAGCACGAGGTGCTCGTACACCTCGTCGGTGACCGCGACCGCGTCGTGCTCGCGGCAGAGCCCGGCGAGCAGCCCCAGCTCCTCCCGGCTCAGCACCGCCCCCGTCGGATTGTGCGGCGAGTTGAGCAGCAACAGCCGCGTCCGCGGGCCGAAGGCGGCGCGAGCGGCTGCGGGATCGACCGAGAACCGGCCGGCCGCGCCCGGGCGCAGCGGGACCGGCCGCAGCACCGCGCCGGCCAGCGCCGCCGCAGCGGCATAGGAGTCGTACGTCGGGTCGAGGACGACGACCTCGTCTCCCGCCTCGCACAGGGCGAGGACGGCCGCGGTCACCGCCTCGGTGGCCCCGGCGGTCACGACGATCTCGGTGTCGGGGTCGTAGGCGAGGTCGTGGAAGCGCCGCTGGTGATCCGCCACCGCCCGGCGCAGCTCCGGGGTGCCGGGCCCGGGAGGGTACTGGTTGTGCCCGTCGCGCACCGCCCGGACGGCGGCCTCGATCATCTCCGGCGGGCCGTCGAAGTCGGGGAAGCCCTGGCCGAGGTTCACCGCGCCGGTTCGGGCGGCCAGCGCCGACATCTCCGCGAAGATCGTGGTCCCGAACCCACGCATCCGGGCGACCAGCGGATCAGCCCCGGAGGTGGCCCCGACCTGCGTCACCCCTGCCGCCCGCGGCTCAGTCCGGCAGCGTCCCGCAACCGACGACGAGCCTGGTCGAGAAGGTCGCCGTCGACGGCCAGACCCCGCTCGGCGGCGACTGTCCGCCCCGCGTCACCCGTGCCGTGGGCGGCGGCCGCCGTGTCGATCGACCGCCGGTAGGTCTCGATCGCGTCGCTCAGGGCCGCTCCCGCTCGTCGGAGATCTGCACTGCCCGCATCCGTGGCGAGCGCGGCCGCGTGGTCGAGGGCGACACCGATCCGCTCCTCCACCAGCGCCCAGCGGTCGGACGACTCGGACCGGATCTCGACGGTGTCACCGGGCGCGTCCGGGGGGGCCGCGAGCCGGCCGCCTCGCCACCGCAGCAAGGGTTCGTCCACCTGGCTTCGGACCCACGCCAGCTGGGCATCGGCGTCGGCGGCCCGGTCCCGGTCCGCTTGGCCCACGCGGCGCCGGCCCAGCGCAGCGGCCAGGACAGCCACCAGAGCGGCCGCGGCGAGCGCGAGCAGCGCCCAGGCCCACCACGGGAAGCCGCCCTCGGCGGCTGTCGGCTCCGGCTGCGGCGATCCGGTGGGTTCCGGGGACGGCGTCGCCGTCACGGTCGTGGTGGCGGTGGCGGTCTGGGTGGCCGTCTGGGTGGCCGTGGCCGTGGCCGTCACGGTCGCCGGCGGGGCTGCCACGTCGTCGCCGCCCTCGGCGCCGTCGTCCCCGCCGGGCAGGTCCGGCAGCGGGATGCTCGGCAGGTCCGGCAGGGAGACGTCCGGCAGGTCCGGCAGCCGGGTCGGCACTCCCTCGGGCAGCTGGGTCGGCACCTGCGTCGGGATCTCGGTCGGCAGCCCGGCGTCCTGACCCTCCTGCCCGCACGCCGGGACCGCAGCCGGGGCCATGGCGAGAACGATGATCGGCACGACCAGCCGCGCACGCATGACACGAGGCTACGTCGTGACAGCGTCCGCGACGGTCCGCCACTGTTCCGGGGCCCGGCACCCACTACGGTGCCCCCGTGTCCGGTCCGGTGACGGCTCCCGAAGCCACCCCTGCGCGTTCGGCGGGCCTGCCCGGCCCCGTCGTCGTCCTCGTCGGTCTCGCCAGCGCGGCGATCGTCCTCGGGGCGATGCGCGTCGCCCAGGACATCCTGGGGCCCGCGATCCTCGCCCTGGTCATCGCCATCGCGGTGTCCCCGCTGCAGGCGTGGCTGGCGGCCCGAGTACCGAGCTGGCTCGCGATCATCACGACCGTCGTCGCGACGTTCGCCGCTCTGTCGGCGTTCGTCACCGCCATCGGCTGGTCGCTCTTCGAGTTCGGCACCGAGATCCCCCGCTACCAGAGCGAGTTCAACGAGCTGGTGGACAACCTCTCCGCAGCGGCCGAGGACTTCGGCGTCAGCGACGGGCAGGTGGACGACGTCCTGGGGCTGGTCGACTTCGGGGCCGTGGCCGGGGTGGCGCTCGACCTCGCGCAGGGCCTGTACGGGGCGCTGACGGCCCTGTCCTTCATCGTCGCGCTGCTGTTCTTCCTGCTGGTCGACGGCGGATCGTTCGGCCGCAGGTTCGCCGCCGTCCGCCGGTTCCGCCCGGAGGTGGCCCGGTCCCTGTCGGAGTTCGCCGGCGGGGTCCGCCGCTACCTCGTCGTCACCACGGTCTTCGGCCTCGTGGTCGCGGCGTTCGACGTCGTGTTCCTGCTCATCGTCGGAGTCCCCCTGGCCTTCGTCTGGGGCGTGCTGGCATTTCTCACCGGCTACATCCCCACCATCGGGCTCATCCTCGGGCTCGTCCCCCCGGTGGTCATCGCCCTGCTCGAGGACGGCTGGCCGACCGCCCTGCTCGTCCTGGTCGGCTACATCGTCATCAACAACACCATCCAGAACGTGGTCCAGCCCAAGTTCATCGGCGACGCGGTCGGCTTCAACATCGCCACGTCGTTCCTGTCCCTGGTGGTGTGGGGCTTCGTCCTGGGCCCGCTCGGGGCGCTGCTCGCGATCCCGATGTCGCTGCTCGCCCGGGCGGTGCTCTCGGACCGCGACCCGCGCCACCGCTGGCTGGGTGTGCTCCTGAGCGACCGGCCGCCTGCCGACGACGAGGTGCACCGGCTCGCGGTGGCCACCGGGGCCGAGGCGCCACCCTCGTCCGAGGTCCCTTCGGCGGCCCCGGCCGCAGGGCCGCCCGCGGAGCCACCCGACGTGCCCGAGCCGAGGTCCGACCCCGCCGGCTGACCGCCGCGGCCGAGTACCGGCCCGTCCGAGGCGCGTCCGGGGAGAGTGGTCGCCATGTGGTCGCAGGTCGTCCTCTGGTGGGACGCCCTGCTCCTCGACCCCGACGCGTACCGCGGGGTGCTGGGACCGGGCGGGGTCTGGGCCGCCCTGGGGGTGGTCGCCGTCGGCGGCGTCTCCCAGCTGGTCGGGCAGAGCGTCGTGCTCTTCCTCAACCACGTCCGGCCGGTGCGGTTCCTGCTCTCCCTGGGCCTGGCGGCCGGGACTTTCGCCGCCGAGGTGGCGGTGTGGGGGGTCGGCATCTGGCTGACCGCACTCGCGGTGGCCGGGCTCGACCTCGGGGTCGTCGACATCCTCGCCGTGGTCGCCCTCGCCCACGCCCCGTTCGTCCTGGCGTTCTTCCTGCTGCTGCCGTACTACGGGCCACCCGTCCAGCGGGCGCTGGAGATCTGGACCCTGCTCTGCCTCGCCGTCGGCCTGGACGCGGTGACCGGCTGGTCGCTGGGCGAGCTGACGCTGGCGATCGCCCTCGGGTACGCGTTCACCCTGCTCGTCAAGGTCGCCCTGGGGCGCTGGGTGGCGGCGCTGGACCGGTGGCTGTGGCGGACCGCGACGGGTGCCCGGCTGCGCATCCGGGTCGAGGACGCGCTCGCCGCCATGAAGGAGCGGGCCGTCGGCGACGCCCGGTGGTTCCGCTCGTGAGCGAGGTCCTCGCCGTCCTCCTGCTGGTGCTGGTCGCCCTGCTGGCTGCGCTGCTCGTGGCGCCCCTGGAGTCACTGGGCTGGTGGGCGGGCTGGTTCGGTCGCCGCGACGAGCTGGAGCGGGACATCGAAGTGGCCCGCCAAGGGTCCCGCCGTCCCTCGTCGACGAGCGGGAACGACGGCTGGGTGGTCTTCCTGTCCGGGATCGGCGCCATCTCCGGAACGGAGCTGCTGGCGACGGAGGCCGAGTTCCTCCGACTGCTCGACCGGCGCCTGCCACGGGTCACCGTCGTCACCGACGTCTTCCCGTACGCCGCGGGCGGCGACGGGCTGACCGGGCGGCGGGCGTTCGCGCGGCTCTGGCGGCTGCTGTCCCGGATGCGGCTGCGCGGCGGCCACGTCCTCGTCAACCTCGTCAACCTGCGCAACCTGTTCCAGGTGCTCGTGTCCGCCGACAGCCGGTACGGCCCGGTGTTCAACTACGGCACGTCGCGGCAGGTGCTGCTCGGGCTGCTGCGCGCGGGCTACCGGCCGGAGGACCGCCGGCCCGTCTTCCTCCTCGGCTCCAGCGGCGGCGGGCAGATCGCGATCGGGGCGGTGCCCTTCCTCGAGGAGACCCTCGGCGCCCCGGTCGAGGTCATCTCGCTGGGCGGGGTGATGTCGTCCGACCCCGGGCTGCGGGCGGTCGACCACCTCGCCCACATCCACGGCAGCCTGGACAGCATCCAGGCCCTCGGCGGGCGGGTGTTCCCGTCGCGGTGGCCGACGTCGCCGAGGTCGGAGTGGAACCGGGCGCTGCGCGAGGGCCGGATCGAGAAGATCGGCGTCGGCCCCCTGCGCCACCAGGGCACGGGCGGCTACCTGGACGGCACGACGACGCTGCCCGAGGGCGACACCTGCCGGGACCGGACACTGGCGACCGTGGTGTCGGTCGTCGAGCGACGCCTGGCCGTCCACGCCGCGGACCGGGCGGCCGGCTGATGGCGGCGACCGGCGGAGACGCTCAGCCTCCTCGGGGCAGCGGAGGCATGACGGGGGCGGTGGTCCGGGGCGGCACCGGCGCCGCCGCCCGGCGTTCGAACCAGTCGGGCACCGCCTCGGCCGGCAGCGGCCGGCTCAGGAGGTAGCCCTGGGCGAAGTCGCACCCGATGCGGCGCAGCGCCTCCATCGTGGCCTCGTCCTCGACCCCCTCCGCGACAAGGACGAGCCCGAGGGCGTGGGCCAGCTGGACGGTGGACGTGACGATGGCCCGGCCCCGGGCGTCGTCGGCGACGGCCGCGACGAAGCAGCGGTCGAGCTTGAGCTCCGTGACCGGCAGCCGCGCCAGGTACGACAGGCTGGAGTACCCGGTCCCGTAGTCGTCGATCGCGATCCCGACCCCGACGCGGCGCAGGACGGCGAGGACGGCGGCCGACCGCTCCCGGTCCTCCATCAGCAGGTTCTCGGTGACCTCGAGGACGAGCGCGGACGCCGGCACCGAGTGCGTGGTGAGCAGGCGGGCCACCTGGTCCGGGAAGCCCTCGTCGACGAGGTTGGAGGGACTGACGTTGACCGCCATGGTCGCCTCCAGGCCGGCCCGCTGCCAGGCCCGGCGCTGCTCCAGTGCCATGTCCAGCACGGTCGTCGTGAGCTGCGGCATGAGGCCGTGGGACTCCGCGAGCGGCACGAAGGCGTCGGGCTGGAGGAGCCCTCGCGACGGGTGCCGCCACCGGGCGAGCGCCTCGACCGTCGGGGTGGCCCACCCGTGCAGGGCCAGCTTCGGCTGGTAGTGGAGCTCCAGCTCCCGCCGGGGCAGCCCGCTGCGCAGCTGCTCGACGGTCGCCCACTTCGTCCTGGTGAGCCCGTCGCGGTCCTCGTCGTAGACCTCGACACCGGTACGGCGGGACTTCGCCGCGTACATCGCCATGTCTGCCCGCTGCAGCAGGTCCCGAGCCTGACGGGCATGGTCCGGTCCCACGGAGATGCCGATGCTGGCATCGACGGTGAGGGCCGTCGCACCCATCCGGAACGGATGACGCAGCTCCGCGCGCAGGTCCGTGGCGATCCGCCGGGCGGCATCGACGTCGGCGTCGGCGGCCAGCACGACGAACTCGTCCCCCCCGAGCCGGGCCAGCACGTCCCCCGGCCGCAGCTGCTGCCGCAGCCGCGGCGCGAGATCCTGCAGCAGCATGTCCCCCGCCGCGTGCCCCAGGGAGTCGTTGATCTCCTTGAACCGGTCGAGGTCCAGCAGGAGGACTGCGAACGGCCGGCCCGCGGCGACGACGCCTTCCGCGGTCTCGAGCACCTGGTAGGCGCGTCGCCGGTTGGGCAGGCCGGTGAGGTCGTCGGTGAGCGCCAACCGCCGGCTGTCGGCGAGCACCCGCACCTCCCGGAAGGTCAGCCCGGTCCGGACCAGCGCCGCGATCAGCGCGGCGAGCGCCAGTGCCCCCGCCAGGGGGTCGGCGTCGCCCGAGGCGTAGCCGGCGTAGAGCAGGGCCAGGGAGGCCATCGCGCACAGCCCGGGCAGGGCGAGGACGCCGATCCCCTCCAGGCGGTCGGAGACGCCGGTCGCGGGACGGGAGCAGGCGGCGGCGGCGAAGGCGAGCAACGCCAGGGGCCACCCTGCGTCCACCAGGCTTCCGTCGACATAGGTCCCCTGGGCGACCCGGACGGCGTAGACGGTGTCGGTGACGGCGAAGAGCACCAGGCCGACGACCAGCCACCACCACGCGGCCCCGGCGCCGCGCCACCCCAGCACCGCGACCCCGCCCAGCACGAGCACCAGGAGGAGCAGGTCGGCGATCGGGTAGGCGACGGTGGTGGCGACCACCGTCACGCTGCCCCCGGTGGTGGCGAGCAGGCTGCGGAACGCCAGCGCGGTGCCGAGGGCGGCCGCCGTCAGCCCCGCGACGGCACCGTCCAGCCAGACGGAGACCGGCAGGCGGCGGACCCGGCGGCGAAGCAGGAGGACCGTCGCGACGTAGGTGGCCGGGTAGAAGGCCAGCCATGCGGCATCGGCCCACGAGGGGAACGGGATGTCGCCACCCGGCAGATAACGCAGCTGGTACACCATGGTGCCGACGACGTACGACATCACGGCCACGGCGAGTGCGACGAACGCCCACCGCTCGCGGCGGTCCTGGACGGCGCGGACCAGGGCGAGGACGACGACACCGACGCCGAAGGCGTCGTTGAGCCACACGTCGAAGCCGGTGTCGAAACCGGGCTCCGGCCGGACGCCGGGCACCAGGGACACGACGTAGGCAGCACCGAGGAGGAGCACGACCGCCCGGAGCGCGTCACGTGCGACGGCCGCGGGAGCGCAGCGGTCGGCCGGCACCGGGCTCACCCCGAGAATCTCGACCGGCCGGATCGGAGTCTTGAGAGGGGACGGCATGGAGAAGCGCGACATCACACCGGAGGTCGTCCGATGCCTGGTCAGCACCCAGTTCCCGGGTTGGGGGGACCTGCCCGTCGTCCCGGTCGACGTCGACGGCTGGGACAACACGACCTACCGGCTGGGTGAGCACCTGTCGGTGCGGCTGCCCAGCGCTGCGGGGTACGTGCCCCAGGTCGCGAAGGAGCACCGCTGGTTGCCGGTGCTGGCACCTCACCTGCCGGTGCCGGTGCCCCGCCCGGTCGCCAGGGGCGGACCCGGGTGCGGGTTCCCGCGGCCGTGGTCGGTGTACGAGTGGTTGCCGGGCCGGGCGGCGACGGCGGCGACCGTGGCCGAACCGGTGTCGCTGGCCCGTGACCTCGCGTCGTTCCTGCGGGTCCTGCGTGCGGTCGATGCCGGCGACGGTCCCCCGGCCGGGGCTCACAGCTTCTTCCGGGGGGCGTCGCCGGCGACCTACGACGCCGACACGCGGGCCGCGATCGCGGCGCTGGCCGACGAGGTGGACGCCCCGGCGAGCGACCGGGTGTGGGAGCGGGCGCTCGAGTCGTCGTGGGAAGGCGCCCTGGTGTGGGTGCACGGGGACATCACGCCGTCCAACCTGCTCGTGGACGAGGGTGGCGCGCTGGGCGCCGTCATCGACTTCGGCTGCTGCTGCGTCGGCGACCCGGCCTGCGACGTTGCGATCGCCTGGACGTTCTTCGAGGGCGAGTCCCGGGAGGCGTTCCGGGCCGGGCTCGGCCTGGACGAGTCGACGTGGGAACGAGGTCGCGGGTGGGCCCTGTGGAAGGCGCTGATCACGCGGGTCGGCGAACGGCGGGCGGCGCCCGGGTCGGCGCCGGACGCCGCGCGGTTCGGGTGGCGGCAGGGGGCTCTGGCGACGATCGAGGCCGTGCTGGCGGGCTGAGCGGCCGCCCACGGATCGCAGCCTCTGCGCACGAAGGCCCCCTCGGTGAGGCCGTGATCTGGGCTGTGATTCACCCGGAGGTGTCGGTGGTCGAGTCGGACCGGTCCGGGTTCGTGGCCGTGAAGCGGTCGAGCGTTCGCTCCGCCACCACGGCGGTGATCGGGACGACCAACCGGTAAGGCCATCGGAGGAGCCGGCCCGGGATGCGGCTGTGGCGTTCCTCGAGCGCGACGCGGGCCCGCAGGTGCTCCTTCGGGCCGAGGCGGCCGGCCGGCCGCTCGGCGCACAACTCGATCGTCTCGACGTGCTTCACGTTCTTGTACCCGTACTGCGAGGGGCTGACGAGCCGGAGCGGGAACCCGTGACGCCGGTCAAGCGCGGCGTGGTTCAGTCCCCAGGCCAGCATCACGTCGTCGGAGAACAGGTCAGCGGTCAGGAACACCGCCTGGTAGCCGTCGGCAGCCCGCACGACGGCGAAGTCGCCGGAGTCTGTGGGGACCGAGCCGACGTGCGCTCGCCACCAGTCGGCGAGGGGGACGCCGGTCCAGGTCTGTTGGCGCGCGGTCCAGGTGGTGACGCAGTGGAAGTCGGAGACCCTCGACTGGACGAAGGGGCTGGAACGCAGGTCGTCGAGGCCGATCCGGATCTCTCCCAGGCCGGTCGAGGCGAGGCGGAGGATCGGTTCGGGGTTCGACGGCGGGGGACGGAGAGGGTCGTCGGCGAACCTCGGGAAGGCGTCGAGCGCTCGCTGGCCGGGAGGCAGCCCACCGGCGGGCCGCGGCCACCAGTTCCGAGCTCCACGGAGGTGGCGTCCGAGCGCGGTCACGACCGCGGTCGACCCCGCCCCGAGTCCGAGGATTTCTGTACGCGGACGTATGGACATATCCGTACGGTAGCGTACGGACTCGTGGATGCCGGGGCGACGTCACCGAGGCATGCCAACACCAAGGTCGGTGAGGACGACTGGACCCGGGCCGCGCTGGAGGTGATCGCGGCGCAGGGAGTCAACGGGGTGAAGGTCGAGGCGCTCGCCGACCGGCTGGGCATCACGAAGGGCAGCTTCTACTGGCACTTCCGCGACCGTCAGGATCTGATCAGCCGCGCCCTCGAGCTGTGGTACCGGCTGGCGACCGTCGACATCATCGAACGGCTCGATCGGATCGAGGACCCGGAGCAGCGTCTGCGGGCCCTCTTCGCCGAGTCGTTCGGTGACGTCGTCAAGAGACCCATCGACGCCTTGCTGCTGGGGCAGGTGGACGATCCCGTGGTCGGTCCGGCCGTGGTCCGCTCGACGACCGACCGGCTCGACTTCCTGAGCCGGGCCTATCGGGACCTCGGACTGCCGAGCGGTCAGGCCGCGGCGCGAGCGCGACTCGCGTATGCCGCCTACATCGGGACCAGCCATCTCCGGCGGATCCCGGGTGGCCTGCCATCGACCGCGCCCGAAGCGACGGAGTTCGATCGCCAACTCGAGGTCCTGCTGGCCAGATGAGCTCCCGGGCTGCTGGCGAGGGCCAAGACGATGGGACTCACGACGCGTGCGACACGCGTAGTCGCAACACCGCGGGGGGTACCGGTCCCGGACCCGCACGGACGGCCGCGGTCAGCTCCCTCGCGACCGGCTGATCACCTCCCCGTAGCGCTCGATCACCGGCAGGTCCCAGACGCCGTCGAGAGCGACGATGACGTGCTGCGCCCCGGCATCGACGAGGTCGCGGACGCGCAGGACATGGTCGTCCACCGTCCCCGGGTTGGTGGCGGCGGCCCAGCGGGCGTGGCCCCGAGCGGGCCGCCGGGCGGCGACCACCTCGGCGAGCTCGGTGGGGTCGGCGGCGACGAGCGCGGTCGACAGGTGGGTGACCTCGACGGCAGCCGGATCACGGCCGACGTCGGCACAGTGGCCGCGGAGCACGCGGACCTTCCGGCGCAGGGTGTCGGCGTCGCCGGTGACGTTGCACGCGTCGGCGTACCGGGCGGCCAGGCGCAGGGTCCGACGCTCCCCGCCGCCGCCGACGAGCACCGGAAGGCGCCCGCGCAGCGGGCGCGGGTAGGCCAGGGCCTGCGGGATGCGCACGTGGGCACCCTCGAAGGCCGGGCTGCCCGGACCCCACAGCAGCGGCAGCGCCTGGAGGGTCTCCTCCAACAGGTCGAGGCGCTCGCGGGCCGGCGGGAACGGGATGCCGTAGGCCGCGTGCTCGGCAGCGAACCAGCCGGCCCCGAGACCGCACCAGGCCCGCCCACCGCTGAGGACGTCCAGCGTCGCGAGCGACTTCGCCAGCACCCCGGGGTGTCGGAACGTCACGCAGTGGACGAGGCAGCCGACGGTGGCCGTCGTCGTTGCCGCAGCGAGGTGGGCGAGGGTCGCGACGCTCTCCGGGAGGTCCTCCCACGCCCGGCCGACCTGCGGGATCTGGCGCAGGTGATCCATGACCCACAGCGAGTCGAACCCCGCGGCCTCGGCACGCACGGCGACGTCACGCAGCCGCTCGCCGAGGGGCGGGCCGCCCGGCGAGGGGAACGACGAGAGGTGCAGGCCGAGCCGGAGCGCCGGTCGAGCCTGCCCCCCCTCCGGAGCCACGGCCGCGACCCGCCGGGCGGCCGCGGCGACCGCCGGGGCGACGAACCGGACAGGTCCTGCCGTGAGGAGCTCGGCGAACCCCTCCCCGGGGAGCACCCGGACCGCGGCGGCGAAGGCGGCTAGCTGGCCCCGCAGCACGTCGACGGGCACCCGCTTGCCCCGGGTGGCGTTGCGACGGCGCGCCTCTGCGGGCGGGGTGTCCAGGACGATCGCGACGCACGGGACGCCGTGCCGGGCAGCCAGTGCCCGGTACTGCCGGCGCCGGTCGGCATCGAGGCCCAGGGTGTCGACGATCGTGGTGACGCGACGGCGAAGACGGGCGTCGAGGATCCGGTCGAGCAGGTCGAAGGCGTCGGCGCTGGCGGCGAGGTCGCCCTCGCCCTCCCCCACGACGGCGCGTAGCTGGTCGCTCGAGACCACCTCGTCCGCGGCGGCGTGCTCGGCCGCCCACGTGCTCTTGCCCGACCCCGCGACCCCGACGAGGACGACGAGGACCGGGTCCGGTAGGCGGAGCGCCTCGGCGGGCTCGGGCACGCAGGTCAGGTTCCCACCTGAACGGTCTCCGGGCGGGGCGGCACATCGCGGCGTGCGCGTACCGTGGTCGCCGGTGAGCCCGCCACCGGCGTCCGACCGGGGCCTCGGCGAGCATCTGGAAGGCGAGCGGGCCGGAGGAGTCGGCGATGATGCGTGACGTCGTGGTCTACGAGCGATCCGACGAGGGGAGCTGGGGCGCGTACCTGCCCGACGTGCCCGGCGTCGCCGCCCTCGGGGACACCCGCGACGAGGTCGCGACCGGCCTGCGCGAGGCGCCTGCCGCCCACGCAGACGAGATGAGGGACCTCGAACGGGACGTGCCGCCCGCCGTTGCCTCGGACCGTCGCCTCGGCGCCGGAAGGTGAGCCCCGGCACCGAGAGGAGACGGAGTGGACGAAGTCGATCTCACGTCCCGACGGCTCGGCAGCCTGCGACGTCCGCTCGTCGCGCTGAGCGCCATTGCGGACGAGGAGCCGCCCCGGCGAACGATTCCCGTGAGTAAAGCGTGAGTACCGGCCGGGCACGATCGGCGGCCAGCTCACTGACCTGCGGTGATGCTCCCGCTGTTGGACTCGAACCAACAACCTGCCGGGACAGAGAGCGTGGTCCGCGTCGGTTCCGGTTGATGGCCGGTCGTGTCCGTGGCCTGCGGTGACGTGGTCGAGGGTGTCTCGGTCATGCTCGTCCGGGACGGTCCGGTCGGGTCGTTTCCACGGGGTAAACCATGGGTGGC
>JBHJOS010000127.1:0-4139 GCA_050329415.1 Kineosporiaceae bacterium
TGCTCGCCAACGTCGCCTCGGGGCTGGCGTGGATGGTGTCGATCTGGTTCCGGCGGCCGTTCCTCGGCCTCGTGGTGGCCGCGGTCCTGCGCCAGGGCAGGGCGTGGCGGCAGGACCCGGTGCTGCTCACCGGCTACCAGCGGGCGAGCTGGTGGTGGGTCGGCTCGTACGGCCTGCGCACCCTGGTGTTCGGGGCACTGTGGCTGTCGGGTGCGGTCGTCGCGCTGGGCATCGCGCGCGTCGCCCTGTCGTGGCCGCTGGTGGCGACCGTCATCGCCCTGTCCTGGGCGACGCTGCGCCGCCACCTCGCCGGCCACGGCCACCCGGGGCTGCGTCACCCCGGCCCGGTGACCGCCTCCGGAGCGGCTTCGCCGCCCTCGTGACGGTGAACCCGGGCGTCCGGGCCCGGGAAGAAGAGTGACGTGTGCCCGTCAGCGGACCACCGGACCAGGTAGGGGGGCTCGCCGCCGGGTCCGTGGACCTCCACGATCTCACCGTCCCGCACGGCCTGGTCGAGGTGCGCTGCCTGGACCACGACCCGGTCTCCGACCTTCGCCGTCGTCATGAGGACCTCCCCTCGTCTGTCGTCGCGTCACCTCACCCTTGCCGACGACGGCGCGGTCACCAGGGTCGGACGTCCCGCCCGCCGCTCCGGGCACGCCGACGGTCGGGAACCCGTCCCCGCCGTCCGGCGGAGTACCGGTGACCGGTCACGACGTCGACCCTCACCCGAGCGCACGGAGGACCACGGGACGGACCTGACGGACGTCGGAGAGTTCGCCGATCTCTTCGACGAGCACTATCCGCGCCTGCACCGCTACCTGCACCGCCGGGGTCGGCCCCGACCTCGCCGACGACCTCGCCTCCGAGACGTTCGCCGAGGCCATCCGCCGACGCGACCGGTACGACCCGCGGCGGGGCGCACCCGGACCCTGGCTCTACGGCATCGCCCACGTCCTGCTGGCCCGGCACCGCCGGACCGAGCAGCGCCGGCTCGTCGCCTACGCCCGCAGCGGGACCGAACCGATCAGCCGGCCCCATGACGACGACGCAGTCCACCGAGCGGACGCCGCAGTGCACGGTGCGGCGCTCGCCGGGGCCCTCGCCCGGATGAGCGGGCGGGACCGTGACGTCCTCCTGCTCTTCGCTCTCGCCGACCTGGGCTATGCCGAGATCGCCCAGGCCCTCGACATGCCCGTCGGCACCGTGCGGTCCAAGCTCCACCGCGCCCGGCGACGGCTGCAGGTCTCGCTCGGCCCGCAGGTCCGCAGCGCCCTGAACCTCGACTCCCGCTTGTCCACCCGCCCTGCCACGGAGGTGTCCCGATGAACGACCTCGACGTCCTGGAGTCGGTCCAGAGTTTCCGCTCCCATGTTCCCGAACCCGACGAAGCCCGGGTCGAGCGGGCTCGCCAGGAGTTCCGCGTCGCCCGCGCCCGCGCCCACGCCGGCACCGCGCCGGCTCGCCGCCGCTCGTGGCGGGTCCGGGTGCGGGTGATGGCCGGGGCCGCGACGGCACTCGCGGCCGCCCTCGCCGTCGGGGTGGTCGGCCTTCCGGGGACCGGGCCCACCGTCGACCCGGCCGCCGCAGCGACCCTCGACGCCGCAGCCGACGCCGTGGCGGCCCAGCCCTCGGTCGCCGCCCTGGCGGACGGCCAGTACTGGTACCGGGCCGAGGTCGAGTACTCCTCGGTCCTCGAGACCGACGACGGTGTCAACCCGTCGGCGTCGACGTCCACGAGCACGTACGAGATCTGGATGGGTCGCGATGCCAGTGGCCGCATCCTCACCACCGGACGGGATGAGGGCGACATCGACCTGACTTGGCTCAAATTAGTGTGCAGCGGCCTGGCGACGCGCTTAGTTGATCATGGCGAGGGCGTCGCGGAGGTCGGCTGGTAGGGAGGGCGTCCGAAGATCGCGGGGCGAGGCTTGACAAAGACACCACGTCGGATCATCTTGTTGGTCAGCCAGCCGACTTCCCGACACCTGGAGGGACCCGTGGACACCCGCCGCCAACTCATCAACGCTGCCACGGCCGTCATGGCCGAGCGCGGCTACAGCGGCGCGTCGACCAAGGCTGTGGCCGACGCCGCGGGGGTGACTCACGGCCTGGTCCATTACCACTTCGGCTCGAAGCTCGGGCTTCTGATGGCGGTCGTCACCGAGGCGCACCGCCGCACCGCCGAAGAGGTCGCGGCCGTCCGCGACGCCGTCGGTCCCGGGGCGGCGCGCCTGGCCCTGCAAGCGGCATCCCATCGGGCCCATCAGCGGCCCGAGGTCTTCCGGCTCCGCTACGAGCTGTTCGCCGTCGCGCTGCGCGAACCGGAGGTGGCTCCCGCCGTCGCACGCCTGCTGGCCGAGGCGCGGGGCGGCATCGGCACCACCATCGAGCACAGCCAGCCCTCCCCGCCGGTGGCGACAGCCGAGCTCGCCGCCATCGCCCTTGCCGTCTTCGACGGGCTCGCGCTTCAGCAGTTGGTCGACCCGGACTTCGACTCCGACGCCGTTTTCGCCGCATTCGGCCGCCTCACCGGAGTCGTTGCGGAGTAGCCCCGACACAGCCGCGCGGATCACCACGCTCCGCTCCTCATTCGCCCGATGAGCGTACCGGTCATTGGTCGGTCAGCCAATCAACCACTGGAAGGACCCATCATGTTCCTCACCGTCGCCCGCCTCGCCCACATGATCCTCACGGGGGTTCTCACCGCCGTCTTCCTCGGTACGTGGATCGCCCTCAGCCCGACCCTGCAGATCCTCGAGGCCGAGGCCTATCTGCCCGTCCAGCAGGACACGATCGCGACGCTCACGCCGCTCATGCCGCCGATCGTCCTGGGATCGATCGCGGCCGGTCTGGCCGTGCTGGCGATCCTGCACCGCCCCCGATCGCCGCTCTTCGTCCTCACCGGGATCAGCGTCGCCCTGGTGCTCGTCACGGTCGTCGCGACCATCGTCGGGAACTGGCCGCTCAACGACCAGACGGCCACGTGGACGCTGGACACGATGCCCGCCGACTGGGCAGAGCGCCACGACACGTGGGAGGCATGGCACACCGTGCGGGCATTCGGGTCGGCCGGCGCCGCCCTCGCCCTCGCCGTCGCCGCAGTCGTCCCCACGACCTCCCGCCCGCGATCCGCTGCCCGGTCGTCGGTGACCACGGCCGCCTGAGCGGTCGCTTCCCCGATGGCCGTGGCCGACTGCTCGGGGACGGCCTGGCCGACGCCGCCCTGGCGGCGCTCCTCGACCGGTTCCCCGTCCGGTTGCGGGCGTTCCTTGCCATCGCCCGCGCCCCCTGGACGTTCGTCGAGGTCAGCCGGGCCTGACCGCCCGTCAGCCGGGCTGTAAGGGCCGTGTCGGCAGGGAGCGGCGGCCCGGCGGGAACCGGATCGGGGCCTGCGGCGGAGTACGGGTGACCGGTCGCGATCCACGACACTGCGGGGCATCAGGAGGCTCACGTGACGGACCTGACAGACGTCGGCGAATTCGCCGCTCTCTTCGACGAGCACTATCCACGGCTGCATCGATATCTCCACCGCCGCGTCGGCCCCGACGCGGCGGACGACCTGGCGCAAGAGACGTTCGCCGAGGCGATCCGGCAGCGGGACCGGTACGACCCGCGCCGGGGCGCACCCGGACCGTGGCTGTACGGGATCGCCCACACCCTGCTCGCCCGGCACCGACGACGCGAGCAGCGCCAACTCGCGGCCTATGCGCGGACCGGGGTCGACCCGTTCGCCCGGGCGCAGGACGACGAGGCGGTGGCGCGGGCGGACGCCTCCGCCCACGGTGCGGCGGTGGCCCGCGCCCTGGCCGGGATGAGCGGTCGTGACCGCGACGTCCTCCTGCTGTTCGCCATGGCCGACTTCGGCTACGCCGAGATCGCCCAGGCCCTGGCCATGCCCGTCGGCACCGTGCGCTCCAAGCTGCACCGCTCCCGGCAACGGCTGCAGGCAGCCCTCGGACCCGCCGCAGCGCCGAGCGCCTCGCCGCTGGCCGACCTCGACCCCTTCGCCGACACCACACGCGCCACCTCGAACGCAATGGAGGCCTACTGATGAACGACATCGACGTCTTGGAGACCGTGCAGCGATTCCGCGCTGACGTCCCCGAACCCCGCCCGGCCGACGTCCACGAGGCGCG
>JBHJOS010000131.1:0-2001 GCA_050329415.1 Kineosporiaceae bacterium
GGCGTCGCTGCTGTCGGTGATGATCGCCATCGCGGTGATCAACGTGCCGGTCTTCGCCCGGCTGCTGCGGGGGTCGATGCTGAGCCAGCGGGAGAGCGACTACGTCGTCGCCACCCGCAGCCTGGGCGTGTCCCCGGGTCGCGTGGTGTTCGGCCACGTGCTGCCGAACAGCCTGTCCCCGGTGCTGGTCCAGGGCACCCTCACGCTGGCCACGGCGATCGTGGACGCGGCGGCGCTGGCGTTCCTCGGGTTGTCGGGCACGGACCCGGCCGTGCCCGAGTGGGGCCGGATGCTCGCCGAGACCCAGCGCTTCCTCGCCTCCGCCCCCCACCTCGCGATCTTCCCCGGGGCGGCGATCGTCCTCGCCGCGCTCGGCTTCACCCTGCTGGGGGAGTCGCTGCGGGAGGCCCTCGACCCGAAGTACCGCCGGTGACCGCGCTCGGCGGCGACATGGCGGGCGGCGTGGCCGGCGACGTGGCCGGCGACTCAGCGGGCGACGTGGCCGGCGGAGTCGTCGGTCCGGGCGTGCCGGGCGCTCCGCTGCTCGAGGTCCGTGACCTCGGGGTGTCGTTCCTGCGGCGGGGCCGCCCCACGGTCCGGGCCGTCGAGGGCGTGTCGTTCACCGTCGAGGCCGGCCGCACCGTCGGGCTGGTGGGGGAGTCCGGCAGCGGGAAGTCGGTGACCGCCCTGTCCGTCATGGGGCTGCTGCCCCGCCGGGGGGTCGAGGTGACGGGCGACGTCCGCCTGGCCGGCGAGTCGTTGACGGACCTGCCGGACGCCGCGATGCGGGAGATCCGGGGCCGGGACGTCGCCATGGTGTTCCAGGACCCCATGTCGTCCCTCAATCCCGTCATCACCGTGGGGCTGCAGCTCACCGAGGTGCTGCGTCGCCATCGCGGGCTGTCGCGGGCGGCCGCCCGCGACGAGGGGGTGGCCCTGCTCGACCGGGTCGGCATCCCCGACCCCCGGCAACGGATGTCGTCGTTCCCGCACCAGCTGTCCGGCGGTATGCGGCAGCGGGCGCTCATCGCCATGGCGGTGGCGTGCCGGCCGCGGCTGCTCATCGCCGACGAGCCGACGACTGCCCTCGACGTGACGATCCAGGCCCAGATCCTCGAGCTGCTGGCCGAGCTGGTCCGCGACGCCGGCACGGCGCTGCTGCTCATCACCCACGACCTCGGCATCGTGGCCGGGGTGTGCGACGAGGTGCACGTCATGTACTCGGGCCGGATCGTCGAGTCGGCGTCCCGGCGCGATCTCTTCCGCGCCCCGCGCCACCCGTACACCCACGGGCTGCTGAAGTCGATCCCGCGTCTCGACGTCCCGCGTGAGACGCGGCTGGAGGCGATCCCCGGGTCGCCGACGCAGGTGCTGGCGTGGGAGGAGGGGTGCGCTTTCCAGCCGCGGTGCGGCCACGCGGTGGCGGTGTGCTCCGAGCGCAGCCCGGAGCTGGTCGACGCCGGCGTGCGGCGGCTGCGCTGCCACAACCCGGTGGGCGCCGGCGGAGGGTCCGCCGGCAGGGACGGGGTCGACGCCGCGGGGTTCCGCCGCCCCGCCGCCGGAGCTGCGTCGTGACCGCGTCGCAGCCAGCGCCGGTGACGGCACCGGTGACGCCGGCCTCGGCCGCGGAGCCGCTGCTGGTCCTCGACGACCTGCGGGTCCACTTCCCGATCCGCGGGGGGCTGGTGCTCGACCGCACCGTCGGTCACGTCCGGGCCGTGGACGGGGTGTCGCTGGCAGTGCCGCGGGGGAGCACGTACGGGCTGGTGGGGGAGTCCGGCTCCGGCAAGTCGACCCTCGGGCGGGCGGTGCTGCGGCTGGTGGAACCGACCGGGGGGCGGGTGACGTTCGACGGCGTCGACCTGTCCGGGGTCGGGACCACGGAGATGCGCCGGCTGCGGCGGCGGATGCAGATGGTGTTCCAGGACCCCGCGGCGAGCCTCGATCCCCGGCAGAACGTGGAGTCGCTTCTGCTGGAGCCCCTGGTGGCGCACGGCCGGG
>JBHJOS010000008.1:0-13848 GCA_050329415.1 Kineosporiaceae bacterium
GGGTGGAGCTGGCGGGCGGCCTCGCCGATGGTGCCGGACAGGCTCGGGTACACGGTGAAGGCCCGGGCGACCTGGTCCACCGTCAGCCGGTGCTCGACCGCCAGCGTGATCGGGTAGATCAGCTCGCTGGCCCGCGGTGCCACGACCACCCCGCCGATCACGGTGCCGGATCCGGTGCGGCTGAATAGCTTGACGAAGCCCTCCTGCAGGCCCTGCATCTTGGCCCGGGCGTTGGTCGCCAGCGGCAGGTCGACGGCCACGCCCTGGGCCACCCCGGCGTCGATGTCGGCCTGGCTCCAGCCCACCGTCGCGATCTCGGGGGTGGTGAAGATGTTGCTCGCCACCGTCTTGAGCGACAGCGGCACCACCGCGTCGCCGAGCGCGTGCCGCATCGCGATCCGGCCCTGCATCGCCGCCACCGACGCCAGCGCCAGCACCCCGGTGCAGTCCCCGGCTGCGTACACCCCCGGCGCCGTGGTCCGCGACACCCGGTCGACCTCGACGTGCCCGGACTCCGTGGTGCGGACTCCTGCCGCCTCCAGCCCCAGATCCGAGGTGTTCGGCACCGAGCCGACGGCCAGCAGGCAATGGCTGCCCTCGACCCGGCTCCCGTCGCCCAGGGTCACCAGCACCCCGTCCGCGGTCCGGGTCACCGACTGCGCCCGGGACCGCGACCGCACCACCATCCCGCGCCGGCGGAACACCTCCTCGAGCACGAGGGCTGCCTCGGCGTCCTCCCCCGGCAGCACCCGGTCCCGGCTCGACACCAGGGTGACCCGGCTGCCGAGCGCCAGGTACGCCCCGGCGAACTCCGCCCCGGTGACCCCCGAGCCGACGACGACCAGGTGTTCGGGCAGGTCGTCGAGGTCGTACACCTGGCGCCAGTCGAGGATCCGCTCGCCGTCCGGCACCGCGGACGGCAGCCGCCGCGGCGTCGCACCGGTGGCGACGAGCACCGCGTCGGCGTCCAGCGCCCGGGAGCCCTCGGCGGTGACGGCCACCACCCGGTGCGGCGACTCCAGCCGGCCCCGCCCGGCGACCACCTCGACACCGGCGAGGTCGAGCTTGCGGTGGATGTCGGCGCTCTGGGTCCGGGCCAGCTCCTTGACCCGCGCGTTGACGGCCTTCATGTCGACGCCGACCCCGCCGCCGGGCTCGCCCCCGCCGGGCGGCACCACGACGCCGAGCCGGCCCGCCTCGGCGACCTCGGTCATGACGTCGCTGGTGGCGATGAGCGTCTTGCTCGGCACGCAGTCGGTGAGGACCGCCGCACCCCCCAGCCCGTCCGAGTCCACGACGGTGGTCCGGGCACCCAGCTGGGCGGCGACGAGGGCGGCCTCGTAGCCACCGGGACCGCCCCCGAGGACGACGACGCGTGGGCCGGCGGAGGCGTTGGTCGACACGGGGCCGAGTGTCCCAGGTGCCCGGGGCCCGCGCGGGCTAGCCTGACCGCCGTGCTCTACGCCGCCTACGGCAGCAACATGGACCCCGACCTGATGGCGGAGCGCGCCCCCCACTCGCCGATGTGTGACGCGGGGTGGCTGCCGGGCTGGCGGCTCACCTTCGGTGGCGAGGACGTGTCGTGGGACGGCGCGCTCACCACCATCGTCGAGGACCCCGCGAGCCAGGTGTACGTCGTGCTCTACGAGCTGGCGCCGGAGGACGAGGGCACCCTCGACGAATGGGAGGGCGTCTCGATGGACCTCTTCCGCAAGATCACGGTTCGGGTCGAGACCCTGGACGGCGACGTCGCCGCCCACGCCTACGTGCTCAACGCCTACGAGGGCGGACTGCCGAACGCCCGCTACCTCGGCATGATCGCCGACGCGGCCGAGGCCGGCGGCGCTCCGGACGACTACGTCGCCGACCTCCGCTCCCGGCCCTGCCGCTCCGTCGGCGGCTGAGGGCGCCGCCGCAGCAGTCGCTCCAGCGGTCCCCGCCCGAGGCCGGACCGCACCCAGGCCAGCGCCCCGAGCGAGGTGACGAGCCAGACGGCGACCGCGAGCAGCGCCGCGGCAGCGGACCCGAGGCGGGTGCCCGCGCCACCTGCCCACGGTGCGAGCACCGCGGCGAACAGCACCAGCTGGGCGACGTAGCACGTCAGCGGCAGCCGCCCCGCGGCCAGCACGAGTCCGGGCACCCGAGCCGGCAAGGACGGCCGCGGACCCGGCGGGTCGGGGACCACCCGCGCCCAGGACGCCGCCCACGCCAGCAGCGCCACCGTCCCCGCGCCGCCCGCCAGGCCGGTGACGGCGTGCAGCACCCCCGGACCGGCGCCGGACAGGACGGGCAGCCCCGAGTCCGACCGCCATGCCGCGACGGCCAGCGGCACCGCCCCGACCACGCCGCTCACCAGTCCCACGAGCCCGACCGCCGCCAGCAACCGCCGGTGCTCGCCCGGCCGGTCGAGCCACCCGGTCCGGGCCACCAACGCGCCCGCCAGCGCTGCCGCCACGAACGCCCCCGCGACCAGCGGGGCGAGCGTCACACCGACGGCCCACTCCGCCAGCCGCTCCCCGGCTGACAGCGGATACCAGCCCGCCGGCCCCGGCACGCTCGCCTCGGCGCCGCCGGTCCCCCGACCGAGGCCCGCGGCCAGCAGGCCCGGCCCGGCGACGAGCACCCCGGCCACCGCGACGACCGGGCCGGGCGCGCGCACCAGCATCACGACCGCGGCCGCCGCCACCGCGTACAGGCCCAGGACGTTGCGCCCGTCGATCAGCAGCGCCACGACCGCCCCGAGGGCCAGCAGCACCCCCACCCGCCGCCACCCGGTTCCCGGCGGACCGTGCCGCAGCGCCCGCACCGTCCCCCACCCGAGCAGCAGGGCGAAGGCGGGGAACACCCGGGCGTCGACCAGGAGGATGCCGGCGACGTCGACCACCCGGTCGACGTCCGCCCCGCCCACCGGGCGCCCGCCCGGGCCGGTCGGCCGGGCGGCCAGCCACACAGGCACCGTCGCGAGCGCGACGCCCAGCAGGGCGACGCCCCGGACGAGGTCGGGGGCGACGAGCCGGGGGGCCGCCTCGGGCGCTCGCATCGGGCCCATGGTGACGCGTCCGCCGGCCCGGCCGGAGGACTACCCTCCCCGGCGTGACGACGAGCACGCCCCAGGCCGCCGCCCGAGCCTCGGCGGACCTGCGCCTGTCCCCCGACCAGCTGGCCCGCCACGCCGCCGACGCCCTGCTCGCGACCGCCGGCCGGGAGACGGCGCGACCTGACGTGGCGGTCGTGCTCGGCTCGGGGTGGAAGCCCGCGGCGGACCTCCTGGGCGAGGTCCTCGCCGACCTGCCGGCGACCGAGGTCCCCGGGTTCCGGCCGGCGGCCGTGGCCGGGCACGCGGGACGGCTCCGGCTGGTCCGCACCGGCGACGGCGCCCGGGTCCTCGTCGTCGGCGCCCGGACCCACCTCTACGAGGGCCATGGCGTCGACGCGGTGGCCCACGGCGTGCGCACCGCCGCCGCCGCCGGGTGCCGCGCGGTGGTGCTGACGAACGGTTGCGGCAGCATCGTGCGGGAGTGGGGCCCCGGCACCGTCGTGCTGGTGCGGGACCACCTCAACCTCACCGGGGCCACGCCGCTGCGGGGGCCGCGCTTCGTCGACATGTCCGACGCTTACGCCACCCGGCTGCGCGACGCCGCCCGCGAGGTCGAGCCGGGCCTGCCCGAGGGCGTGTACGCCCAGTTCCACGGCCCCCAGTTCGAGACCCCTGCCGAGGTGCGAATGGCCCGCACGATGGGGGCCGACCTCGTGGGGATGTCGACGGCGCTCGAGACGATCGCCGCCCGGGCCGAGGGCCTGGAGGTCCTCGGGATGTCGCTGGTGACGAACCTCGCGGCGGGCACGACCGACGCGCCGCTCGACCACGCGGAGGTGCTGGCCACCGGCGCCGCCGCCGCCGAGCGCTGCGGCCCCCTGCTCGCCGCCGTCGTCGCTGCGGTGGCCCGCGCCACGGGACCATGAGCGGGCACGGCGCGGACCTCGCGGCGGACCTCGCCGCCGACCTCGCCGCGGACCTCGCCCGAGCCTCCGACTGGGCGGCCGGGGACCCCGACCCGGCCACCCGGGCCGAGCTGCTGGAGATCGCTGCCCGCGCCCGGGACGGGGACCCGGAGGCGGTCTCGGAGCTGCACGACGCGGTCGGCGGCGACCTGCAGTTCGGCACCGCCGGCCTGCGGGGCCGGGTCGGCCCCGGGCCGCGCCGGATGAACACCGCGGTCGTCACCCGGGTGGCGGCGGCCCTCGGCCAGTACCTGGCCTCGGCGCTGCCGGTCGGCGCGGTCCCCTCGGTCGTCGTCGGGCACGACGCGCGGACCGGCTCCGCCACCTTCGCCCGGGACAGCGCGTCGGTGCTGACCGCCGCCGGATGCCGGGTCACCGTCATCGACCGCCCCGTGCCCACCCCCGTGGTCGCGGCCGCGGTCCGCCGGCTCGGTGCCGACGCCGGGGTCGTGGTCACCGCCAGCCACAACCCGCCGGCGGACAACGGCTACAAGGTCTACCTCGGCGGGCGGATCGCCACCGGGCCGGCCCAGGGCGTGCAGATCGTCCCGCCCGCGGACACCGACATCGCCGCCCGGATCGCGGCGTGCCCGCCCGCGGCGCAGGTGCCGCGAGCGGCCTCGGGGTGGACCGAACTCGGCGACGCCGCGGTGGCCGACTACGTGGCGGCCACCGCACCGCTGGCCGGGGACGGGCCCCGCGGGCTGCGGGTCGTCGCGACGGCGATGCACGGCGTCGGCGCCGACGTCCTGGACCGCGTCCTCGCCGCGGCCGGCTTCGCCCCGCCCGACTGGGTGGCCTCCCAGCGCGACCCCGACCCGGCCTTCCCCACCGTCGCCTTCCCGAACCCCGAGCTGCCCGGCGTCCTGGACCCGGCGCTCGCCCAGGCCCGGGAGACCGGGGCCGACGTCGTCCTCGCCCTGGACCCGGACGCCGACCGGTGCGCCGTTGCCGTGCCCGACCCCGGGGCCGCCAGGGGCTGGCGCCGCCTCACCGGGGACGAGTTGGGGGCGCTGCTCGGCGAGCACCTCGTGAGCCGCGGCTCCTCCTCGCCCGATCCGGGCCAGGCGCCCGCGGTCGCCTGCTCGCTCGTCTCGTCCTCACTGCTCGCCCGGATCGCCGAGCACCACGGCGTGAGTTGCGTCACCACACTCACCGGATTCAAGTGGATCGCCCGCGTCCCCGGGCTGGCGTACGGCTACGAGGAGGCGATCGGGTACTGCGTGGACCCCAGGACGGTGCGGGACAAGGACGGCATCGCGACGGCGACCGTGGTGTGCGGGCTGGTGGCCTCGCTGCTGGCCGGCGGCGTGAGCGTGCTCGACGTGCTCGACGGCCTGGCCGTACGACACGGGCTGCACCTCACCTCCCCCGTGACCGTCCGGCTGCGTCACCCCGCGGACGCCGGCGACGCGCTGGCGGCGCTGCTGTCGCGACCGCCCGCCGTGCTCGGCGGTGTCCCCGTGACGAGCGTGGAGGACCTGGCCAGCGGTGTCGACGGCCTGCCCCCCACCCCCGGCGTCCGCCTGCGGGCCGGGGCAGGGGTGCGTGTCGTCGTCCGCCCGTCCGGGACGGAGCCGCTGCTCAAGGCCTACCTGGAGGTCGTGCGGGCGGTGCCGGACGCCCCCGCGCTGACCACCGTCCGGGCCGCGGCGACCGCCCTGCTCGAAGCCGTGCGCACGGACGTCGCGGACCGCCTGGCCCGGCACTGACGCGCATCACCCGGGCACGCGTCCCGGGCCACCACGGGGAGTCCGATCTGTCCGGTTTCCCGCGTGTCCATTGACCATCACCCGAATGGGGTATATCACTATATGACGTCGACCGTAAGCGGACTGTAGTGACTGCGTCCCGACCCGAGGAGGACCCCCATGCGAGTCGGAGTCCACGTCCGCGCTCAGGACCCGGTGTCCGAGGCCGGCCTGCGGGCCCACCTGGACAACACGCCGGACCTCAACCTGTTGCCCCCGATGACCCAGGTCGTCCCTGACGTCCTGGTGTACGGAGCGGAGCGGATCAACGATCAGGCGATTACCGGCATCCGGAGCCACCGGGGCAACGGCCGCCCCCGCGTGGTCATGGTCGTCGGGACCGCCGACGACGCCGACCTGGTGGGCGCGGTCGAAGCGGGCGTGTGCGCGATCCTCCGTCGCAGCGACGCCGCGCCGGACCGGCTGGTGTCGGCGGTCCAGGGGGCCAGCCGGGGCGAGGGCGTGCTGCCGAGCGACGTCCTGGGAACGCTGCTGGCACAGGTCGGCCACGTCCAGCGGACGGTCCTGGCGCCCCGGGGGCTGCACCTGTCCGGGCTGTCCGACCGCGAGCTCGACGTCCTGCGGCTGGTGGCGGAGGGACTGCCCACCAACGAGATCGCCCAGAAGATGTCCTACAGCGAGCGGACCGTGAAGAACGTCCTCCATGAGGTCACCCAGCGGCTGGCGCTGCGCAACCGCACCCACGCGGTCGCCTACGCCATGCGGCACGGCCTGCTCTGACACGGCCCCGGCGCCTGCCCTGACACCGTTCCGCCGCGGCCGGGCGAGCGGGTCCTACGCTGGGGGCCGTGACGGCTGCGACGGTGCCCGCGTCCCGGGTCGAGGGCGGCGCCCCCCTCGCCCGCGACATCCTCGGGACCGAGGTCGGCGACGCGAGCCTGCGCCGCTTCCTGCACGGGCTGCCGGGGGTCGACGAGGTGGGGGCGAACGCCCGGGCGGCCCGCCTGGCCACCCGGTCCATCAAGACCACCTCGAAGGCGTGGGCGCTCGACACGGTGGTGTCGATGATCGACCTCACCACGCTGGAGGGCGCCGACACCTCCGGCAAGGTGGGCCGGCTGGCCGCGAAGGCGGTGCGACCGGAGCCCGCCGACCCAGCCTGCCCCGCGGTGGCCGCGGTCTGCATCTACGGCGACCTCGTGCCCGACGTGCTCACGGCCCTGGCCGCCTCGGGCGGGCGCGACGGTCATGGCTCGGACCGCCACGTCCACGTCGCCGCGGTGGCCACCGCGTTCCCCTCGGGCCGGGCATCGCGCCGGGTCCGCCTGGCCGACACCGAGGACGCCGTGGCGGCCGGTGCCGACGAGATCGACATGGTCATCGACCGCGGCGCCTTCCTCGCCGGCCGGTACGGGCAGGTCCACGACGACATCGTCGCCGTCCGCGAGGCGTGCACCCGGCCGGGCGGACACTCCGGGCGAGCCCACCTCAAGGTCATCCTCGAGACCGGTGAGCTGGGCGGCTACGACGCCGTGCGGCGCGCGTCGTGGCTGGCGATGCTCGCCGGGGCGGACGTCATCAAGACCTCGACCGGCAAGGTGTCCCCGGCGGCCACCCTGCCGGTCACCCTCGTCATGCTCGAGGCGGTCCGCGACTTCCACCGGACCACCGGCCGGCGGGTGGGCGTCAAGCCGGCCGGTGGCATCCGGACGTCCAAGGACGCCGTGCGCCACCTCGTCGTCGTCCACGAGACCGCCGGACCCGAATGGCTGACCCCGGACCTGTTCCGGTTCGGGGCCTCGTCGCTGCTCAACGACGTCCTGCTGCAGCGGCGGAAGATGGCGACCGGCGCGTACTCCTCGCCCCGGTACCTGAGCCTCGAGTGAGCCCGGAATGAGCACGGAGTGAGGGAGGTCCCGTGACCGTCGAGCGCGTCGAAGGCACCGAGCGGCCCGCCGAGCCGTTCGCAGACTACGCGCCCGCCCCGGAATCCCGGGCCATCGCCCGGATCGCCCCGGAGTACGGGCTGTACGTCGACGGCGGCTTCCGCCCGGCCGCCGACGGGCGCACCCTCGTCACCGCCGACCCCGCGACCGAGGAGCCGCTCGCCGCCGTCGCGCACGGCGGCCCGGCCGACGTCGACGCGGCCGTCGCAGCGGCGCGAAGGGCCTTCGAGGGCCCCTGGTCGGCGACGCCCCCCGCCGAGCGCGGCAAGTACCTGTTCCGCCTCGCCCGCCTGATCCAGGAGCGGGCCCGTGAGCTGGCCGTCGTCGAGAGCCTCGACAACGGCAAACCGATCCGGGAGACCCGTGACATCGATCTCCCGCTGGTCGCGGCGCACTTCTTCCACCACGCCGGCTGGGCGGACAAGCTGGCCTGGGCCGGCCTGGGTCCGTACCCGCGGCCGCTGGGCGTCGTCGGGCAGATCATCCCGTGGAACTTCCCCCTGCTCATGCTGGCGTGGAAGGTTGCGCCGGCCCTGGCCTGCGGCAACACGGTCGTCCTCAAGCCCGCCGAGACCACCCCGCTGACTGCGATGATCTTCGCGGAGATGTGCGAGGAGGCGGGGGTGCCGCCGGGCGTCGTCAACGTCGTGGCCGGCGACGGCGAGACCGGCGGCGCGCTCGTCGCCCACCGCGGCCTCGACAAGATCGCCTTCACGGGGTCGACCGCGGTCGGCCGGGCCATTGCGAGGGCCGTCGCCGGCACCCGGACCCGGCTGACCCTGGAGCTGGGTGGCAAGGCGGCCCACCTCGTGTTCGACGACGCCGCGATCGACGAGGCCGTCGAGGGCGTCGTCGACGGGATCTTCATGAACCAGGGCCACGTGTGCTGCGCCGGCTCCCGGCTGCTGGTGCAGGAGTCGGTGGCCGAGGAGTTCGTCGACCGGCTGCGCGTCCGGATGGGCTCGCTGCGCCTCGGCGACCCGCTCGACAAGAACACCGACGTCGGGGCGGTCAACTCGGCCGAGCAGCTGGCCCGGGTCGAGGCGTTGGTCGCGGCCGGCGAGGCCGAGGGCGCCCAGCGCTGGTCCCCGCCGTGCGAGCTGCCGGAGCGCGGGTACTGGTTCCCGCCGACGATCTTCACCGAGGTGCAGCCGGCTCACCGGGTGGCGCGGGAGGAGATCTTCGGGCCGGTGCTGTCCGTCCTCACGTTCCGCACCCCGGAGGAGGCGGTCGCCCTGGCCAACTCCACGCCCTACGGCCTCAGCGCCGGGGTGTGGACCGAGAAGGGGTCGCGGATCCTGTGGCTGGCGGACCGGCTGCAGGCCGGCGTGGTGTGGGCCAACACGTTCAACAAGTTCGACCCGGCGAGCCCGTTCGGCGGGTACAAGGAGTCCGGGTACGGACGCGAGGGCGGCCGGCAGGGCCTGGCGGCCTACCTGGCGACGGAGGTGGGGGCGTGACCACGGCACCGGCGGCGCGACTCGACGTGCGCAAGACCTACAAGCTCTTCGTGGGCGGGGCGTTCCCGCGCAGCGAGTCCGGGCGGTCCTACCCGGTGCGCCGGGGCGGGGCCGACGACGGCGAGGTCCTGGCCCACGCCGCCTGGGCCTCCCGCAAGGACGCCCGCGACGCCGTGGTCGCCGCCCGGGCCGCGCAGCCCCGCTGGTCCGCGGCCACGGCGTACAACCGGGGCCAGGTGCTGTACCGGGTGGCGGAGGTGCTCGAGGGCCGTCGCGACCAGTTGGCCGCCGAGATCGTTGCCGCCGAGGGGGTCGTCCCGGACGCCGCAGCCGCACAGGTGTCCGCCGCGATCGACCGCTGGGTGTGGTTCGCCGGCTGGAGCGACAAGATCGCCCAGGTCGGCGGCAACGCCAACCCGGTCGCCGGGCCGTTCTTCAACCTGTCGGTGCCCGAGCCGACCGGCGTGGTCGCCGTGCTGGCCCCCCAGGAGTCGTCGCTGCTCGGGTTCACCTCGGTGGTCGCCCCGGCGGTCGTCGCGGGCAACACCGTCGTCGTCGTGGCCTCCGAGCGCCGCCCGCTGCCCGCGGTGACTCTGGCGGAGGTCCTCGCGACCTCGGACCTGCCCGGGGGCGTCGTCAACGTGCTGACCGGACCCACGGCCGAGCTGGCACCGTGGCTGGCGTCGCACCTCGACGTCGACGGGCTCGATCTGACGGGTGCGACGGACCTGGCGTCCCCGACCTGGGGCGAGCTCGAGGCCATGGCCGCCGAGGGCCTCACCCGCGTCGTGCGCCCGCCCACGGCACCGCCGGACTGGTCCGTCCCGGCGGGACCGCAGCGCATTCTCGCGTTCTGCGAGATCAAGACCGTGTGGCACCCCAAGGGCCGGTGACCACCGCGCAGACCGAGCCGGGGGTGACCGAAGCACCCTCGGCCGCCCACGCCCGGCCCCGGGCGCGCGTCGTCCTGCTCGTCGGCGCCAGCGGGTCCGGCAAGACCCGCCTCGGACGGGTCCTCGGGCTGCCCACCGTGGCCCTCGACGACTTCTACCGCGAGATCGGCGACCCCGCGCTGCCGAGCACCGATCCCGCGGCCGTGGACTGGGACGACCCGGCGAGCTGGGACCCGGCCGCCGCACTCGACGCGCTCGCCCGCCTGTGCCACGGGGGCGCCGTCGAGGTGCCCCGGTACGACATCGCCAGCAGCCGACGCACCGGCCGTCACACCGTGAGCCTGGACGGGGCGCGGGTGGTCGTCGCCGAGGGCGTGTTCGCCGCCGAGCTGGCGGCCCCGCTGGCCCGCGAGCTGCTGCTGGCGGACGCCGTGTGCCTGCGGCGCCACCGGCTGTCGACCTTCGCCCGCCGGCTGGCGCGCGACCTGGTCGAGGCCCGCAAGGACCCCCTGACCCTGGTGCGCCGGGGGGTCCGGCTGGCCCGCGCCGAACCGGCGATGCGCAGCCGCTGGGTGGCGCGCGGGTGCCGGCCCGAGTCCCGCGACGGCGCGCTCGCCGCAGCGACCCGCCTGGTGGCCTTGCGCGCCCTGCCCCCGGCGCGGCTCAATCCGCACGTGGACCTGCTGGCCGAGCTCCGTGCCGCGACCGGCGCCTTCGCTGCCGGACTCGCCGCGGCCGACCTCGCGGCGCCGGTGGCGGCTTGCCCCGGGTGGACGGTGCGAGACCTCGCCTGGCACCTCGGGGGCGGTGACCGCTGGGCGCGCACGGCCGCGGTCGAGGGTCGCGGCGACGGCGACGCCCCCACCGGTCCGGACGAGCGTGACGCCCTCGTCGCCTGGTACCGGCAGGGGGCCGACGCGCTGGTCGAGGCGCTGGCGTCCCGGGACGCCAGCGACCCGGCGTGGACCCTGGCCCCGCCGCGCACGGTCGGGTTCTGGGTCCGGCGGCGGGCGCACGAGACCGCCGTGCACCTGTGGGACCTGCAGGCCGCAGCGGGGGAGGCGCAGCCGCTGGGCACCCGGCTCGCCGCCGACGCGGTGGACGAGGTGGTGACGACGATGTGGCCCCGCCAGGTCCGCAAGGGCCGGGCCGGGCCACCGCCCGAGCCGGTCCTCCTCGTCGCGGCCGACACCGGGCAGCGGTGGCTGCTCGGCGACCCGACCGGGGCGGCGATCACCGCTCCGGCGTCGGCGCTGGCGCTGCTGCTGTGGGGCCGACTCGGCCTCGCCGACCCGGCGGTCCGGGTCGACGGCGAGCGGGCGGTGGCCGAGACCGCGCTCGACCGGGCCGTCACTCCGTGACCTGAGCCGGTCGCGCCGCCGGGCGCCCGCCGTCCGAGGTCGTGCCCGTCAGGCCGGGTCGCCGGCGGCCAGCAGCTCGTCCCAGCCGTGCCGGACCCGCTCGACCAGGGCCGCGCGCTCCGGCCAGGGCAGGAACGCCGCCTCAGCCGCCGCGACGCTGGCGGCTCGCAGATCGGTGTCTGCCCAGCCGGCCTCGTCCCGGAGGCGCTGCATCTCGCGGGTCATCGAGGTGCCGGACACCAGCCGGTTGTCGGTGTTGACCGTGACGGCGAAGCCGAGGCGCCGCAGTTCCGTGATCTGATGCTCGGCGATCGACGGTGACGCGCCGGTGTGGACGTTGCTGGTCGGGGAGCACTCCAGGGCCACCTGCCGGTCCCGCACCCACGCGGCCACCCGGCCCGGGCGCTCGCCCGTGACGTCCTCCAGGACTCGCACCCCGTGCCCGAGCCGCAGCGCCCCGACGTCGAGGGCGTCGGCCACGCTGTCGATGCCCGCGGCCTCTCCGGCGTGCACGGTGACCGGGACGAGTTCCCGCCTGAGCAGCGCGAATGCCTCGGCGTGGCGGCTGGGCGGGAAACCGGCCTCGGGACCGGCGATGTCGAAGCCGGCCACTCCCCGGTCGCGGTAGGCGACGGCCAGCCGGGCCGCCTCGAGGGTGCGGTCGGCGTGGCGCATGCCGCACAGCAGGTGGCCGATCCCGATCTCGCGGCCGGCAGCCCGGGCCTCGCGCACCCCGCGGTCGATGCCGGCCTGGACGGCCTCCACCACCGCCTCGGGCGCCAGACCCTCGGCCGTGCACAGCTCGGGGGCGTACCGGAGCTCGGCGTACGCCACCCCGTCCGCGGCGAGGTCGGCGACCGCCTCGGCGGCCACCCGCTCCAGAGCGGCCTCGGTCTGCAGCGCGGCGACCGTGTGCGCGAACGTCTCGAGGTAGCGCTCGAGGGTGCCCGCCGTGGCCGCCGACACGAACCACTCGGCAAGGGCGGCCTCGTCGACCGCGGGCAGGGTGCGCCCGTCGGAGTCGGCGAACTCGAGCAGCGTGGCGGGCCGCAGCCCGCCGTCGAGGTGGTCGTGGAGCAGAACCTTGGGAGCGGCGCGGAGGTCGACGGGCACGGCGACACGGTAGTGGGCGCGGTACGGGAACCGCCGCCGACAGGGGTCAGGCGCGCACGGTGTCGAGCACGAGCGCCTGCGGGGTCACCACGGTCCCGGCCGGGGCGATCTCCCATCCGCCGTCGAGCGCCTCCAGCGCGCGGCCGAACCGGTCGGGCTCGTCGGTCAGCAGCGTCATGACCGGCTGCCCGGCGCGGACTGCTTCGCCCGGCTTGGCGTGCAGCACAACCCCGGCGCCGGCCTGCACCGGGTCCTCCTTGCGGGCGCGGCCGGCACCGAGCCGCCAGGCGGCGACCCCGACCGCGAGTGCGTCGAGCCGGACGAGCACCCCGTCCGCCGCCGCCACGACGTCGTGCGACTCGCGCGCGGTGGGCAGCGGCGCGTCGGGATCGCCGCCCTGCGCCGCGATCATGCGGCGCCAGGTGTCCATGGCCCCGCCCCGGGCGAGCACGTCGGCCGGGTCCGCGGCGATCCCGGCGAGGTCGAGCATGTGCCGGGCCAGGATGACGGTGAGCTCGACGACGTCGGGGGGGCCGCCGCCCGCGAGGACCTCGACGGACTCGGCCACCTCGACGGCGTTGCCGACGGCCCGGCCGAGCGGGGTCGACATCCCGGTGAGGACGGCGACCGTCGGCAGGCCGGCGTCGGCGCCGAGGGCGACCATGGTCTCGGCCAGCTCGCGGGCGGTCTCCGGGGTTCGCATGAAGGCACCGGTGCCGACCTTGACGTCGAGGACGAGGCCGCCGGTGCCCTCGGCGATCTTCTTGCTCATGATGGAGCCGGCGATGAGCGGGATCGCCTCGACCGTGCCGGTGACGTCCCGCAGCGCGTAGAGCTTGCGGTCGGCCGGGGCGAGCCCGCTGCCGGCGGCGCACACGACGGCGCCGACGTCTGTGAGGATCTCGCGCATCCGGTCGGTGGTGAGCTGAGCGCGCCAGCCCGGGACGGACTCGAGCTTGTCGAGGGTCCCGCCGGTGTGGCCGAGGCCCCGGCCGGAGAGTTGGGGCACGACGGCACCGCAGGCGGCGACCAGGGGCGCCAGCGGAAGAGTGATCTTGTCCCCGACGCCGCCGGTGGAGTGCTTGTCCACGGCCGGGCGCGGCAGGTCCGTGAAGTCGAGCCGCTCCCCGGTGTCGATCATGGCCCGGGTCCACGCCGAGACCTCCTCCCGGCCCATCCCCCGCAGCAGGATCGCCATGGCCAGCGCCGCCATCTGCTCCTCAGCGACCACCCCCCGGGTGTAGGCGTCCACGACCCAGGCGATCTGCCCCCCCGACAGCGGCCCCCCGTCACGCTTGGCCCGGATGACGTCCACGGCGTCGAACGGCTCACCCACGCCCCCAATCCTCCCACCCACCCCC
>JBHJOS010000118.1:0-38167 GCA_050329415.1 Kineosporiaceae bacterium
CCGCCTCCCGGGCCGCTGCCAGCTCGGTCCGCCGCCGCAGGGCCGCTGCCGCGCCCCCGGCGCCGCCGCTCACGAGGTCGGCCGTCGCCACCTCCCCGCTTCGGGTGACGGCGACCGCGGGACCTCCTGGGCGGACCACGGCCGCCAGCGCGGCGGGCAGGTCGTCCGCCAGCTGCACCTGGGACAGCCGGCCCCGGGCCCAGTCGGCCACGGCCCCGGGAGCCCGGACGGCACCCGCCAGGTCACCTCCGGCCGAGTCCGCCACCGAGGCCGGCCCGGCCCGGCCGGACGTCGTCGCCGGCCCCGGCAGGACGAGGCAGACCCGGCCCGCACCGGCCTCGGTGACCGCGGCGACGGCGGCCGCCGCGGCCGCCGCGTCGTCCAGGGCGAGACCGGCGGCGGCCTCTCCGAGCGCTGCGGCCACGGCCGCCTCGAGGCCGGGCTCGACGTCGAGCTCGTCGGTCACCCGCCGCGCCGACGGATGGTCCCGCAGGACGACGGCGGCCCCGTCCTGTGGCGCCTGCACCGACTCCAGTGCCTGTTGCCGGGCGCGGGCGGCGGCCGCCTGCCGCCCTGCGGACCGTTCGGCGGTCTCGAGGTCCCGAGCGGCAGCCACCGCGGCCCGGTGGGTCTCCCGGGCGGTCACGACCGCGGCCGCCACCGCCTCTCGCTCGGCCTCGGTCGGGCCGTCGCCGACCCCACCCTCGCCGACCCCACCCTCGCCGACCCCACCCTCGCCGACCCCACCGTCGCCGACCCCGCCGTCGGCGGCCGGCTGCTCCCGCAGGGCGGCCTCGTGGCGGGCCGTGGCTTCCGTCACCGAGGTGGCCAGCCGGTGCGCCTCGGCGTCGGCGGCGTCCAGTCGCGCCCGCGCCGAGGCCAGCTCGGAGCGCAACCGGGCGACGTCGTCGCGCGCCTTGCTGCGGGTCCGGGCGTGCTGTGCGGCGCTGCGCTCCGCGGCCGCGTGCTCGGCCTCGAGGCGCGCCCGGCGACCTGCGGCCTCGCGCACCGCCTCGTGCGCCGCGACGAGACCGGCCTCGAGCGCCGACACCTCCTCGGCAGCGACCCTCGCCTCGGCCGCGGCGGCCTGCGGGTCGACGCCGCCGGCGGCTGCGGGGGCGGCGTCCAGCAGGCGCAGGCGGTCCTCGGCGAGCCGGACCACCGTTCGCAGGCGGTCGCGCACCGCGGCGCCGCGTCCGGCGGCGGATCGCCAGGCCGAGACCTCCGGGGCGGTTCGGGCGAGGACCTCCTCGGCAGCGGCCCGGGCCGCCTCGGCCGCGGTCAGCTGCCGGTCCGCGGCAGCCAGCCGAGTGGCCGTGTCCGCGCCCTCCGCCGGGTCGAGAGCCGCCAGCGCGGCCACCGCGGCGGCGGCGTCGTCGGCGAGCAGCCGGAGCCGGGCGTCGCGGGCGTCGGCGGCCAGCACCCGGGCGCGGCGCGCGGTGCGGGCCTGGCGCCCCAGCGGCTTCAGCTGGCGGGCGACCTCGGAGGTGAGATCGGCCAGGCGGACGAGGTTGCCGTCCATGGCCGCGAGCTTGCGCATCGCCTTCTCCTTGCGGCGGCGGTGCTTGGCGACCCCGGCGGCCTCCTCCAGGAACAGCCGCCGGTCCTGGGGAGTCGCCGCCAGGACCGCGTCCACCCGGCCCTGGCCGACGAGGACGTGCATCTCGCGACCGAGGCCGGCGTCGCCGAGCATCTCCTGGATGTCGAGCAGGCGGCAGGCGCGGCCGTTGACGGCGTACTCGCTGCCGCCGGTGCGGAACATCGTGCGGGTCACAGTGACCTCGCCGGCGCCCTCGGGGATCGACCCGTCGCTGTTGTCGAACGTCACCGAGACCTCGGCGCGACCCAGCGGCTGCCGCCCGGAGGTACCGGCGAAGATCACGTCGGCCATCGAGCCGCCGCGCAGCGAGCGGGCACCCTGCTCCCCCAGCACCCAGGCGATGGCGTCCACCACGTTGCTCTTGCCCGAGCCGTTGGGGCCGACGACGCACGTCATGCCGCGCTCGAAGCGAAGGGTCGTCGAGGAGGCGAAGGACTTGAAGCCCTTGAGCGTGAGCGCGGACAGGTACACCGCCTTCGAGGCTAACCCCCGACCTGGGCCCATGGTCCCGGACCGGTGCGACACGCCGACCGTACCTTCGCGATCAGCCCCGGGTCGCCGTGGGCGAGAGGCTCGTTCTACCGTGTGTAGAACCGATCGACGGAGGAACCCGCCGTGGAAGCACTCGACCTGGCCCGGCTGCAGTTCGGCATCACGACCGTGTACCACTTCCTGTTCGTCCCGCTGACGATCGGCCTGGCGCCGCTGGTCGCGGTCATGCAGACCCTCTGGGTCCGCACCGGCCACGAACGATGGCTCCGCCTCACCAAGTTCTTCGGCAAGCTCTTCCTCATCAACTTCGCCATCGGCGTGGTGACGGGCATCGTCCAGGAGTTCCAGTTCGGGATGAACTGGAGCGAGTACTCCCGCTTCGTCGGCGACATCTTCGGAGCGCCGCTGGCGGTCGAGGCGCTGGCCGCGTTCTTCCTGGAGTCCGTGTTCATCGGCCTGTGGATCTTCGGGTGGGACAAGCTCTCGAGAGGCGTCCACCTCGCCTGCATCTGGCTGGTCGCCATCGGGGTCAACCTCTCCGCCTACTTCATCCTCGCGGCCAACTCGTGGATGCAGCACCCGGTCGGGGCGCGGTTCAACCCCGAGACCGGCCGGGCGGAGCTCGACGACTTCGTGGCCGTCCTCACCAACAGCACCACCCTGTACGGCGCGTTTCCGCACACCATCGCCGCCGCCTTCCTCACGGCGGGGACCTTCGTCGCCGGAATCTCGGCGTGGTGGATGATCCGGACAGTCCGTGCCCGGCGTGACGGCGACGCCCGGATGTACCGCAGCGGCCTGCGGCTCGGCCTGGTGGCGATGCTGGCCTCCGGCGTCGCCCTGGCGATCACCGGGGACGTCTCCGCCAAGCTCATGTTCGACCAGCAGCCCATGAAGATGTCCGCCGCCGAGGCGCTGTGCGAGAGCGAGAACGGGGCCGGATTCAGCGTGTTCGCGATCGGCGACCTCGACGCCCAGGACTGCGACGACGTCTGGTCGCTGACGATCCCCGGCCTCACGTCCTACCTCGCCGACGGCGACTTCGAGGCCCCGATCGCCGGGGTCAACGACCTGCAGCAGCAGTACGAGGAGCAGTACGGCGAGGGCGTCGACTACGTGCCCAACCTGGCGGTCACCTACTGGTCCTTCCGCCTCATGATCGGCTTCGGGGTGTTCTCGGCGGCGCTGGCGCTCGCCGGGCTCTGGTTCACCCGGGGCGGACGGACCAGCGACTCGCGGCTGCTGGAGCGGCTCGCCCTGGTGGCGCTGCCGATGCCGTTCCTCGCCGGGACCATGGGCTGGATCTTCACCGAGATGGGGCGCCAGCCCTGGATCGTCGCGCCGAACCCGAGCGGCGTCGACGGCGTGTGGATGCTCGTCGCCGCCGGGGTCAGCCCGAACCCGGCGTGGCACGTCGCGCTGTCCCTGGTGACGTTCACCTTGCTGTACGGCGTGCTCGCGGTCGTGTGGTTCGGCGTCATGCGGCGCTAC
Source organism: Kineosporiaceae bacterium (assembly GCA_050329415.1). Taxonomy (GTDB): domain Bacteria; phylum Actinomycetota; class Actinomycetes; order Actinomycetales; family JBBAYJ01; genus JANNOG01. The sequence goes on from JBHJOS010000118.1 coordinate 3,584, forward strand.
GCCGTCGAGGGGGCGCCGATGGCCCAACCCGAGGAACCGGCCGACGGCTCCGGCCCGCCCGAGGGCGGCGACCGCCCGCTCACCTTCGCCTACTGAGGACCCGAGGAGACATCGGCCATGGACCTGGATCTCGGCACCGTCTGGTTCATCCTCATCGCCGTCCTGTGGATCGGCTACCTCGTCCTCGAGGGCTTCGACTTCGGCGTCGGGATGCTGCTGGCGTTCCTGCCCCGGGGCGAGAAGGAGAAGCGCGTCCTCGTCAACACCATCGGCCCGGTCTGGGACGGCAACGAGGTGTGGTTGCTGACCGCCGGCGGGGCGACGTTCGCCGCGTTCCCGGAGTGGTACGCCACGCTCTTCAGCGGGTTCTACCTGCCCCTGCTGCTGATCCTTGTCGCCCTCATCGTCCGCGGCATGGCCTTCGAGTACCGCGGCAAGATCGAGTCCGACGGGTGGCGCCGCCGGTGGGACTTCATGATCGTCTTCGGGTCGGTGGTGCCCGCCCTGCTGTGGGGGGTCGCTTTCGCCAACATCGTCGCCGGCGTGCCGATCGACGAGAACCGGCATTTCACGGGGACCCTGCTCACGCTGCTGAACCCGTACGCCCTGCTCGGCGGGGCCACCACCCTGCTGCTCTTCCTGTTCCACGGCGCCCTCTTCGTCGGGCTCAAGACCCGCGGCGACATCCAGGTCCGGGCGATGCGCACCGCCCGGGCACTCGCCGTCCCCGCCGTGGCGGTGGCCGCGGCCTTCGCCGTGTGGACCCAGCTCGCCCACGGGGTGGGCTGGACCTGGGTCGTCCTGGCCGTCGCCGCGCTCGCTCTGGTCGCGGCCGCGGTGTTCGCCCGGGCCGGCCGCGAGGGGTCCGGCTTCGCCGCCACCAGCGTCGGGATCGTGGCAGCGGTCGTCCTGCTGTTCGGCAGCCTCTACCCGGACGTGCTGCCGTCCACCACGGACCCGGCGTTCTCGCTGACGGTCGACAACGCCCGCAGCACCACGCTCACCCTCACCGTCATGACGTGGATCGCCGTGGTGCTGACGCCGGTGGTCCTGGCCTACCAGGCGTGGACGTACTGGGTGTTCCGGCAGCGGATCTCCACCGAGAGCATCCCGCCGCCGGCGGGGCTGTCGTGGGCGGTCCGGACCGCGAAGGAATCGTGGCGCCGTGGGCTGGGCTCGCCCACCTCCCCGGCGCCCACCTCCCCGGCCCGCACCTCGGCCGCTGCGGACGACGGTGATGGGCTGACCCGGGAGCCCTCCGGCCGATGAGACCGGTCGACCCCCGGCTGCTGCGCCGCTCCGCCACCGTGCGCGGCTACGTCGCCGCGACGGGCGGCCTCGCGGTCGTGCTCGGCGGCCTGGTGGTCGCCCAGGCGCTGCTGCTGGCCGGCGTGGTGGCCCCGGTGGCGGTGTCCGACGCGGGGCTGCCGGACGTGGCCCCGGCACTGGCCGGGCTCGCGGCGGTGCTGGCCGGCCGGGCGGGCGTGGCGTGGGTGCAGGAGCGCCTGGCCTCCCGGGCGCACCTGGCGGCCGTCGCCGAACTGCGCGGCGCCGTCGTCGCCCGGGCCCTGGCGCGGCCGTCGCGGACCGGGGACGGCGCCGACGGCGACCCGGCCGGCGTGACGGCGCTCGTGACGTCCGGCCTCGCGGGACTCGAGGCCTACCTGGGGCGCTTCCTGCCGCAGCTGATCGCCGCCGCCGTCGTCACCCCGGCCGCGCTGCTCGTGGTGGCCGGGCTCGATCCCCTGGCCGCGCTCACCCTGGCCGTCGTCGTCCCGCTGGTCCCCCTGTTCATGGCGCTCGTCGGCTGGACCACCCGCACGCTGGCCGCCGACCGCCTGGCCCGCATGCAGCGCCTGGGCACCCAGGTGCTCGACCTGGTGGCGGGGCTGGGCACGCTGCGAGCGCTCGGCCGCGCTCGCGACCAGGCGCGGCTCGTCCACGAGCTCGGCGAACGGCACCGCTCGGCGACCATGCGCGCCCTGCGGGTGGCCTTCCTCTCGGCCTTCGTCCTGGAGCTCCTCACGACCATCGGGGTGGCGCTGGTCGCGGTCGGGGTCGGGTTCCGCCTCGCTTACGGTCAGCTGGACCTCGCCACCGGCCTCGCCGTGCTCGTCCTGGCCCCCGAGGTGCTGGCTCCGCTGCGCCGGGTCGGCACCGAGTTCCACGCCGGTGCCGACGGCCTGGCCGCCCTGGACCGCGCCCTCGGGCTCGTCGAGCCCCGGGACGCGGCCGGCGCCGGAGCCCCGGGACCGGGGGCACCGGCGGTCCGGGGCCGGGTCCCGGACCTCGCCACGGAGGAGGTCTCGGTCCGCGGGTTCGCCGTGCGGGACCGCCACGGCGACCTGTCCTCCCCGATCGACCTCGACCTGGCACCCGGCGAGGTGGTCGCTCTCGCCGGGCCCAGTGGCTGCGGGAAGTCGTCGCTGCTGCTCGCGCTGCTCGGGCTGCTCCCCTGCGACGGCTCCGCCGCCCGGGGGAGCCTGACCGTCGGCGGCTCGCCGATCTCCGACCTCGATCTCGACGCCCTGCACCGCCAGGTCGCCTGGCTGCCCCAGCACCCCGCCCTCCTGCCCGGGACCGTGCTGGAGAACGTCACGGCGTGGCGAGCCGACGCCGTCGGCGGTGACGTCACCGCCGCCGACGTCACCTCCGCGGCCTGGGCCGCCGGCCTGGACGAGGTGGTCGCCGAACTGCCCGCGGGCTGGGCCACCCGGGTCGGCACCGGGGGTCACGGGCTGTCGGCGGGGCAGCGCCAGCGCCTGGCGCTGGCCCGGGTCCGGCTGCGACCGGCGCGGCTGCTGCTGCTCGACGAGCCCACGGCGCACCTCGACGCCGGCACCGAGCAGCGCGTCGCGCGGCTGATCGCCGAGGCCCGGCGGGACGGTCGCACCGTGCTCGTCGTCTCGCACCGGCTCTCGCTGCAGGCTCTGGCCGACCGCACCGTCGAGGTCGCCCCCCAGGGTCCCGGGGCCACCGCCCGACCCGGCGCCGGGCGAGCGGTCCTGGAGCCGGCGTGAGGGCGGCGGCCGGTGGCGGGTCCGGTGTCCTGCCCGCTCTCGTCCGGCTCGAGCTGCCCGCGGCCCGCCTCGTCGGCGCGGCCGTGCTGGGCGCGCTCACCGTCCTGGCCGCCACGGCCCTGCTCGGCGTGTCGGCGTGGCTCATCGTCCGGGCGGCCCAGCGCCCCCCCATCGACGCGCTGGTCCTCGCCGCGGTCGGGGTCCGGGCCCTCGGGATCAGCCGCGGGGTGCTGCGCTACCTCGAGCGCCTGGTGTCCCACGACGTCGCCCTCCGCGGGGTGGTGAAGCTGCGGGCGCAGGTCTATGAACGGCTGGCCGCCGCGCCCGCCGCCCAGGTCACCGCCCTGCGGCGCGGCGACCTGCTGGCGAGGCTCGGGGCGGACCTCGACACACTCGCCGACGTCGTGGTGCGGGCGCTGCTGCCCGGCCTGGTCGCCGCCGGCACCACGGCGACGGCTGTCGTGGCAGTGGCGATCCTCCACCCACCGGCGGCGGGAGCCCTGCTGGCCGGCATCGCTGTGTCGGGGATCGCCGCGCCCGCGCTCGCCGCCGTCGCCGCCCGGCGCCGCGAGACCGAGGCCGCACAGCTCACCGCCGAGATCTCCGCGGCCACTCTGGCGACCCTGGAGTCGGCCGCGGAGCTGCGGGTCGCCGGTCTCGCCGGCGCCCGGCGCGCCGAGCTCGCCGGACTCGACCGCGCCCTGGCCGCCGCACGCCGGGCGGCGGACCGGGCAGCCGGTCACGCGGCGGCCGGGCACGTGGCCGGGCTCGCGATCGCCGTGGTGGGCTCCGCCGTCGTCACGGTGCCCGCGGTGGCCGCCGGAGACCTCACCCCCACCCTCGGGGCGGTTGCCATGATCGTGCCGCTGGCGGCCCTCGAGGCGACCGGCCCGCTGCCGGCCGCTGCCGCCCTGTGGGTCCGCGCTCGGGTGGCGGCGGCCCGGGTGACGGAGCTCTCCGCCCCGCAGGCGCCGGAGCCGAGCCCGCCGCAGTCCCCGACGGCGGCGCCGGCGGGCGGGGGCCGACCCGCGACCGACACGGTCCTCCTCGCCGCCGGGGTCGCGGCGGGCCGGCCCGGCCGGCCGCCGGCCGTGCGCGGTGTCGACCTGACGCTCGACGGCACCGTCCGGACCGTGGCCGTGATCGGCCCCAGCGGGTCCGGCAAGTCGACACTGCTCGCCACCCTCGCCGGGCTGCTGCCGCCGCAGGCCGGCGACGTCCGGATCCGCCCGGCCGGTGCCGTCACGACCCACCCGAGCCACGCGGACTCCACGGACCTCGCGTACCCCACGGACCCCTCGCGGGCCCCCGATGCGGAACGCCGCCACCTGGCCCACCTCGTGAGCGAGTCGGACCACGTGTTCGCCACCTCGGTGCGGGAGAACCTCCGTCTCGCCGACCCGGGTGCCGACGACGGCCGGCTGGCCCGCGCCCTGGTGGACGCCGGGCTCGGCACGTGGCTGGCGTCGCTGCCGCACGGCCTCGACACCGTTCTCGCCTCCGGCGGGGCCGACCTGTCGGGCGGGGAGCGGCGCCGGCTGCTGCTCGCTCGCGCCCACCTGTCGCCGGCCGCCGTCCTGCTGGTCGACGAGCCCGCCGAGCACCTCGATCCCGCGACCGCCGACGCCGTCGTCGGCGAGTTGCTCACCGGGCGGCGCCCGGTCGTCGTCGCCGGTCATCGCCTCACCCCGCTCGCGCTGGCCGACGAGATCGTCGTCCTGCGCGACGGCGCGGTCGCGGACCGGGGGCCGCTGGCGGCGCTGCTGGCCCGGGACGAGGAGCTGCGCCGCGCGCTGTCGTCGGAGAGCCGGGCTGCCCCGCCGACCCAGGTGCAGGCATGATGCGGGCGGTGGCACGGACCAACCCGGCTGTCGGCGGCCTCCTCGACGCCGTCGTAGGCATCAGCGAGGGCCTCGACCTCGAGCGCGTCCTGCGGCGCCTGGTCCAGGCCGCGGCCGCCCACACCGGGGCGCGCTACGCCGCCCTCGGCGTGCTGGGCCCGGACGGCCTGCATGAGACCTTCGTCCACCATGGAATGGCAGACGATCTCGTCCGCGCCATCGGTCCTCTCCCCCGCGGACACGGGGTCCTGGGCCTCATCACCCGTGAGCAGCGGGTGGTGCGCGTCGAGGACATCTCCCGCCATCCGGCCGCCGTCGGCTTCCCGCCCGGCCATCCCCCCATGGGCACGTTCCTCGGGGTACCGCTGCGAGTCCGCGACGAGGTCTTCGGCAACCTCTACCTGACGGACAAGCCGGGCGGCTTCACCGACGCCGATGTCGACACCGTCCAGGTCCTCGGCGCCGCGGCGGCGGTGGCCATCGACAACGCCCGGCTGTTCCGGACGGTGGCGCGCCGCGAGGCCTGGGCGACGGCTGCGCAGCGCGTGACGACGGTCCTGCTGGAGGGCTCCGACGAGGAGGAGGCCCTGGGGCTGATCGCAGCCCAGGCCCGCCTCGTCGCCGGGGCCGCCGTGGCCGCGCTGGTCCTGCCCTCGCTCGACTCCTCCCTCGTCGTGGAGGTGCTCGACACGGACGAACCGCTGGACCTCCTCGGCTCACCGCTGCCCGACGACGTCCGGCCCGACGAGGAGCTGCCCGACGGCAGCTGGCTGGTGCGCGACCTGTCGGCCGCCACCGCCCACCCCGGGCTCGGCACGCTCGGGCCCGCGATCGCCGCCCGGCTCGCGGACGACGACGGCCAGCTCGGCGTGCTCCTGCTGGCACGGCCGAAGGGGGCGTCGCCGTTCGTCGCCGACGACCTCGCGACCGTCACGTCCTTCGCCTCCCAGGCAGCGCTGGCGCTGCGGCTGGCCGCGGCGCGGCGCCAGGCGGACGTCCTCGCGCTGTACGAGGAGCGCCAGCGCATCGCCCGGGACCTCCACGACCTCGCCGTGCAACAGCTGTTCGCCGCCGGGATGCAGTTGTCACGGCTGCGTGGCGAGCCGGCTCCCGCCGGCGTCGACGGACCCGAGCGTTCCTGGCGCAGGACGCTGGACGCCGCGCTCGACGGCATCGACGAGGCCGTCCAGCAGATCCGCGCGACCATCCGCTCGCTGCACGGCCACGACCACGACCTCACCCTCGTCGGTCGGATCGAGCGTGAGACGACGCGGGCCGCGGGACTCCTCGGTTTCCCGCCCGCGCTGGCCCTGAACCCACCCGGAGGACCCGAGCGGCCCCTGGACCCCGACCTCGTCGACGACTTGGCCGCCGTCGTCCGCGAGGCGCTGAGCAACGTCGCCCGACACGCCCGCGCCGGCCGCGTCGACGTCCGCCTGGACGTCACGCCGCACGAGGTGACGCTCGGCGTGGCCGACGACGGGGTCGGCATCGGCACCGCGGGGACGACGACCTCGCGCCGCAGCGGGCTGGCGAACTTCGACGCCCGGGCGCGGCATCACGGCGGGGCCGCAACGGTGTCGCGCCGCCCCGAGGGCGGCACCCTGGTCCAGTGGCGGGTTCCGCTGGTGGCGACGGACCGGACCGGATCCCGCGCCGTGTCGTGATTCGCCCGGGGCGTGCGACCCGGAAGGCTGGGGCCGTGCTTGACCCCACGCCGGACCGACCCTGGCTGGGCGCCTATCCCCCCGGCGTCCCCGCCGACATCGAGGTGCCCGATCTCCCCGTCACCGAACTGCTCGAACGGGCGGCGTGGGACCTGCCGAACCGGGTCGCCGTCGACTTCCGGGGCCGGCGGACCACGTACGCCGAGCTCGAGGACGCTGTGGACCGGGCCGCGCAGGTGCTGCGGGAGCGCGGGGTCGGCCGCGGCGACCGAGTGGCTCTGGTCCTGCCCAACTGCCCGCAGCACGTCGTGGCCTTCTTCGCCGTCCTGCGCATCGGAGCGGCCGTCGTCGAGCACGACCCGCAGGTGCCGGCTCGCGATCTCGCGCTCAGGCTGCGCCAGCTCGGGGACCCGGTCCTGGTCGCGTGGGACCGGGTGGCGGCGCCCCTGGACGAGGCGCTGCGCGAGGCGGACGGCCGCGACGTCGGCCCGGCCCTGGCGGTGCGGCTTCGGCACGCCCTGCCGCTGTCACGCCGACTCGCGCACGACCTGCCGCTGCCGGACGCCCGGCGGGCACGGGCGCGCCTGGCCGGACCGGTGCCGCAGGGCTGGGACGACTGGGACCTCGCGGTGGCCGCCGCCCTCCCGGTGACAACCGTGGGACCCGGCGTCCACCCGGACGATCCCGCGGTCATGCTGCCGGGCGACCCGACGGCGGGGGCCGCCGTCCTCAGCCATCGCAATCTGCGAGCCGCCGTCGAGCAGGCGCTGGCCTGGACGCCGGCGCTGGCACGGGGGCGCGAGACGGTGCTGGCGGCACTGCCGCTGTCCCACTCCTGCGGCCTGACGCTCACGCTCGGCCACGCCGTGGCGCTGGCGGCGACGCTCGTCCTGCCGACCGGCCCCGGAGCGAGCGAGGTGATGGGGGCCGTGCGGCGCACCCGGGCGACGGTCCTGCTCGGCACGCCCACCATGATCACGCAGCTCACGGCGGCCGCCGAGAGCCGCCGCGACGCCCTGGCGTCGCTGCGCTACGGGTTCTCGGGCGGAGCGGCGCTGGCCCCCGACGTGGCGGCCCTCTGGGAGCGGCTGTCCGGAGGTGTGCTCGTCGAGGGGTACGGCACGACCCGGGCCGCGGCTGTGACGGCGGCGAACCCGGTGTCGGCGGCGCGCCGCCTGGGCACTGTCGGCGTGCCGCTGCCGTCCACCGAGGCCCGGGTCGTCGACCCCGACGCCCCGACCGTCCCGCGCCGTCCCGGCGAGGTGGGCGAGCTGCTGGTCAGAGGCCCGCAGGTGCCCGGTGCCCGCGTCGGCGCCGACGACGCCCCGCCGGTGGTGCTGTCGGACGGCTGGCTGCGCACCGGCGAGGTGGCCGTCATGTCGGGCGACGGGTACGTCACGCTGGTCGATCCGCTGTCGGACGTGGTCCTGCTGGCCGGCTCGACCGTCTACCCCTCGGAGGTCGAGGAGGTCCTGCGTGAGCACCCCGGAGTCGCCGACGCCGCGGTCGTGGGGCTCGGCGGGGACGCCGCGCCGGACCACTCCGACCGCGTGGCGGCGGTGATCGTCCCGACCTCGGGGCACCGGCCGGACCTCGCGCAGCTGCGGGCCTGGGCCGGGGAACGACTGGCGGACCACCAGGTCCCCGCCGTGGTCCGCGTCGTCGAGGCGGTGCCGCGCGACGGGACCGGCAGGGTGCGGCGACGTGCCGCGGCCCGACTGCTCGACGGCGACTGACGCGCCGGGGCTGGGGCCGGCCTGCGCCGGGCCGGGCTGCGCCGGGCGGCGCTGCGCCGGGCCGGGCCGGGCCGGTAGGCGGTCCAGCGCCGCGTCCCGGTTCTGATCCGAGTCGTTGCGCAGTGCAAGTTGCACGACGCAACGACTCCCGCACGAGGAGGGTTCCGGCCCGCGTGTCGCCGACCTGCGCCCAGTGAGTGACCCGGGGCGGGGCGACTCCGTCAGGGGTGGTTCCAGCGGGTGGTCTGGCGGGAGGCGACCCAGGCCGCGGCCTGGGTCCGCCGCTGGAAGCCCATCTTCGCCAGCAGCCCGGTCACGTGGTTCTTCACGGTCTTCTCGGCGACGCCCAGCCGACCGCCGATCTCGCGGTTGCTGAGGCCCTCCCCGATGAGCTCCAGGACGTGTTTCTCCGCCGTGGTGAGAGCGGCGGTCGGGTCGTCCTTGCGGGCGCGCGCCCGGGCGAGGGAGCGCTCGTCGAGCAGGACCCGCCCCTCGGCGACGGCCCGCACGACGGAGGCGATCTCGGCGCCTCGCACGCTCTTGAGCAGGAACGCCCGAGCCCCGGCGGACAGTGCCGCCTCGAGGGCGTCGTCGTCCTCGAACGAGGTCAGGACGATGCACCGCACCTCGGGCAGGAGGACACGGATGCGCTCCATGAGGTCGACGCCGTCGCCGTCGGGCAGCCGCAGGTCCACCACCGCCACGTCCGGCCGGGCTGCGGGGACCCGGCGCAGCGCCTCGGCGACGGTGGCGGCCTCGGCGACGACGGTGAGGTGGGGGTCGGCGTCGACGACGTCGACGACGCCCCGCCGCACGATCTCGTGGTCGTCGATGACCATGACCCGGGCCGGGCCACGATCGGCGTTCCCGGCCGTCTCCGTCATGGCTGGCACACTAGCCACCCCCCACCCGGCCCACGACCCGCAGCACCGCCCCGGGAGCCGCCGAGGCCGATCGGGGTGGCCGCTGGCAGCGGGGGCACCAGAACGACGACCGGTTGGCGAACGCGGCGCGCGCCACGGCGGTCCCGCAGCGCGGGCACGCTCGTCCCGCCCGGCCGTAGACGGCCAGGGACTCTCCGTGGCCGCCGGAGGCTCCGTTGACGTCGACGTACAGTGCGTCGAAGCTCGTGCCGCCGGCCGCAACCGCCTCGGTCAGGACGGCCGTGACGTGGGCGATCAGCCGTCGGCCGGTGGCCACGGGCAGGCCGAGGGTAGGACGCTCGCCGTGGATCCGGGCTCGCCACAGCGACTCGTCGGCGTAGATGTTGCCGATGCCCGAGACGAGGGTCTGATCCAGCAGTGCCCGCTTGACCGTGGTGCGGCGGGTACCCAGCCGACGGATCAGCGCGCGCGCGTCGAAGCCGGGCTCCAGCGGGTCGGCGGCGATGTGGCGGGCGTGGGCGGGCACCGCCCCGCCCGGCGCGACCGGGTCCGCGACAAGCTCATCGACCCGCAGCCGCCCGAACATCCGCTGGTCGACCATCCTGACCTGGCGGCCGTCGTCGAGGTCGAGCACCACCCGGGTGTGAGGGTGGCGGACCTCCGCCGCATCGGTGATGCGGACCTGGCCCGACATGCCGAGATGCACGACGAGCGCCTCCGCGGCGGTCGCGGGCGCGGCGGAACCGGTGAGTGGCCACCACAGGAACTTGCCGCGCCGCCGCGGGTGGGACAGCAACCGACCGGTGAGCCGGGCGGCGAGCTCGCCCTCGCCCCCGGGCTGGTCGCGCAGCAGTCGTGGGTGGTGCACGGCCACGCCGACGACGCGACGGCCGGTCACGAGGTCGGCCAGGCCGCGGCGGACGCTCTCGACCTCAGGGAGCTCCGGCACCGCCACCTCGCAGCACGTCCACCGCGGCGGCGGCGGCCGCATGCTCCGCGGCCTTCTTGGTGCGCCCGACACCGGTCCCGAGGACGTCGTCGCCGAGCTGCACCCGGCTGGTGAAGGTGCGGTCGTGCACCGGTCCCTCGCCGTCGGTGTCGTAGCGCGGCGACGCCAGCCCCCGCTGCGCCGCCAGCACCTGGAGTGCGGTCTTGCGATCGGCGTCGACCGCCGCCCCCGCGGTGCGCAGCAGGGGGTCGGCGACCCGCAGGACGACGTCGCGGGCCACGTCCATGCCGTGGGCGAGGTACACCGCCCCGATCAGCGCCTCCGTGGTGTCCTCAAGGATCGAGTCCTTGTCGCGCCCGCCCTGGGCCTGCTCACCACGTCCGAGGAGGACCGCATCGCCGACACCGAGGACACGCCCGACGGACGCCAGTGCGGCGCGGCTCACCACGGCGATCCTCATCCGCGACAGCTGGTCCTCGTCCAGGTCGGGGTGGCGCCGGAACAGGGCGTCCGCGACGATCAGGCCGAGCACTGCGTCGCCGAGGAACTCCAGACGCTCGTTGGTCGGGACGCCGCCGTTCTCGTAGGACCACGACCGGTGGACGAGCGCCCGCTCCAGCAGGTCCCCGGGCAGCTCGACGCCGAGGGCACCGAGCAGCGTGGCCCGGGCGTCGGCCGCCCGCCCGCGAGCCGCAGCGCCGGCGAGGTCACCGGCCGGGCGGTCAGCCCTGCTCGTGCTCAGGCCGGATCGCCTCGGAGTAGCGGCGCTCGCCGTAGGACCCGCAGGCCGGGCAGGCGTGGTGTGGCTGGCGCGCCGACCGGCACCGCGAGCACGTGGTGAGGGTCAGCGGGGCGGCCTTCCACTGGGCCCGGCGGCTCCGGGTGTTGCTGCGGGACATCTTGCGCTTGGGGACTGCCATGGCTCAGCTCTCCTGGAGGCGGGTCGGACGGGTCATGCCGGCGGTTCACCGGTCGGTCGGTCGGCGGGTTCGGTACCAGCGGCGCCACCGGCCACGGCGAGGCCCCGCAGGGCCTCCCAGCGCGGGTCGACGTCCTGGTGGGCGTGGTCGGGGTCGTCGGTGAGGCGGTCCCCGCACCGGCTGCACAGCCCGGGACAGTCCGGCGAGCAGACCGGCTGGAAGGGCAGCGCGGTGACCAGGGAGTCCCGCAGGAGCCCCTCGAGGTCGATCCAGTAGCCGTCGACGAGCGGGAGCTCGTCGGGGTCGTCGCCGCCGGGGGCCGGGGCGGCGTAGAGGTACAGCTCCTGGAGGTCGGCGGAGACCACCCGCTCCAGGCGGTCCAGGCACCGGACGCACTCGCCGTCGGCGCGCGCGGACGCGGTGCCCGTGACGTACACCCCGTCGAGGACGGACTCGAGGCTGACAGCGACCGCGACCGGCGTGCCCGCAGGCACGCCGATGACGTCACCGCCGAGGTCGGCGGGCGCGGGCACGTCGCGGGCGACCCGCTGCTGCGCCCCGGGCCGACGTCCGAGGTGGTGGATGTCGACGGCGTAGGGCGAGCGAGGGTCGACACGGGAGTGTCGGGTCGTCGCGGCCACGACCGGCCAGTCTACCGCGCCCCAGGGACGCGTCCGGCGTCCCCGCGAAGGCGGGCCAGCAGGGGTCCGAGCACCGGTGGCGGAACGAACGGCGCGACGTCGCCGCCGAGCCGGGCGACTTCCTTGATCATGCTGCTGGAGACGTGGTCGTAGCGCTGATCGCCGGGAACGAAGACGGTCTCGACGCCGCGCAGGTGGCGGTTCATCAGGGCCATCGGCGCCTCGTAGGCGAAGTCGGTGCCGGAGCGCAGGCCTTTGACCAGTGCTACCGCCCCGACGGCGGCGGCGTAGTCGGCGATCAGGCCATCCTCGACGACGTCGACCCGCACCTGCGCGGTCCCTGGGTCGCCCGCCAGTGAGGCGCGGATGAGGTCGGCGCGCTCCCCGGCGTCGAAGAGCGTCGCCTTGGAGTGGTTGCGGACGACGGCGACGACGACGGCCTCGAAGAGCACCGTGGCTCGGCGGACGACGTCGACGTGACCCGCCGTGACGGGGTCGAAGGAGCCGGGGCACACGGCCAGGCGGGCGACCGCGGGCAGCCTCGGTTCGAAGTCCTCGGACACAAGTCGCAGTCTGGCGCACGTGCCGGCGCGGTCCCGGCCCGACCGACCGCCCGCCCGACCGACAGCCCGACCGACCGCCCGACCGACCGCCCGCCCGACCGCCCGACCGACAGGTCAGGCGGCGGGCTCGACCACTGCCCCACCCCCCGCGTCGATCTCCACCGTGAAGGCGTTCGCCCCGACGCGGACGCCGTGGACCGTCATCTCGCCGAAGGCCCAGGGACGGACCGGGTGAGCGGTCGGACGCCCGTCGCGCGGGCGCAGCCCCAGCACCGCGGCCAGCAGGGCGGCCGCAGCCGCCGACGACCATGCCTGCGGGCGGCAGGACGCGGGGTACGGCAGCGGGATCGGGTGGCTGTCGCGGGAGTCGCCGGCGAACAGCTCGGGCGGGCGCCCCCCGAACACGTGCATGGCCTCCAGCAGGCCGTCGGCCACCGGGCCCGCCTCGGGCAGCTCGGCCGCGGCCATGCCACCGACCGTGATCGCGGTGTCGTGCGGCCACACCGCCCCGACGTGGTAGCCGACCGGCGAGAAGCCCGCCGCGGCCGAGGACAGGGTGCGGATGCCGAAGCCGGAGAACATGTCGGGCGCCGCCAGCCGGCGCGCCACGACCGCGCTCTGCCGCTCATCCAACAGCCCGGTGCCGAGCAGGTGCCCGATGTTGCTGGTCAGGGAGCCGACCGGCCGCTTGTCCCGGTCCAGGGCGACGGCCGGATAGGGCCCGGCGTCGTCCTCGACCCAGTACGCCTCGTGGAAGGCCGTCCGGAGCCGGTCGGACCAGGCGCGCAGCTCCGCGCCGCCGTCGCGTCCGTGGGCGTCCAGCAGGTCGGCGCCGGCGCGGGCGGCAGCGTAGGCGTAGCCCTGGACCTCGCACAGCGCGAGCGGCGCCCGCGCCGGGGTGCCGTCCACATGGCGGATCCCGTCCCCGGAGTCCTTCCACCCCTGGTTGGCCAGGCCGGAGCCGGTCTCGTCGCGGTACTCCAGGAAGCCGTCGCCGTCCCCGTCCCCGTACGTCACCAGCCACTCCAGCGCCCGTTCGGCGGCCGGCAGGAGCTCGGCGACCTCCTCGGCCGGCAGGCCCCACCGCCAGGCGTCGTGCAGGGTGCACACCCACAGCGGGGTGGCGTCGATGGCGCCGTAGTAGACCGGCGGCAGCGAGCGCCCCGCCAGGTCGCCCGGGAGCGCACCGATGGCGAAGTCCCCGGCCCGGACCTCGTGGAGGATCTTGCCGGGTGCCTCGACGGTGTCAGCGGCGACGCGCTGGCCCTGGAGGCTCGCCAGCGCCCTGAGGGTCGACCCGGCGAGCGCGGTCCCGAACGGCAGGAGCATCCGGGCCGACCACAGGCTGTCCCGGCCGAACAGCGTGAGGAACCAGGGGGCACCGGCGGCGACGAAGTCGTGGCCCGATGTCTGCGCCAAGGACATCCGCATCCCCTCGACGTCGGACATCGCCTGATGCAGCACCCCGGTCCAGCGATGGTCGCTGCCCCGCACCGCCACCTGGCAGGAAGCCGGCGAGTCGGCGCCGCGCAGGGTCGAGCGCGGGGCCTCCGCCCGGATCGTCCAGCCCACGGAGGCCCGACCGCCGCTGGGCACGCTGACCTCCCACACGATCTCCGCCGTCGAGCCGGCGAGGGTCACCTGGGCGTCGGTCGCCGACAACTCCACGGTCACCGCGTCGTCGGCCCACGACATCGCGTCCGGCCCGTGCGCCCGGGGCGGCCGGTCGGGGACCGCCACCCCCGCCTTGACGTCGTCGATCCGGGCCAGGTCGCAGGCGAGGCGCACCCGGACCGGCAAGGTCAGGTCCGTCGCCGCCCAGGACCGGATCTCGACGGTCTCCACGACCCGACCGGCCTGGACCCGCCGCCGTCGCTCGGTCCGCACCGTCGGGTCGGCGCCGAAGTCGGTGTGCTCGCGGACCAGGCCGACGAACACCACGTCATCGACGGCGGCCAGGTGGTGGCCGATCGGGATCGGCGCGGCCCCGGCGATCTCCATGACCGCGCATCTCAGCACCCGGACGTCGGCGTGGTAGTACCCGGTCGCTCCCTCGCCGTCGACCTGACCGGCCGAGTCGGACCAGACCTGCGTCGGAGCCCGCAGGACCGGGACGAGGTCGTGCAGCCAGGGCTGCTGCGGCGCCGTCACCGCCCCGCCCGGTGCGGCGACTCCGTCGGACGCGAGCGAGCTGTGGACCATGGGCACCCCTTCGTGCGACGGCGGTGGATACGCGATCGCCAGTTATCGGCTAGCGTGGAGTTGAGCGCTCAAATCCTGCCAGAGCCGGCAGGGTCGGCGCTCCCCCCGAACGCGAGGAGGCGATCGGACGTGACGGCTGGGGCGCCGACGCTGGACACCGTGGCACGCCTGGCGGGCGTGTCCCGGCAGACGGTGTCCAACGTCCTGCACCGACCCGAGCGGGTGCGCCCCACCACCCGCCAGCGGGTGCTCGACGTCGTCGCCCAGATCGGCTACCGCCCCTCGGCTCCCGCCCGGCAGCTGGCCATGCGCCGCGCCACGGCCGTCGCCGTGCCGGCCCACCGCCCGCAGCCGGAGGGCGTGTCGGGCCTGCTCCTCGACGCCTTCCTGCACGCCCTCGCCGAGCACAGCCGGGAGGCCGGCACCCACGTCGTGCTCTATCCCGGCAGCCAGGACGACGACCAGGAGGTCGCCGTCCTCGAGGATCTGCTCGGCACCGGGGCAGCCGGCGGGGTCGTCCTCACCGGTGTGCACGCCGACGACGGCCGCTCGGCCTGGCTCGCCCGCCGGGGCACGCCGCTGTGCACGTTCGGTCGACCCTGGGGGACGGGCGGCTCGGCGACGCACGACTGGGTGGACGTCGACGGCGCCGGCGGGTCGGCCCAGGCGGTGGGCCACCTGGCCACCCGGGGCCGTCGGCGCGTCGGCTTCCTCGGCTGGCCGGTCGGCTCGGGTGCGGGTGACGACCGTCGCCACGGCTGGGCCCGGGAGTCCGCCCGCCTCGGTGTCGCAGCCCCCGACATGGACCTGGCCTGCGAGGACGTTGCGGACGCCGCACAGGCGGCGGTGAGTGCCCGGCTGGCCTCGCCGGACCCTCCGGACGCCCTGGTGTGCGCCAGCGACACACTCGCGCTCGGTGCCTGGCGGGCGTGCCGCGATCTTCCCGACGGCCCGGAGGTCGTCGGCTACGACGCGACGCCCGTCACTGCGGCACTCGGCATCGCGAGCGTGGCTCAGCCGGTCGCCGAGACCGCCCACCGCTGCCTCGAGCTCGTCCGAGCCCGCATGGCCGGGGCCACCGGTCCCCCAGTGGGGGTCCTGCTGCCCCCCCGGCTGGTCCTGCCCATCCCCTGACCCCCGCCCCTACGACGTCCTTGCACCCGACCCGGAAACCCCACCACACCGAAGGAGCTGACCCGACATCATGAGACGTCCGCTCAGCAAAGCCATCCCACTCGTCGCGATCACGGGCGTCGCCGCCCTGGTCCTCGCCGCCTGCGGCGGCGACTCCGGCGACTCCGGCGACCCCGGCGACACGGCGTCCGGCGCCGCCGGCTCCCTGACCATGCTCATCGCCTCCAGCGGCGACGCCGAGACCGAGGCGGTCCAGGCCGCGGCCGAGGCGTGGACCGAGGAGAGCGGGGTCACGGTCGACGTCCAGGTCGCCCAGGACATCGCCCAGCAGCTGGCCCAGGGGTTCGCGGGCGGCAACCCGCCGGACGTCTTCTACCTGGACGCCGGGCGCTTCGCCGACTTCGCCGAGGCCGGCAACCTCCACGCCTACGCCGATCAGATCCCCGACAACGACGATTTCTACGAGTCCCTGCGCACCACCTTCACCTACGACGGGACCCAGTACTGCGTGCCGAAGGACTTCTCGACCCTGGCGCTGCAGATCAACACCGAGTCGTGGGAGGCCGCCGGACTCACCGACGACGACATCCCCACCACCTGGGACGAGCTGGCCGACGTCGCCCAGCAGCTCACGACCGGCGACCAGGTCGGCCTCGCCACCGGACCGACCCGGGACCGGCTGGGGGCGTTCCTGGTCCAGAACGGCGGGTACTGGACGAACGAGGACAACACCGAGGCCACCGCCGACTCCCCGGAGAACATGGAGGCTCTGGAGTTCGTCCAGGGTCTGCTGGCCGACGGGTCCGCTGCCTATCACGGCGACCTCGACGCCGGCTGGGCCGGCGAGGCGTTCGGCACCGGCCGGGCGGCGATGGCGATGGAGGGCAACTGGATCCGCGGCGCCATGGCCAACGACTACCCCGAGGTCGAGTACGTCGTCGCGGAGCTGCCCGAGGGCCCGGCCGGTCCCGGCACCCTGCAGTTCACCCAGTGCTGGGCGGTCGCCTCGGACTCGCAGAACCAGGAGTCGGCGGTCGAGCTCATCGAGTTCCTCACGACGCCGGAGCAGCAGCTGGCGTTCGCCGAGGGGTTCGGTGTCATGCCGAGCCGGCAGGCCGCCGAGGAGCAGTACGTCGAGCAGTTCCCCGACGACGCGCCGTTCATCGCCGGCGGCGAGTACGGCCGGGGTCCGGTCACCGCACCGGGCGTCGAGGCCGTGATGCTCGACCTCGACGCGCAGCTGGAGACGCTGGGGACGGGCAACCCCCAGCAGATCCTCCAGTCGTTCGACACCAACGCCCAGAGCGTCCTGGGGCAGTGACCACGGCCTGAACCACCGGGCCGGCGGGGCACCCGCCCCGCCGGCCCACCCCCACCCGCCTTTGACCGGCCGACGAGGAGGTCGCGCCCATGACCACACCGCCCCGAGAACACCCCGCGCAGCTCGTGTCCGCAGGCGGGCCACCGCAGGGGACGCCCGCCGTCGTGGACCCCGGCACCCGGCGCTCCCCGCGCCGCCGGATCCGCGCCGGCGGGGTGACACGGGGGATGAGCCGGGCCGGATGGCTGTTCGTCGCGCCCGGCGTCGTCCTCGTCCTGCTCTTCGTCTTCCTGCCCATCCTGCTGGCGTTCTGGGTGTCACTGACCGAATGGAACGGCCGCGGCAGCCCGCTGTCCGGCGACGTCGGCTTCGTCGGTGCCGACAACTACGCCCAGATCGTCACCCAGGGCGGGCTGCCACAGCGGGACTTCGCGACGTCGATCCGCAACACCTTCTACTACGTGCTGCTGGTGGTACCGGTGCAGACGCTGCTCTCACTGTTCCTCGCGGTCGTCCTCAACATGCAGATGCTCAAGGCCAGGAGCTTCTTCCGGACAGCCTTCTACTTCCCGGCCGTGACGTCCTCGGTCGCCATCACGCTGGTGTTCCTGTTCGTGCTCGCCGGCGGCGGGCCGGTCAACCGGCTGCTCCAGGTGTTCGGGGTCACCGGGCCCAACTGGTTCACGGACAGCCGTGGCCTGCTCCACCTCATCGGGTCGGGCCTCGGGATCTGGGACACCTCGGCCCCGCCAGGCGGGCTCACCACGGGCTCGATGTTCGGCCTCACGGCCTGGGAATGGCTGTCCGGACCGAGCGTCGCGCTCGTCGCCATCATCATCCTCGTCGTCTGGACGACGACCGGCACCTTCATGCTGATGTTCCTCGCGGCGCTGCAGGACGTGCCCGTCGAGGTCGAGGAGGCCGCCCTGGTGGACGGCGCCAACCGGTGGCAGCGCTTCCGCGCCGTCACGCTGCCCCACCTGCGGCCCACCGTCATCCTCGTCGTCACCCTCGGGCTGATCGGCAGCTGGCAGGTCTTCGACCAGGTGTTCCTCGCGACCCAGGGCGGGCCGGCGAAGTCGACGCTGAGCCCGGCCTACCTGTCGTACTTCTACGCCTTCGAGACGAACCAGTTCGGCGTCGCGGCGGCGATGGCCTTCCTGCTGTTCGCGATCATCATCCTGTTCACGGTGATCCAGCGATTCGTGTTCATGTCCGGAAGGAGGAGGCGATGACCGCCGCGACCCCCACGGCCCGGGACGCGGGCGTCCGTCCGGCCCGGGGGTCGGCCCCGCCCGCCAGGCGCCGGAAGCGCAGTCGCTGGTCCCTGGCAGCGATGATCGCCGGGTACACCGTCCTCACGTTCTTCGCCTTCGTCTATCTCTTCCCGTTCGTCATCCAGATCGCGACGAGTGTCAAGACGAACGCCGACGCCACCCAGAACTCGCTCGACCTGATCCCGGACCCCTTCACGGTCGACGCCTACCGGCGGCTGTTCCAGGCCGACTTCCCGCTGTGGTTCTGGAACTCCGTGGTGGTCACGCTGTTCGTGACCGCCGGGCGTGTGTTCTTCAACGCCCTCGCAGGTTACGCACTGGCCCGGCTGCCGTTCGCGGGCCGGACCCTGTTGTTCGGCGGGATCCTCGCGGTGATCGCGGTGCCGCCGATCATCCTGCTCATCCCCAAGTTCCTCGTGCTGCGGGAGCTGGGGATCTGGGACACCTACCCGGCGCTCGTCGTGCCGCTCGTCGCGGACGCGGCGGGGATCTTCATCATGAAGCAGTTCTTCGAGTCCATCCCGGTCTCGGTCGAGGAGGCGGCCCGCATCGACGGGGCCGGCACGTTCCGAACCTTCTGGTCGGTCGTCCTGCCGATGGCGCGCCCGGCGCTGCTCACCATCACGATCCTCGCGTTCCAGGGGTCGTGGAACGAGTTCCCCCACTTCCTCATCGCCTCCCAGGATCCCGACCTGTACACCCTGACCAAGGGTGTCGCGACCCTGACGACCGGCGGGCTGGGGTCGGGCAACCAGTTCCCGATCACACTGGCCGCGGGGCTCATCATGACCATCCCGGTGGCGATCATCTTCTTCGTGTTCCAGCGCTACTTCGTCCGCGGTGCCACCGCGGGCGCCGAGAAGGGCTGACGCACGTGTGCGGTGGCTCCCAGCGGGAGCCACCGCACGGCGAGGTCTCCCCGCCGTCTCCCCGGCGCGGGGAGACGGTTCGCTCCCAGGACCGGACCTGAACTCACCCGGCCGACCGCCCGCGGCCGGGGCGGCGGATCGACCACGACCTGGGCGGCCATCTGCCCACCACCCTCGGCGGCCAGTTGCCCACGGACCGAGCGGCCAACTGCCCACGAACCCAGCGGCCAGCTACCCACGGATCAAGCGGCCGATCGTCCACACTGGGCGCCGGGAGCACGAGCGCGGCGGCACGGGGGGCGGTGGCCGCGTGCACCATCATGACCGGGTTGCCGTGCCCCCCACGGTCGTAGGCCCCGACGGCGGCGTCCCGCACGCACTGCATTCCCTCCAGGACATCGCTCGGGACCTCCGGGGCACGCCGGGCGTAGGCCGCCCACTCCCGGTCGGCCCCGGCGAGCGCGATCCGGGTGCGAGTGCCACCCGCCTGCCCCAGCCGGGGCGCGGCGTCGAGGACCGCCTCCAGTGCCGCGACGTCGAGGGCGTCCGCGGCCGGGCCGGACTCCCGGGACGCGGTGACGCGACCCGCCCGGCCGCCGCCGGCCGCGAGCTCGTCGCCGAAGCTGAGGACCGGCTGCGCGGCCGCCCGGGGATCACCGGACCGGGGGTCGGCCAGGGGCATCGGCTGCCAGCGGGCCGCCCAGTACCCGAGGGCCTGCCCCAGCTCGCGCAGCCGCGGCGCGGTCTCGGCCTCGCGCAGTGCCCGGACGGCGTGACCGGTCCGGATGAGCCCGTGCGTCGCCGCGGCGAGACTGCCCGGCAGCAGGCGTGGCCACCACGTCGCCAGGACGTCGCGCCACGGTCGACCTCGGACCGCCCGGTCGAAGAACTGCAGCCAGTCCCCGACGCGCGAGGGGTCGCCCCAGTACTCCCGCCAGTCCTCCTCGTCGATCGCCCAGCGGGGCGACGGGAGCGGGTCGAGCCGTCGTGCGTACCGGGCGGTCCACCGGTGGACGTCGGCCTCCGGAGCGATCCGCAGCAGGGCGTCGGCCGCCATCGGGCCGTGGTTGGACAGCCAGCCGTCGAACTCCGGGCCGGTCCGGTGCAGGTGCTCCAGGGTGTCGTCGAGCCGGGTGTCCACGGTCCGCTCCCTTTGCCGTTGCCTGGGGCCGCCGGTCCCGGAGTCCCCCGTCGATCCTCGGAGTTCAAGCGGACGTGACGTCAAGGCTCGGCGGAACGCCTCCCGCCCCGGCGACCTGCCCACCGCTCTCAGGAGGCCGGCCGGGACGCCGCGAGCCAGACCGAGGTCTCACCCGTGCGCCGCCCCCCGATCGAGGACAGCGTCGCCGGCCACCGCGGCTCACCCGCACGGGCGGACCGCTCGACGGCGACGACGCCCCCGGCGGCCACCACGGGGGCCAGCTCGGCCAGCACCGCGGCGAGCGTGTCGCCGGCCAGGGCGTACGGCGGGTCGCACAGCACGAGGTCGAACTCGTCGTCCCGCCGGGCGGTCGAGAGGTACCGCTCGACCCGGTCGGTCACCACCCGGACCCCGTCCAGGCCCAGGTCGCGAGCGTTGCGCCGGGCGAGGTCCGCGGCGCGGCGGTCCGCCTCGACGAGGACCGCCGAGACCGCCCCCCGGCTCACCGCCTCCAGCCCCAGTGCCCCCGACCCGGCGTACAGGTCGAGGACCCGGGCCCCGTCGACGGCGCCCAGCGACTCCAGGCGCGAGAACATCGACTCCCGGACCCGGTCGGAGGTCGGCCGGGTGCCCGTCCCGCGCGGCACCGCCAGCCGTCGGCCGCCGGCGACCCCCGCGATGATCCGCGTCACCGGGGCACCGCGCGAACACCCGTCCTCGGGACGTCAGGCACGGTCGAGGAACTCCTGGCGGTCCGGGGCGACCCGCTCCTCGATCGCCCGGCGCAGCTCGGCCTGCTCCGCCAGGTCCGGGTCGGCCGTCACCAGGGCCTCGGCGGCGGTCCGGGCGGCGACGATGACCTCCTCGTGCCGCAGGACCCGCAGGAACCGCAGCGACGACCGCCGGCCGGACTGCGCGGCGCCCAGCACGTCCCCCTCCCGCCGCAGCTCGAGGTCGAGTCGCGCCAGGGCGAGCCCGTCGCGGGTGGCGGCGACCGCGTCGAGGCGGCGCCGGGCCGTGGAGTCCGGGGCGGCCGACGTGACGAGCAGGCACAGCCCGCCGGCGCTGCCACGGCCGACCCGGCCGCGCAGCTGGTGCAGCTGGGACACCCCGAACCGGTCGGCGTCGAGCACCACCATGACCGTGGCGTTGGGCACGTCGACCCCGACCTCGATCACGGTGGTCGAGACGAGCACATCGACGTCGCCCGCGGCGAACGCCCGCATGGTGGCGTCCTTGGCGTCGGAGTCGAGCCGCCCGTGCAGGGGCTCGATGCGCAGCCCCGCCAGCGCCTCGTGACCGCGCAGCGACTCCAGGGTGGCGAGCACCCCGGCACCCGGCTCGGCGCCCGGCTCGGTGGGCACCTCGTCCTCCCCCGCCCGGCGTGGGTCGCCGTCGGCGCCGGGCGGGTCGCCGATCCGGGGGCAGACGACGAACGCCTGCCGGCCGCGGTCCACCTCCTCGCGGACGCGCTGCCAGGCACGGGACAGCCACGCGGGGCGCTCGCCGACCGAGACCACGTGGGTGGCGACCTCGGCGCGCCCGGCCGGCAGCTCAGTGAGGGTCGAGACGTCGAGGTCGCCGAAGGCCGTCATGGCGACCGTGCGCGGGATCGGGGTCGCGGTCATGACAAGCAGGTGCGGGGCCCGCCCGTCGGCGTCGAGCCGGCCGCTGCGCAGGGCGTCGCGCTGTTCGACGCCGAACCGGTGCTGCTCGTCGACGACGACGAGGCCGAGATCGGCGAACTGGACGGGGTCACTCAACAGGGCGTGGGTGCCGACGACCACCCCGGCCGCACCCGAGGCGACGTCGGCGAGAACGCGCCGGCGGGTCGCCACGCTCTGCGACCCCGTGACGAGCGCGACCCGGGTGCCGTCCGGGTCGCCGTCCAGTGTGCCGGCCCGGCCGAGGTCCCCCAGCAGGTCGGTGATCGTCCGGTGGTGCTGGGCGGCGAGGACCTCGGTGGGAGCGAGCAGCACCGCCTGGCCGCCGGCGGCCACGACGGCGAGCATCGCCCGCAGCGCGACCAGGGTCTTGCCGGTGCCGACCTCGCCCTGGAGCAGCCGCTGCATCGGGGTCCCGCTCGCGAGGTCCGCGGCGATCTCCTCGCTCACCGCTCGCTGCCCGGCGGTCAGCTCGAAGGGCAGGCGGGCATCGAAGGCCCCGAGGATGCCGTGGTCACCCGGCGAGCGCACGACCGCCGGGTGGCCTCGGGCCGCCCGCCGTCGCAGCACCAGGGCGGTCTGCAGGACGAACGCCTCCTCGAAGCGGAAGCGGTCCAGCGCGGCGTCCCGCTCGGTCTCGGTGCGGGGACGGTGCAGGCCGCGCAGTGCGGTGACCCGGTCCGGCAGGCTGCGCTGCTTCAGCACGGCCGCGGGCAGCGGGTCCGGGACGTCCTGGGGGCGCAGGGTGTCGAGGATGACCCGGACCGCCCCGCCGACGACCTCCGACCGGGCGGCGCCGGACGCCGGGTACACCGCGATGAGCGGGGTGAGGGCGTCGTCGTCACCGTCGTCGAGCTGCTGGAAGGACGGGTTCACCAGCTGGAGCACCCGGCGGTGGCGGGAGACCGTGCCGGAGAACAGCGCCCGGGTGCCGACCGGCAGCCGGCGGTCCAGCCCGCGCTGGTTGAAGTAGGTGAGGGTGAGGTCGTCGCGGCCGTCGGTGACGACGACCTCGGTGAGGGAGCCCTTGCGCTGGCGCATCGGCCGGGTGTGGACGCGGGAGACCTCGGCGATGAACGTGACGAGCTCGTCCTCGGCGAGGTCGGAGATCCGGGTGAGCTCGCGGGCGCGCAGCCAGGTGCGCGGGTAGTGCTCGACGAGGTCCCGCACCGTCGTGAACCCGAGGTGGCGCTCGAGGATCGCGGCCGTGCGCTCGCCGACGTCGCGCGCCAGCTGCCGGTCCAGGCGACCGGGCAGGGCCACGACCGTCCCCGTCACGCCCTCCAGCGTAGGCACCGGCGGCCGCGGAGACCGATTCGGCCCGGGCGCGTCACGTCGGGTACTCTGGCCCGTCGCCCCGCCCGTCAGGAACCTGGTTGCGGCACCTCTGCGACACGCTGGGAACACACAGGACAAGGAGACGACGGTGGCGGCCAACTGCGACGTGTGCGGGAAGGGTCCCGGGTTCGGTCACAGCATCTCGCACTCGCACCGGCGGACGAAGCGACGCTGGAACCCGAACGTCCAGCGAGTGCGGGCCGTAGTGGCCGGTACCCCGCAACGACTCAACGTGTGCACGTCCTGCCTCAAGTCCGGCAAGGTCCGCTGACCCGCGGCGCGCTCCTCCCTCGACGCAGGGTCACGTCCAGAGATCCGTGATCCCGAGCGGCCGCTCCGCCGTCAGAGGGCCGGTCGCTCCGGCGTACTGACGTCGCCCGCCTCGTCCCTGTCCAGGATCGCGGCTCGTGGCAGCACGGGCGCCAAAAGGGTGAGCGCTCGCCTCACGGCGTCCCGGGAGTGATAAGTCACCGAACTCGTCGCCAGGATCTCCCCGTCCTCGGTGACCAATCGCCACCGGTGCGCGCCGAGGGGATCTACGACCAGCTCGAAGTGAACCATGCGGGAAGTCCCGGGCGGCCCGGTGACCTCGACCGGCTCACCGGAGGCGGCCATGCCGTCGATGTCCTCCTCGCTGAGGTCGATCTCGGCCAACTCGTCGGACTGCACGAGTCCCATCATGCGTCCTCCCTCGCCACGACGACAGTACGCAGCCGCCACGTACCGTCAGTGGGGTCCACGGGCTGCAACACCACCTTGAGCAGCTGACCCCGATCGTCCCGGGCGACCACGATGAGCCGGCGGCCGTACTCGGGATGGTCGTGCCACACCGCTCGGACGGGCCTCGCGGGCCATTCACAGGCACTCCTGACCTGCTGCCCAGTGATCCCCCGCCGCGACCGGATCTTGATCTCGACGCTCGGCGGCACTTCGACGTATCCGATCCAGACCCCCCCACGACCCGCGACGCTAGTCCCGGCGCCTCGGCTGATGCCTCATGTCCACAGGCGTGGTGGAGGCAGGAACGCCGGTGACGAACCGGACAGTGCGATCGTGATGCGGAACGCTCAGGAGGATGCTCGGGGCCGGAATCAGCCCGCGAAGTGGGTGAAGCCGCCGCTGCCCTGGTACGGCAGCCCCCCCAGCAGGACCTCGCCGCCGGGGCGGGCCGCCACGGCGCGCCCGATCGCCCGGAAGCCCTCCGGCAGCGGCACGGCGGCCGGGAAGGTCGCCAGCAGCGCGTGGTCCTCGCCGCCGGTCAGCACCCACGACACGGGGTCGGCACCGAGCAGGCCCCCCACCACGATGAGGTCGTCGTCCGGCGCAAGGGCCCGCGGATCGAGGTCGAGCACCACCCCTGAGGCGGCGGCCACCCGGCGGGCGTCGCGGACCAGGCCGTCGCTGACGTCGATGAGGGAGGTCGCGCCCGCCGCGGCTGCGACCGGCCCGGCCTCGTATGGAGGCACCGGGCGGCGGTGCCGGGCGACGACCCGGTCGACCGCCGCCCCGGCGATCGTCACCGGATCCCGGTCGCTCGAGACGGCCCGGTCGGCCGTCACGGCGCCCGCGAGCAGCACCGCCAGGCCCGCGCCGGAATCTCCGAGCAGGCCTGCCACCGCCAGCACGTGTCCGGGCCTCGCACCGGAACGCAGAACCGGAACCGCCCCCGCCGCCAGCCGTCCCGCGGCCGTGACCGTGAGGACGATCTCCCGACCGGCGGCCACGTCGCCGCCGGCCACGGTGGCGCCCGCCCGGACGGTCTCGCCGGCGGCACCCGCGGCGATCCCGAGGAGCAGCTCGGCGTCGGTGTCGCCGGGCGTCGTCAGGGACAGCAGCAGCGCCTCCGGGTGCGCCCCCATCGCCACGACGTCCGCCAGCCCGGCGGCGGCGGCCTTGGCACCGATGTCGTGCGGCGAGGACCAGTCGTGCCGGAAGTCGACGTGCTCGACGAGGGTGTCCGTGCTGAGCACGGTGGGCCCGCCCGCCGGCAGCACGGCGGCGTCGTCGCCGTTGCCGACCAGCAGGCGTCCGACAGGGGCACCCGCGACCTCGCGGACCCGCGCCAGCACGGCCGCGACCAGCCGGTCCTCACCGAGGTCGGACACCGTCGGCACGCCGTTGCCCTCCCGGTCGTCCGGTCTACCGTGGCCCGTGTGCCAGCGGTGACCAGGCGACTGTACGGCGCGGTCCCGGCGATCGGTGCCGTCGCGGTCCTCGGCGTGCTGCTGGCGGGATGCGCGGGGACCGTCCGCGTGGACCCCGCCCCGGAGGGCGCTTCGCCGGCCTGCCAGGACGTGACGGACCGGCTCCCGGGTTCGCTGGCGGACCAGCCGCGGCGCGGCGCCGAGGGCGTCGGGGTCGCGGCCTGGGGGGACCCGGCCATCGTGCTGCGGTGCGGAACCGAGCCACTGGGGCCGACCACCCGCGAGTGCGTCACCGTCGACGGCGTGGACTGGGTCGTGCTCGCCCAGGGCGACGACGGCGCCGCGCTGTTCGCCACCTACGGGCGCGTGCCCGGCGTCGAGGTCGAGGTGCCCGGCGCGTACGCCCCGGCACCCGGGGTGCTGCCGGCGCTCGGGTCGGCCGTGTCGGAACTGCCCTCCGACCGGTCCTGCGTGTGACGCGGGCGGTGGACCCTCCGCGGAGGCTGTGCAAGACCTACAAATGCTGACGGGGCCAGGACTTGTAGGTCTTGCACAGCCTCTGGAAGGGGCATGTCCGCAGCCCGTTTCCGCTGCCGGACCGCTGTCAGCGCAGGCCGGCGGGCCGGGCGAGGGCCGCCCGGATCAGCCGGTCGACCAGTTCCGGGTAGCCGACCCCGGTGGCCTGCCACATCCGCGGGTACATCGACAGCGGCGTGAACCCGGGCATCGTGTTGACCTCATTGACGACCACGGAGTCCCTGGTGTCCCCTGTGACGAAGGTGTCGACCCGGGCCAGGCCCTCGCAGCCCAGCGCCCGGAACGCGACCACGGCGAGCTCGCGGACCCGGTCGGCGACCGGCCCGGGGAGGTCGGCCGGGCAGTCCAGCCGGACCGCGTCCGGGTCCAGGTATTTCGCCTCGAAGTCGTAGAACGTCCGCCCGCCGCGCAGGACGATCTCGCCGCACACGCTCGCCGCGGGCGGGGAGCCGGGGCCGGCGTCGAGGACCCCGCACTCGACCTCGCGCCCGGGGATCGCGGCCTCGACCAGGATGCGGGGGTCGTGCTCGGCGGCCGCCGACACCGCCGCGTCCAGCTCCTGCTCGCCGCCGTCGACCCGGGCCACCCCCAGGCTCGACCCGGCCCGCGCCGGCTTGACGAACACCGGACTCCCGAGCTTCTCGACGCGCGCCAGCAGCTCGCCCCGCTCCGGACCGTGCCAGTCGTCGCGGGTGAAGGCGACCCACTCGGCCACCGGCACCCCGGCGGCCCGCAGCAGGGTCTTCATGGTCGGCTTGTCCATCCCGGCAGCCGACGCCAGCACCCCGGACCCGACGTAGCGGGCCCCGGCGAGGTCGAGCAGGCCCTGGATGGTGCCGTCCTCGCCGTAGGCGCCGTGGAGCAGCGGGAAGGTGACATCGACGGCGATCGGCACGCCCCCCGCGGGCGGGGTGGGCAGCAGCCGCAGTCCCCCGACGGCCGTGGACGGCACCACTTCCACCGCCGCACCGCCCCCGCGCCCCGGCGAGGCCCCGTCCACGGACGGCAGCACGTCCCCGCGCAGCTCCCACGGCCCGGGCGAGTCGTCCGCCAGCCACCACCGGCCCTCGGTGTCGATCCCGACGGCCACCACGTCGTAGGCGTCCCGGTCGATCGCCGCGAGCACTCCCCCGGCGGTCACACAGGAGATCGGGTGCTCCCCCGATCGGCCCCCGAAGAGGACGGCGACCCGGGGACGGTGCGGCGGGGCGGGTGTGGGCTGCCCCCGCCGCAGGCTACTGGCGGTCGGGCGGGATACGTCCGGTCTCGGCCACCCCGTGCGCGCGCGGGTCGTACAGCTGCGCCGGGGGCTGCTCGCCGCGCTGCTCGGCCACGATGCCGACGATCGCCGCCATGATCCGGCCGGTGGCCTCGGCCACGGCCTCGCGGTCCTCACGCCCGTGCAGGTCGGCGAGCGCGACGGGCGGGCCCGCCCACACCCGGATCGTGCGCCGGGGCCACAGCCGCGGCAGCCGCCGGTAACGCGGCAAGATGTCCGAGGCCCCCCACTGCCCGAGCGGGACCACCGGACAGCCGGTGGCCAGCGCGATCCGGGCGGCGCCGGTCTTGCCCCGCATCGGCCACAGGTCGGGGTCCCGGGTGAGCGTGCCCTCCGGGAAGACGAGCACGACCTCGCCACGGCGCACCGCCTCGACGGCTGCCCGGTAGGCCAGCGCGGCGTCCGGTCCCTCGCGGTACACCGGGATCTGCTTCGCGTTGCGCAGCACCGCCCCGAACACCGGCACCCGGAACAGCCCCGACTTCACGAGGTAGCGCAGCACCCGGCCGTGGTCCCACACCCAGTGCCCGGCGGTCACCGCGTCGAGATACGTCGCGTGACTGGCGACGACCACCGCGCCACCGCTCGCCGGCAGGTGCTCCCCGCCCCGCCAGTCGCGCCGGGAGATCGCGGGCATCACGCCGCGGATGACGCCGACCGCGACCGCGTACCCCCAGCCGAGGCCGCGTCGCTGCGAGCGGGGGGGCTGCATGCCCCGAGGGTAGGTCGTCAGCCGTGGTCCCGGCCGCACTGCTCGGGCCTTGACCTCCCTCCTCAGCGGTCGAGCCAGGCCGTGAGCTCGGGCAGGCGCACGACCGCGTCCCGGGCCAGCAGGAACCCCACGATGCCGACGATCCACGCCAGCGTCTCCCCGCTGGTCCGCTGCAGCCACCCGGCCAGGCGCTGCAGAGGCGCCTCGACCCGGGCGCCGGCGACGACCCGGGCGGCGGTGAGGACGAGCGCGGGGACGACCATGACGAGGCAGTACCCCGCAAGCACGGCCACCCGGCCCGGCCAGGCAAGGTCCGACGTCCCCACGAGGCCCAGCGCCCCGAGGTACGGCAGCATGGTCGCGATCTCCAGGGCCGCGGCCACGAGAGCGAGCCCGACGAGCCCGGCCACCCCACCGTCGCCCGACATCGCCCGGTCCCGCCAGCGCTGCGCCCGCCCCCCGGACCGGCCCTGCCGCCCGGTCGGGACGAGGAAGCTCGCCACCAGCAGGGCGACCCCGACGACGAGCTGGACTCGCGTCGCGGCCGGCCCCTCGATCACCCGCGCCGCGTCGTCGGCGAGACCCGCCAGGCCGGCGACCAGGACGAGCCCCACCGCGAGGTAGAAGGCGGCGACGGTGGCGAGGAAGAGGACCACCCGTCCGGCGCGGACCCGACCCGGTGCCAGCAGCAGCCAGAGTGGGACGAGCAGGGTGCCGATGCTCGTCGAGTCGATCAGGGCGAGCAGCAGCAGCGAGCCGGCGAGGGCGAGGTCCACCCGGCGATCGTGCGCAGAACGTGGGCCCGCGTCGTCGGCGGATGGTCGGACCCGTCCGCCGGCGGGGTGCGACTTTCGACGGACCTCGCCTCCCGGGCGAACGGCGACACTGGACCGATGGCCCGCCCGAGCCCGCCGGACCGCCCATCGGCCGCACCGCTGCGGTTGCTCCGGACCGCGGCGCAGGACCGCGACGTCCGGGTGGCCGCGGCGTACCTGGCGCTCGGGCTGGTCCTCGTCGCCGTCGGGGTGGTCGGCATCTGGCGGTTCCCGGCCGACACCGGTCCCGGGCGCTGGTGGTTCGCCGTCCCTCTCGCCGCCGCCTGCGCCCTCGTCGTCCTCCGGCGCCGTCGGCCGGTCCCGGCGCTGATCGCGGGGCTCGTGGTCGGTGCGGGCGACGCCGCTCTCGGTGGCAGCACCGGGGTGGTGCTCGTGCTGCTCGACCTGCTCCACTCCGCCGCCCGGCACGCCGGGCCGGTGGCGGCGCGCCGGGTGCACCGGGCAGCGGTCGCCGTGGTGGTCGCCGGCGCCGGGACGACGTTCGTCGTGACCGGCGACGCCCGCCTCGGCGTCAACGTCGCCCTGCTGCTGTTCGCCCTGGTCGCGACGCCGGTGTGGTGGGGCTGGTCGCTGCGCCAGCAGGACGACCTGTCCGGGCTGCGGGCCCAGGTGGCGGTCAGGGACGAGCGGGCCAGGATGGCCCGGGACCTCCACGACGCGCTGGCCGGGAACCTGTCGGCCGCGGCGCTGCGCAGCGCGGCGGCTCTGGCGCGACCGGCCGACGAGACCGCTGCGGACCGCCGCGCGCTGCGGGCGGTGCGGGACTCCAGCGTCGCGGCGCTGGGCGACGTCCGCGACATGATCGCGGTGCTGCGCGAGGATCCGGCGGCTCTGACCTCCCCTCCGCGGCTGGCGGAGGCGCCGCGCCTGCTCGACACCGCCCGGGCGGCCGGCCTCGCCGTGACGGCGCAGCTGCCGCCGGCGCGGCCGCTCCCGGCGGCGGTCGACCAGACGGCCTACCGAGTCCTGCAGGAGGCGCTGACGAACGCTGCGAAGCACGGTCCCGGCGGTGCGGCCCACGTCTCGGTCGACACCCGCGACGCGACCCTGGAGATCGACGTGACCAACCGGGCTCCCGACATCGCCCCGGCCTCTCCGGCCTCCCCGGCCGGTACCGGCTTCGGCCTGGTCGCGATGCGCGACCGGGTGGAGCGCCTCGGCGGGGACGTCGACGCCGGACCCGACGGACCGGGCACCTGGCGGGTCCGGGCGACCCTGCCGCTGCGTCCCACGGCCGGCCGTGGCGAGGAGGTGCCCGCATGACCCCGGCGCCGGAGCCGGTGGTCCGTGTCCTCGTCGTCGACGACCACGCCGCCGTGCGGGCCGGGATCGCCGCCGTTCTCGGGACGGCCGGGGACCTCCGCGTGGTCGGGGAGGCCGGGGACGGGGCGACCGCGGTCCGCCAGGCCCGGGTGCTGCGGCCGGACGTGGTGGTCATGGACCTGCGGATGCCGCGGTTCGACGGCGTCGAGGCCACCCGCGCCGTGGTCGCCGAGGGTCTCGCCGACGTCCTCGTCCTCACGGTCGTCGACGCCCCCGACCACGTGCTCGCAGCCGTGCGCGCGGGAGCCGCCGGATTCCTGCTCAAGACCGCCGACGCCCCGACCCTGGTGGACGCGGTGCGCCGGGTGGCGGCCGGGGAGGGCGTGATGGCGCCCGAGGTCCCCCGCGGCATCCTCGACCGGGTGGCGGCGACGGAGCCGGCCCGCCGCGAGGAGCCGCCGGGCCTGGTCACGCTGACCACCCGCGAGCAGGAGGTCCTGGCGGGCCTGGGGCGCGGCGCCTCGAACGCGCGGCTGGCCGCCGAGCTGGGGATCGCCGAGGCCACCGTCAAGACCCACGTGTCCCGGATCCTCGACAAGCTCGGCTGCGCCTCGCGGGTGGAGGCCGCCCTGCTGGCCCGCGACACGGCGGAGTCCCAAGATCGGGGCAAGTAGCCTGGTCCGGTGCCATCAGACGAGTGGCCGCCGGAGCGGTCGGGCGCTGATCTGCGTCGCCGCGCCGTCCGCGCCCTTGTCGAACGACGGGTGGCGTACCTGTCGCCGGAGCAGATCGACACCCTGCTGTCCGATCGCGCCGACATCGACCCACCGTCGGCGACGCCGTGGCCGTGGACGGTCGTCCTGCCGGTCAAGGGCGGTCCGGGAGCCAAGACCCGGCTGTCGCCGCTCGGCGAGCGCCGGGCGAGCGTCGCCGCCGCGGTCGCCGTGGACACGGTCGCCGCCGCGAGGGCCACGTCCCGGGTCGCCGTCATGCTCGTCGTCACCGGCGACCCCGAGACCGCCCGGTGGTCCCGCGACCTCGGCGCGACGGTCGTCGCGGACCCCGGGCACGGCCTGGACGCCGCGGTCGCCGCCGGGCTCTGTCGAGCTTCCGGACACCTCCCGTGCGCCGTGCTGCTCGCCGACCTGCCGGCGCTGCGGCCGGTCGACCTCGCCGCCGCCCTCGACGCCTGCACCGCCGCGCTGCTCGGCGGGGCACTGCGGGCGGTAGTGCCCGACACCGACGGGGACGGCACGGTCCTCATGGCCGCCGCCCACCCGGCGGCGCTCACCCCCGCCTTCGGTCCCGGTTCGGCCGCCCGGCACGCCCGGGGCGGGGTGCTGCTCCCCCTGGCCGCCCCCCGGCTGCGCCGCGACGTCGACACCCCGGCCGATCTGGCGGCCGCGGTCGCCCTGGGCGTGGGTCAGGCCACCCGGGCCGCCGTGGCGATCCAGGTGCACTCGAGCGGGCGGCACACGTGACGGATCGAGGGGTAGGCACAGCCGACGCCTGGCGTCCGTCCTCGATTCAGCCGACGAGGCCGACCCGGCGGGTGAGGCGGAGTCTCAGCTCCTCGCCGACGTGACGGTGGGGCGGGACTCGGCCTCGGGCCAGAGGTCGACGAGCCAGGCCAGGTCGGCCTGGTCCTGAGCACGCTGCCGTGTCTCACGCTCAAACAGTCCTGCGGTCTTGGTCAGGACCAGGGTGTAGGGACGCCCCTGGCGCCGGGTGTCATGGGTGACCGGCAGTTCCGCCTGCGTGATGCGGTGATGGATGTGCGACCGCGCATCCTTGGCCAGCGGCCACTCCCTCGCCCGCGCCGAGGGATCCGCCAGGAAGACGCGCAGGGTGCCGCACAGATCGCAACCGCACCCCGGAGGCAGCTCGACGGACCAGTCGTCCGCGGCTCGGGGTGCTCTCTCGAGCCGGGCACGCAGGACAGCCGCCTGCTCCGTCGCCAGCCGGACGAAGACGTCGCGCTGCCCCGACTCGGCGGGGAACCCCGCGGCGGCCCGCAGAGCTTCGATGACGCAGCCGCTCATCGCGTCGGCGTGCTCCCGGCCGAAGCCGATCATGCTGTCGAGTGCGTCGGACGCTCCCAGGGACGCGGCGGCCCGGCAGAGCGAAGCAAGGGGCTCCCCGAACCGGTCGAGCTGCCGCCGGGCCTCGGCGGACGGTGACGCGAGGGCGTCGACCAGCAGGGTGGCGAGCCCGTCCCAGGCCAGCTGCACCAGGCCGGAGCCGACCGACTCACCCTGGTCACCGTGGCTTCGCAGGGCGTCGCACAGGGCGGGCAACGACGTCAGCCACTGCACGCGGGAGAGGCCCCGGACGGGCATCCACGCCTGCCGCCGGTCGCCGAACCAGGAGCGCAGCACGTCGCCCACCACCCACGGCCCGCCGTAGTGGGCGGCCAGCTCCACGAGGAGCGCGGCGTGGGAGCTGCGCAACGTCTCGATCGGGAACGGGCGCAGCAGCATCAGGGCGGTCGTCGGGTCATCGACGGCCACCGCGGCCGCCAACACCTCGGTCAGCAGGTCCTCCGGCCTGCCGACGCCACGGACGGCGGCGTCCCAGAACGGGGCCAGCGTCCGGGCGGCGTCGCAGGCCACGGCCGGATCGGCGGCACGGGCCAGCCGAGCCACCTCCGCCATGGCCCAGGACGGCGACACCTCCGCCCGGGTCGCGAAGTCACGTTCCCGCGGCCACAGGACGACGGCTGCCCGCCGGTACCACCGGTCGACCGTGTTGCCGTAGTTGCCCATGTAGCCCTCGTACTGGGACTCGAAGGGCCGCAGATCGGACGAGGGAGTGCCGGCGCAGACCTCGGCGGCATCGACACCGAGTGAGATCTCCGCCCCGTCGGCACCGGCGTCGTCGGTCCACAGGGTCAAGCGGGTCGACGAGTCGAGGAGCTGATCGACCTCGTACTCGTCGTCTCCGTCCGGTCCGTCGCCGTCGTCCTCGACCGAGGCGCTGCCCCAGTACCGTCGGTGGTTCCGGTACCCGTGGTCGGGCTCGGCGGCCTCCCAGGTCTCCTGGATCTCGGTGAGGGCCAGCACCGCGGTGCATCCGGCCGCGTCCGCTGCCGCTCGCAGCAGAGTGGCGCGCCCGGCGTCGTCGCCCTTGAGCCGCGACCAGCCCAGCCCCCGCGCCGTGTACTCGTGGTCGAGCAGGAAGACCAGACGAGCAGGGGGGTCGCCGGCGACGTCGCGGTAGGGACGGCGGACCGGGGTGCTGAAGTGCTCGCGCAGGACGGCCGCCACCTCCGCGATCGTCACCTCGTCGGGGACGCGACCCACCGGGTCGCCGTGCAGGAGCAGGTTGTAGGTGAGCGTGATCCGACGTCCGGACGTCACCGGGCGCACCTCGTGCCGGCAGTCCGCGTAGAAGGCGACCAGCGAGACGCGGTCCGGCAGACCGCGGTACGCGGTGGCCTCGCCGAGGTGGTGGACGACGAGCTCGCCCCCGGTGTGCTCGGACGGCAACGTCACGACCATGGTCGCGACCATGGCGTCGTCCTTCTCGGAGTCCTGGTGCGGGAGGAAGAACTGCCCCGTGTCGTACACCAGCATCGAGTGCAGCTCGGCGGTGAGCCGGCAGTGACCGGGCAGCCCGAGCTCCTCGCGCACGGCCTCGAGGTCGCGGTCGAGAACTGAGCCGTCCCACTCGACGCGGACGAGACCCCTGGGGATCTCCCACGTGTCGCGGACGGCGGCGTCCGTCATCGTCTCCGCGCCACGGCCGAACCGGGCGGGTCGACCGAGAGACAGGAGCCGGGCCGACTGGGCCTCGGTCACCGGCAGCTCGATGGCGCCGACGTCCTCGACGTGCAGCCGGAGCGCCGTCGACGGCTTCGCCGCCAGCTGGACGCTCGACGGCGACTCGTCCTGGGCGGTCACGAGCGCCACCAGCCGATCCCGTACGACGCTCGCCACCGGGCACCTCCCCGCATCGACCCGGGCGGCACAGTACCGAGGCGGCGCCCCGCCGTCACCCGGGCGCCGTGCTGCTGGTCGGCCTGGGGTCGCTGCGGCCGGGCGACCTCGCTGTCGCCTTCGACGCCTGCAACGCGACGCAGCTCGCGACCGCGACCGGGCCGTGTCACCCACGCGCGGGCGCGTCGCCACAACATGATCAACGGGCAGCTGAATAGCTACGGTCACGGAGACCCGGAAGACCTGGCCGACGTCGTCGAGGCCCGCGCGGAGGGCGGCCTGGCCGCAATGGAGCCCGGTCACGAAGACCGGGAAGACGCGCGCCGCGCAGGGCGGTACGGATCGAGGCCCCGTAGCCGCAATGGAGCCCGGTCACGAAGACCGGGAAGACACACAGGCCGCCGTCGATGCCCTCGGCCTCTCCGGGTTCGCCGCAATGGAGCCCGGTCACGAAGACCGGGAAGACCACCGGGCCGCGCTGAGGCACACTGATGGGCATGATGGAGCCGCAATGGAGCCCGGTCACGAAGACCGGGAAGACCGCGAGACGGAATCCCGAAATCGCCACCGCTGAGGTACGCCGCAATGGAGCCCGGTCACGAAGACCGGGAAGACAGCCTCCTCGGCGCGACACGCCCGGAAGTACTGGTGCCGCAATGGAGCCCGGTCACGAAGACCGGGAAGACAGCCTCCTCGGCGCGACACGCC
>JBHJOS010000174.1:0-12827 GCA_050329415.1 Kineosporiaceae bacterium
CGCCCGGGTTGATGCGGGCCAACCTCGGCGATTGCCGCCACTTGCCGGGGGTGCCGGGGGTGGCGGGGGCGCCGGGGTGGCGGTCAGGCGGAGAGCTGGGACTCGCGGGCTGTGACTGCCTGCCGGGGCACGACGGCGTGGCGAGGTGTGCCGGCGTGGCGAGGGGTGTCGACGCCGTGGGGAGCCGGGACGGTGGGCGCGGCGGACTCCTGCTCCTCCATCGCGTTCTGGAACACCTCACGCCACGAGGCCACACCGGGGTGGTTACGCAGTAGTTGCCGACGCTCACGCTCGGTCATGCCACCCCACACACCGAACTCGGTGCGGGTGTCGAGGGCGTGGGACAGGCACTCCGCGCGAACCGGGCAGCGGAAGCAGACGATCTTGGCCTGCTGCTGTGCGGCGCCCTGCACGAACAGCGCATCGGGGTGATCCTCCCGACACACCGCCTGTGTCGGCCAGTCCTCGTTCCACGGCATCCTGCGTCACTCCTCCTCGTCCCCGGCCGCAGTCCACTGCGGCACGCGAGTGACGCTAGGAAGCGAGGGCTCCGCGGGGCAGCGGGCGATCGTCCGGTTCCGGCCCGCCGATCGGTCGGCCGTGACTCATCCGA
Organism: Kineosporiaceae bacterium; assembly: GCA_050329415.1. Taxonomy (GTDB): domain Bacteria; phylum Actinomycetota; class Actinomycetes; order Actinomycetales; family JBBAYJ01; genus JANNOG01. The sequence goes on from JBHJOS010000174.1 coordinate 614, forward strand.
TCGGGGGACCCGCGAACTGGATCATCGCGGAGATCCGGGGCTCGCCAGATCGGGTTCGGGCGGTCGAGACGCTCGCAGGAACGGCGCCTACCCTGTGCACCGTGAGGGGTCGCGGATCACTGATGAACGAGATCGTCCGGGGGGCCGGTCTGCTCGGAGCCTTCGTCGTCGTGTGTGTCGCAGCGGGCATCCTGTTCTCCGGGCTGTTCCTGCCCGGGGCCGCGACCGCGGGGTTCCTCGCCCGCAGCGGAGTCGAGTTCTACGACGACCTGCCGACGGACATCGAGGAGCCGCCGCTGTCGGAGTACACGACGATCACGGCCGTCGATGGCAGCCCGATCGCGACGATCTACCGGCAGAACCGCGAGGTCGTCCCCCTGACCTCGGTGAACCAGACCATGGTCGACGCGATCCTCGCCATCGAGGACTCCCGGTTCTACGAGCACGGCGGCGTCGACACCCGGGGCACCGCGCGCGCACTGGTCAACAACGTCCTCGGCGGCAGCCAGCAGGGCGCCTCCACGCTCACCCAGCAGTACGTCAAGAACGTCCTGCTGGAGCGCGCGGTGCGGGAGGGTGACCGCGAGGCCGCCCGGGCCGCCGTGGCCAGTTCAGGGGTCGAGGGGTACCAGCGCAAGCTGCTGGAAGCGCGCTACGCCATCGCGATCGAGGAGCGCTTCACCAAGGAGGAGATCCTCGAGCGCTACCTCAACATCTCGAACTTCGGGGGCGGCGGTGACGGCGGCGGGGCCGCCTACGGCATCTTCGCGGCCAGCCGCTACTGGTTCCAGGTCAACCCCGCGGACCTCTCCCTGACCCAGGCGGCGCTGCTGGCCGGCATCGTCCAGCGACCGAACGAGCTGGACCCGGTGAGCAACCCCGAGGCCGCTCTCGCCCGCCGCAACACCGTGCTGGCCCGCATGCTGGACACAGAGAAGATCACTCAGGAGCAGTACGACGCCGCGATCGCCGAGCCGATCACCGTGACGCCCCAGAACCGGCCGAACGGCTGCGAGGCCGCCGGCTCCATGGCCTTCTTCTGCCAGCACGTCATCAGTGAGATCACGGCCCCGGACGTCGAGGGCGCGCAGAGTCGCTACGCCGCTCTCGGCGAGACCCGGGACGATCGGGTCGCCGCCCTGTACAACGGCGGGCTCACGATCACGACGACGGTCGATCCGCGGATGCAGCAGATCGCCTGGGAGGCGGTGCGCTCGCAAGTGCCCGAGACGGACCGGGCCGGCGTCGCCATGCCGGTGGTGCAGCCGGGCACCGGGCACATCCTCGCCATGGCCCAGAACCGGGTGTTCGGCAAACAGGAGGGCCAGCAGTTCACCGAGGTCAACTTCTCGACCTCCAGCGGTGCGAACGGGGTGCAACCGGGATCGACCTTCAAGCCGTTCGTCCTGGCCCGCTGGCTGGAGACCGGTCGGCCACTCAGCGCCCGCGTCGATGGCAGCGAGCCGTACAACTACGACGTCGCAGACTTCGTGACGTGTGTGGAGACAGCGAGCGAGGTCCGGGAGGCGGGCAACGCCGGGGACTCCGGCGACACCGGGTCCGGAATCTCGGTGCTCGAGGCCACCTTCCGGTCAGTCAACACGGCGTACCTGCGGATGGCGCAGCAGCTCAACCTGTGCGAGATCCGTGACCTGGCCGCCCGGCTCGGCGTCACCGACGTGGCACAGGGGCGCAACGGTCAGTTCGAGCCGTTCCCCTCGATGGTGCTGGGCGTCGGCAGCGTGACACCGCTGGCAATGGCGGGCGCGTACGCCGCCTTCGCCGCGGACGGGCTGTTCTGCCCTCCGACCGCCGTGACCGCCGTCACGGGAGGCGACGGTGCGCAGGTCGAGCTGCCGCCACCGGCCTGCACACAGGCGATCGACCCCGAGGTGGCGCGCGGGGTGAACTACGCGCTGCAGCAGACTCCGCAACAGGGGACCGCCCGCCGCCTCAGCTACATCGGCTTCCCGATCGCCGGCAAGACCGGCACCACCCAGAGCTTCCGCGACACGTGGTTCGCCGGGTACACGCCGAGCCTCGCCGCGGTGGTGTGGATCGGGGACTCCGCACCGACCCCGGTGGCGCTGACGGACTTCCCGATCAACGGCGAACAGCGGTCCGCCGTCTACGGCTCGACGTACGCGGTGCCGACGTGGGAAGCGTTCATGCCGAGGGCCGTTGGCGAACTCGGCATCGCGACCCCGCCGTTCAACGACCCGGGCAGCGACATCATCTTCGGCCCCCAGGTGCGGGTCCCGTCGGTGGTGGGTACCCAGGTGAGCACCGCCGAGGCCCGCCTCGCCGAGGCGGGGTTCACCATGGCGGTCTCCGGCGAGAGCCAGGGCAGCTCCGGCGTCCCCGAGGGCCTCGTCGCCTCCCAGAGCCCCGGCGGTGGCGGTTCGGCGCCCGCGGGCTCGACCGTCACGGTGTTCCTCTCCGGTGGCGGAGGCGGCGGCGGGTTCCTCGATGACCTCATCGACTCCATCACCCGTCCCGGCGACGACAACGGCCGCGGCAACGGGCGACCGGACGACGGCTGACAGGTGCCGCAGCCCGCCCGCGGCACCGTGCCCGTGGGCTATGCTGCGGGAGTTCTCGGGCTGTAGCGCAGCTTGGTAGCGCGCCTCGTTCGGGTCGAGGAGGTCGTGGGTTCGAATCCCGCCAGCCCGACCACCATCCGACGTTCCGCCTCCGCCGACATGAGCCTCAGTCGGCGGAGGCCACCGGGTCTCCTGCAGAGCCGGTCGAGGGTGCTGGGACGAAATACTGCCCGTCCGGTGTGCCCGGTCGGGACACGCTCCATCCGCGATCGCCACGCCTGACGTCCCGGATCGCGGCGCTCTTCTTCTCGTCTCGCGGATTATGAAACGCTGAGCAGCGACGCCTCCGGCGGACAGGCCAATCGGACCGGGGTATACGGGCTCGTGCCGACCCCGGGAGTCACGTGCACCCAGGCCGAGCGCCGCGCCCACCTGTCGGGGGCACGCACGGACCAGGCGAAGAGGCCCTTGGCGTACCGCGGCTCGAGGTCGCAGTTCGTCACCAGCGCGCCCCGACCGGGCACGCAGACCTGGCCGCCGTGGGTGTGCCCGGCCAGCACGAGCCTCGCCCCGTCCGCCGTCATCGCGTCGAGCACCCGCCGGTAGGGAGCGTGCGCCACTCCCAGCCGCATCACCGCCCCGTGGGCGACGGGCGCCGGCTCCGGCATCCGGTCCAGCCCGTGGTGAGGGTCGTCGACCCCGACGAGGTCGACCTCGACCCCGCCGGCCGTGAGGCGGCCCCGCCGGTTGTCCACGTCCACCCACCCCCGCCCCGTCAGCCCGGCCACCAGTTCGCCCGTCGGCAGCTTCTCGCGATCGGACCACTCCTCGTGACGGCGCGCGGTGGGACCGGACAGGTACCGCAGCGGGTTGGCGAACCTCGGCGCCACGTAGTCGTTGCTGCCGCGCACGAACGCCCCGGGCCGGTCCAGCAGCTCGCCCAGGGCATCCAGCGCCACCGGCACCGCGTCCCGGTGGCCGAGGAAGTCGCCCGTGACGACCGTGAGATCGGGCTCCAACGCAGCCAGACCCCGCAGCCACGCACGCTTCCGGTGCTGCCAGGGCGCCAGGTGGAGGTCCGACAGGTGGAGGACCCGCAGATGCACCGACAGAGCGGCATCGACCCCGGCGAGGGGAGGCACCTCGACCCGGCGTACCCGGTACACCGCGGCCTCCGCGAGTGACCAGGCCCCGACAGCAGCCCCGGCGGCGAACCCGATCCCGGCGGCCCGGGCCGCCGCCTGCCGCCGCCTCACACCGACAGGAGGTCGGCGACGACCAGCTCGGCGATCTGGGCGGTGTTCAGAGCCGCCCCCTTCCGCAGGTTGTCACCCGACACGAAGAAGTCGAGCGTCTGAGGGAAGTCCAGCGCCTGGCGCAGCCGGCCGACGAACGTCGGGTCGATCCCGGTGGCGTCGATCGGGGTCGGGAACTCGGCATCGGCCGGCTCGTCCACCACCACCACGTGAGCTGCCTCGACGAGAAGGTCCCGGGCCTCGTCCACGTCGATGTCGGTGGCGAACGTCGCGTGCACGGCGAGCGAGTGGGTGGTGGCGACCGGCACCCGCACGCACGTCGCGGAGACCTTGAGGTTCGGGATCCCGAGGATCTTGCGGGACTCGTTGCGAACCTTGAGCTCCTCGCTGCTCCAGCCGCTGTCCTTGAGGCTGCCGGCCCACGGCACGACGTTGAGCGCCAACGGCGCCGGGAACGGCGACGGCTCGTCGCCGAGCTTGTCCATGATGGCGCGGCGCACGTCCCCGGCGCGGGTGCCGAGGGAGTGATCGCCGGCCACGACGTCCAGCTCCCGGCGGAGCCGGTCGACGCCGACCTGGCCGGCGCCGGACGCCGCCTGGTAGGACGCGACGACGATCGCCGTCAGCTGCCACCGCCGGTGCAGCGCGCCGAGAACGTCCATCATCGTCAGGGTCGTGCAGTTGGGGTTGGCGATGATCCCCCGGGGTCGCTGGCGGACGAGGTGGCCGTTGACTTCCGGCACCACCAACGGCACCTCAGGGTCCATCCGGAACGCGCCGGAGTTGTCGACGACCACCGCGCCGCGAGACACCGCGACGGGCGCCCAGTCGGCCGAGATCTCGTCCGGGACGTCGAACATGGCGACGTCGACGCCGTCGAACACGCCCGGCGCCAGGGCCTTGACCTCGACCTCCTCGCCGCGCACGGTGAGTCGCCGACCGGCGGAGCGGGCCGAGGCAACGAGACGGATCTCGCCCCAGATGTCCTCGCGCTGACTGAGGATGTCGAGCATCACGGTGCCGACAGCCCCTGTCGCGCCGACGACCGCCAAGGTCGGGCGGCGGCTCACCGGCCGGTCCCGGCGTAGACGACAGCCTCGACGCTGTCGGCGTCCATCTCGAACGCCGAGTGCACGGCGCGCACGGCGGTGTCGAGGTCCTCGGCCCGGGTCACCACCGAGATCCGGATCTCTGACGTCGAGATCATCTCGATGTTGACGCCCGCCTCGGAGAGCGCCGTGAAGAACCGGGCCGAGACGCCGGGGTGCGACCGCATTCCCGCCCCGACCATGCTCACCTTCCCGATCTGGTCGTTGTAGATGAGGCCCTCGTAGCCGATGGCGTCCTGGCGCTGCTGCAACGAGGACATGGCGGCCCGGCCGTCGCTCTTCGGCAGGGTGAACGACACGTCCGTCCGCCCCGACCCGCCCGCCGACACGTTCTGGACGATCATGTCGATGTTGACGCCGGCGTCGGCCACTGCCTGGAAGATCGCCGCCGCCTTGCCCGGCACGTCCGGCACCCCCACGACCGTGATCTTGGCTTCGCTGCGGTCATGGGCAACGCCGGAGATGATCGGCTGTTCCAAGGGGTCCTCCTGGGGGGCGTCCGCGGGCGCGGAGCCGTCGGTGGGATCGGAGCCGTCGTCCAGCAGCCCGGCCGGGACAGCCGCTTGATCATCGACGACCCAGCTACCGGGCCGGTCCGAGAACGAGGACCGGACGTGGACCGGGACGCCATAACGCCGGGCGTACTCGACGCAGCGCAGGTGCAGCACCTTGGCCCCACTGGCGGCCATCTCGAGCATCTCCTCGCTGGAGATCCGCGCGATCCGCCGGGCCGTCGGGACGATCCGCGGGTCGGCGGTGAAGACACCGTCGACGTCGGTGTAGATCTCGCAGGCGTCGGCACCGAGCGCCGCGGCCAGCGCGACCGCCGTGGTGTCGGAGCCGCCCCGGCCGAGCGTCGTGATGTCCTTGGTGTTCTGGCTCACGCCCTGGAAGCCCGCGACGATCGCCACCGCCCCGTCGTCCAGGGCCGCCCGGATGCGCCCCGGCGTCACGTCGATGATGCGAGCCCTGCCGTGGACGGAGTCGGTGATGACGCCGGCCTGGCTGCCGGTGAAGGACCGGGCCTCGTGCCCGAGGTTCGCGATGGCCATGGCGAGCAGCGCCATGCTGATCCGCTCGCCGGCGGTGAGGAGCATGTCGAGCTCCCGGCCGGGCGGATGCGGGGTCACCCGCTGGGCGAGGTCGATGAGGTCGTCGGTGGTGTCCCCCATCGCGGACACGACGACGCACACCCGGTACCCGGAGTCGCGAGCCCGGACGATGCGACGGGCCACCCGCTTGACGGCCTCGGCGTCGCTGACGCTCGAACCGCCGTACTTCTGCACGATGAGGCCCATGCGGGCGCACCTCCTGGCTGCGGACTGCCCGGGCGGAGTCTAGCTAGGTCACACGGAGATAACGGACGACATCGGTCCCGGCCCTCACAGTCACGGCGCTGGCGGTCGGGGCACTGGAACTCGGCGGGGTGCGGGCGCTCAGGCCTCGAGCAGCCGCCGCCCCTCGAAGGCCCGGCCCAACGTGACCTCGTCCGCGTACTCCAGGTCGCCACCCACCGGCAGCCCGCTGGCCAGGCGCGTCACTCGCACCTCTATCGGCCGGATGAGCCGGGCCAGGTAGGTGGCCGTGGCCTCGCCCTCGATGTTGGGGTCGGTCGCGATGATCACTTCCGTGATCTCCACCGCGTCCGGACCCCCGGCCAGGCGGCGCATGAGCTGGGCGATCCGGAGGTCGTCGGGGCCGATGCCGTCGATCGGGCTGATGGCACCGCCCAGCACGTGGTAGAGCCCTCGGTACTCCCGGGTCCGCTCGATGGCGACCACGTCCTTCGGCTCCTCGACCACGCAGACCACCGAGCCGTCGCGACGGGCGTCCCGGCAGATCCGGCACAGCACGTCCTCGGCGACGTTGCCGCAGCAGTCGCAGAACCGAACCCGGCGCTTCACCTCGGTAAGGGCCTCCACCAGGCGCTCGACGTCCTCGGAGTCGGAGGCCAGCAGGTGGAAGGCGATCCGCTGGGCGGACTTGGGTCCCACCCCGGGCAGGCGCCCGAGCTCACCGATGAGGTCGGCGACCGCCCCGTCGTAGCCGGCCTCGTTCACCCGTGGAGAGTACGTCCCACATGCTCATCCGACGCGTCAGGTGCTGTGCGTCTCCTCGATGATCTCCCCGCCCAACATCCTCCGGACCAGGGCGGCCCCGTCAGCGTCGGGCGCGGCGTCCCCGGCCGACGACGCCGGGCGGCCGGGTGGCGGCGATCGGCGAGGCGGCCGGGAGGGGGCGGGCGGCTCGAGGTCACGCGGCTCGGCGTAGGGCGGCTCGACGTCACGCGGCCGGGGGTCGTCCGGCGGCTCGGGGGGCTCTGGGGCCTCCGGAGCGCCAGGGACGTCGAGTCCCCCGGCCCCGAGACGCGCACCTGACGGCTGCACCGGTCCTGCTCCCGGCAGCGGCGCGGGACCTGACCGGTCGTCGGCGGCCCGCCGATCGACGGTCGCGACGACAGTGCGGTCCACGCCGGTCGCCCGCAGCAGCGCCTCGCGGACCACGGCACCCTGGCCGCGGTTGCTGAAGGTCTCGACGAGACCCGGCTTGGCGAAACCGAGGGTCAACGTCTGGGCATCAACGGCAAGGACCTGCGCCTCCTGGCTGACCAGGGTCCACGTGAAACGCTTGATCCCGCGCAGCTCATCGAGCACCGCGTCCCACGAGCGGCGCATCGCGTCCACCGTGACCCCCCCGGGACCGGTCGCGGGAGGTGTCTGCGCCGTCGGGGCGGCGACCGCGGGCGGAGCGGGCGCAGGTGGCACGGGCTGGCGGTCGGGCGCGCGGGCGGGCGACGGCGAGACGGCGGTCGAGGGGACCGCAGGCGACGGGGCAGCCGCAGGCGACGGGGCGGCGGGCGGAGCGGCGGTCGACGGGTCGAGCGCGGGCGACACAGGCCGCCCCGAGGGTGCGCTCCGTTGGCTCAGGGCGGGAACCGCTCCTCCCGCAAGCACGGCGATCTGGCGCTCCAGTCGGTCCAGCCGGACCGCCGTCATCGCCTCGACCTCGCTGCCGACCACGAGCAGCCGGGCCACGAGCAGCTCGAGGAGAAGCCGTGGCGGGGTGGCCCCGGCCATGTCGGCCAGCGCCGCCGCCACCGTGTCCGCGGCCCGGCTCAGCTCCGCCGGCCCGAGGTGGCCGGCCTGGGTCCGGAGCCGGTCCACGGCGTCGGGGGGCAGGTCCGGCAGCAGGTCGACAGCGGCGTCGCCGACCCGCGACACCAGGACCAGGGTCCGCAGCCGCTCGAGGAGGTCGTGGGCGAAGCGCCGCGGGTCGTGCCCCCCCTCGACCGCCCGGTGCACCACCCCGAAGGCGGCGGCGCCGTCCACCGCGGCAAGCGCGGCGACCATGTCGTCGAGCAGGTTGTCCGGCACGTAGCCGAGCAGGTCGGCGGCGACGTCGACGTCGACACCCGCGGGGCCGGCGCCCGCCACGAGCTGGTCCAGCACCGACAGGGCGTCCCGCACCGACCCGCCGCCCGCCCGCACGACGAGGGACAGCGCCCCCGGGGTGACCGTGACTCCCTCGCGCTCGCACAGCGACTGCAGGTAGGGCAGTAGCTGCCGCGGCGGGACGAGCCGGAAGGGGTAGTGGTGGGTCCGGGAGCGGATGGTGCCGAGGACCTTCTCCGGCTCGGTGGTGGCGAAGACGAACACGACGTGGTCGGGCGGCTCCTCGACGACCTTGAGCAGGGCGTTGAACCCCTCGTTCGTGATCTGGTGCGCCTCGTCGATGATGACGATCTTGTACTGGTCCCGCACGGGGGCGAAGGTCACCCGCTCCCGTAGGTCCCGGGCGTCGTCAATGCCCCGGTGGCTGGCGGCGTCGATCTCGATGACGTCGAGGCTGCCCGGCCCGCCCCGGGCGAGGTCCCGGCAGGAGTCGCACTGCCCGCACGGCGTGGCCGTCGGACCCGCAGCACAGTTGAGCGAGCGGGCCAGGACCCGGGCGCTCGTCGTCTTGCCGCAGCCGCGTGGGCCGGAGAACAGGTAGGCGTGATTCACCCGCCCCTTGACCAGGGCGGTGGTCAGCGGCCGGACGACGTGGTCCTGGCCGATGACGTCGGCGAAGGTGTCAGGGCGGTACCGGCGATACAGCGCGAGAACCGGTGCCGAGGCCACCCGGACACCCTAGGCGGCACCTGCGGGCTACGGACCCCACGAAGTGGCGGACGGACCCGAGCCCGCCCGCGTGACCGCCACCGGTGGTGGCGTGCAACGCCGGTCACGAAGCGTTCGGCAGAGCCCGGCCCTCCCTCGTCGATCGCCAGATCTCGTCGAGGGACAGGCCGATCTCATCGGCGATCTGCGCCACGGTGGCGAAGGCAGGCGTGGGGATGCGGCCGGTCTCGATCTTGCGCAGCGTCTCCGGGGAGATGCCGGCCGCGGCCGCGACGTCACCGAGGGTGCGGCTACCCCGGGCGGTCCGCAGCAGCGAGCCCACGAGCTGCCCGCGGTGCACCTCTTCCGGAGTCAACGGGACGACGCGGGGTGGGGGCGACCATGCACCAGGAACCCCACATCCCCAACCAGGGCCGGCCCGGTCGGGGGTATCGCCTCAGGCCCGGACTGCTGCTGGCTCTCGAGCCGTGGGTCATGCGGGACACCGATGAACTCGTCACGGACCGCGACGGCTGGACGCTGCGCAGCCGGACCGGCTGCCGGACGAGTCACGCCGAGCACACCGTGGCGGTGACCGAGGACGGCCCGATCGTCCTCACCCTGGAGGAGGACTAGCGAGCACTGGCTGGTCGCCCGCATGCCTGGCACGGGCTTGCGGTCGCGAGCGGGACGACCAGGGACGACACCGAGCGGCAATCACTATCGCACCGGACGTCGCCCCTGGTCAGCGCGGAGGATGCGGGATTTGAACCCGCGAGGGGGGTGAACCCCAACACGATTTCCAAGTCTGCGATGTCCGTTCGCGACGGGTCGCCGCGGGGCACCGTTCCTGCTCACCACCGCAGACGACCGCCGGCGGGCGGGCGTGAACGCCGACGAACTGAGACTGAAACTGAGACTGGCCGCGCAGCCGGCCCCCGTGCTGAGGGCCGCCGGCCTCAAGCACACGACCTACATCCGCCGCTTTGTGCTCGCCGCCGAGGAGGCGCCGCCGCTCGACCGCACACGCCTCGCCCGCACCGTCGACGCCCTCGCCCGCGACCTCGACGACCTCCGACGCATGGCCGGGTAGAGCGCCGGGCGGAGGCGGACCGCTCGGAAAGGCCTCCCGCGAAGCGGCCTGCTCACCGGGCCACGGGGGGGCGGGCGCCCCTGACGACGAGAGGGCCGAGGCCGTCTTCTGCCACCAGGCCGAATCGGGCCGCCTCGGCCCATGCACTTGGCTCCTGCGGAAGCTCCATCCGGAGCGAGTCGAATATCGACCTGGGTTTTCCCTGTCCAGCAGCCGAAACGGGCGAGGAGTTCGGGCCGTCTCGCAGCACTCCCCAGCGACTTCGATACAGCGTCCAGTGCTCCACATCGAGGGTCGAGCCTAAGGTGGCCTTGACCACGTCGCCCCGCAACTCCACGGGCTGATAGTTGCGCTCCGATGCGTCGATCACGGCCAATTGGTCATCATCGAGCCATGTCATGACCATTTGGCGGCGCCTGTCGGGACAAGCGATCGGCGCATACGGGATGTACCCGGCCTTGCTCGTGTGCGCGGAATAGGAGACGTCAACGCCGACAACAGTGACTGTGGTGAGCGGGACCACGGCTGAATGGGCCTCGTCGCCGAACTTGTCGTGCAACTGAGCCGGCGAGGCGTTGGAACCGATAGCAAGAACGGGATGACGCCGAGCGACCGGGGCGGCGTCAGTGCGGCTAAGCGCCCGGGCGAGAGTCATGGACGCCCCGGCTCGACCTTGAGTACCGAGGGGGCCTCCGTCAATGGCTACTCTCCATACGTCGAGCGGCGCCCCCCGCACCGGTGTCAGTCGGTAAAGCCATGTGCCGAACAGAAGCGAATCGCCCGGAGCAGGGCGACCCGGATAACTTGCCGGGTCGCGCAGAGGGCTGACGTCTAAGCCGAGTTCGGCCAGGCTGGGCATCCCGCGGTCGCTCAGTCTGCGTCAAGTTCGTAGACGAGGACGTTGCGGTCCCCCGGCACCACACTCACCATCACGCGCAACGGCGTCCCGTCGTCCGCAAACCCAACTCGGGTGACCTCGGCCACCGGCGTGCCGGCGGGTAGGTCGAGACGGTCACTCTCGGCGCGGGTCGGCATCCGGACGGCCACCTCGTCGATGTAGCGAGCCTGGGGATGTCCCGTGGCCGCCAGGACGCCGCCGGGGGCGTGGACCGAGTGGGGCTCCATGAGAGCCGTCCCGCGGACCAGGGACTCGGGGAAGTAGCTGTCGGCGAGCTGGTAAGGGCGGTCGTCGACGAAGCGGACCCGCTTGCGGAGGACGGCAGGGTCCTTACCGGGCTCCAGGCCGAGGCGTGCGGCCACGGACGGCGGGGGCATGACGATGCCCAGCTCGACGCTCTCGGACGGCCGTCGGCCCTGTCGGCGGACCTCGGCGCTCCAGGCGTCGCCGGCGTCGTCCGGCTCCGAGCCAAGCGTGCTCTGCCGCTCGTACGTCGCCAGCGCCCAGCGAAGCGGCGCGTACCGGCGCACCTGCCGGGTGCGGCCCTGGCCGGCCGTGATGAGGCCCTCCTGCGTGAGCCGCGCGAGGGCCTTGCGCACCGTGTCCCGGCTGACGCCGTACTCGCGCTGGAGGTCGGCCTCGGACGGCAGCGACTGGCCTGGCCCGTACTCCCCTCGCTCGATGTGGCGACGAAGTCCGTCGGCGACCTGCTCGTAGAGCGGTCGGGTGCCTGCACTGACGTTCACGTGTGGATGCCCCTTCGATCGGCCTGTACGGACAAGGCTACTTGTGGGCTTGACACCCACGCGAACTTGAGCGCACTGTACGTACAAGCCGTTCAAGACGGTCCAACAGCGTTCGAGGAGGAGACATGGTCAGCAGGCCCGATCCCGCCGGCGGAGGCGCGGCAACCGGATCGCCCGACCCAGCTCCCCGCATGGCGACTGCTTCGCAGGTGGGGATCGCGGGGGGTGCCTTCGCGGTTCTGATCGATCCGGTTGGGGCGGGGGAGTTGGGGGCCACCTCGGGTGGCGCCTATCTGTGGGTGGTCAGGCCCAAGGTGGGGCCGTTGGCGCACTCCCCGCACCCGTTCGACCGGCATGTGGGGTGGACGGTGAAGCGCATCCCGGGTGGGGCCGCGGTGATCGAGGCGCGGGTGACGGGGCGGTTGGAGCTGGGTGGCGAGACGGTCGTGATCGCGTCGGTGTCCGCTGC
>JBHJOS010000024.1:0-27331 GCA_050329415.1 Kineosporiaceae bacterium
TGCGTGCTGTACCCCAGCACGCTGCGGGACCTTCTCGTCCGGGTCGCCCAGGCCGGCCTCGTCCACGCCAAGTGGACCGATCACATCCTCGACGAGGTGTTCGCGTCACTGACCGCCCACCGTCCGGACCTGGACCCGTCGAAGCTGGCCCGCACCAGGGACCTCATGACGCGAGCACTCCGGGACTCGCTGGTCGTCCACCACGAGCAGCTGATCCCCGCGCTGGAGCTGCCGGACCCGGACGACCGACACGTCCTCGCCGCTGCCATCAGGAGCAAGGCGCAACTGATCGTCACTCACAACCTTCGTGACTTCCCGCCCGAGTCCCTCGACATCTGGGACGTCCAGGCGGTCCATCCCGACGACTTTATCCTCGCCCAGATCGACCTCGATCGCGATGTCGTCTACGGCGAGATCACCCGTATCGCGGACTCGTGGCGCAGGCCCCCGGGGACGATCGAGGACGTCCTCGCGAGACTCGAACGCGACGGTCTGGTGGCCTCGGTGGCCGCGCTCCGCGGTTGAGAGTGTCGAAGTCGTGGCGCCGTCGGGCCAGGTGGACTTGGCTCGATTACAGCAGCCCGCTGGCCTTCGCCCACTCGACGAAGTCCCCGGTGGGGAAGGGCAGCCGGAAGCCGCTGCGCCCCATGACATCGACGAACGCGGAGGCTGAGGTGGCTGAGCACCGGCCCGCGCGGACGGCCTGGGCCACCACCCACAGCGAGCCGTGGACCGCGGCGCCGTGGCGGGCCGCGACCCGGCGCGCCTGCGTGTCGTCGATGATTGCCGTGGCGCCGTGGACGTCCGCCCACGCCGGCACGGTCGTCTCGCCGAGATCCCGCACGCCGGACGAGAGCCGGGCCTGCCACCTGAACAGTGCCTGGAGCTCCGGGAGGTCGTCGACGTGGACGACCTCCAGCCAGCCCGGCGGACGGTCGGCGTCGCGGACCTCGCTCCACACGGCCGTCGTCGTGACGTTTCGCCACGACTCCTCGACAGGACCCGCCGCCAGGTCGCCGAGGACGTCCAGACGCTCACAGGCGACCGCGTGAACCAGCGCGGTGGCGTCCCAGGCGAGGGTGAGGCTCACACCGGGACCTCGTCGATCTCGGGCAGGTCGTCGATGCCGAGGGCGCCGTGGACCAGCTCGACGGCTCGTTCCGCCGACACGAGTCCGTCGACGTAAGCAGCGACCGCAGCCTGTCGCCACCTCGGTCCTGTCTCCCCGATGACCAGGTCCGGCTCCGGGGAGATCCCCAGGAGCCTGACGAAGTCACCCCGGTGCGGTGAGCGGCGCTGCAACGCCTGGCCCTCGTCCGCGCTCACCAGTCCCTCGGCGGCAGCACTGATGACGGCGACGCGCCACGACGCCCGGTAGCGAGCGGAGATCACGACGAGCCGGTCGAAGGCGCTGCCCGGAGACCGCGACCACTCCCGGCTGAGTTCGTGCCGCGGGAGCAGCAGTTCGCTCGCAAATGCATCGATGAGGCGCTCCCGCTCGTCCCGTGACGCTGCCACCCCGGAGTCCGCCTGGTATTCATCGCCCAGCACGTGGTGACCGATCTCGTGTGCCGCGGTGAAGCGGCGGCGCCCGGGCTGCTCACGACCGCCGACCACGGCGACGCCGTAGCCGTGATCGGGAGTGAGTGACGAGCCCTCGATCTGCTCGTCCACCACCAGGATGTACAGGCCGACCCGCTCGGCGACCTCGCACATCCCATTCAGCGGCCCGGCGAGGTCGGCGAACTCCCGCACCGCCGCGGCCAGCGCGCGAGCGGCATCGGGGCTGTCCACTGTCCCCGACGGCAGGTCGCCCGTCGGTCGGAGATACCCGGTACCTCGGAGCTGTTCGGCGTCCCTCAGATGTGCCTGCAGCAGTGCGTCGGCCCGATACGCGGTCGCGGACGTCGAGGTGGTGTCCTCGGCCAGCTGTCGGCGCCGCGAGGTGATGGCGGCCGGCGGGCGCGACAGGAAGTGCACGAGCGGCAGGCCGAGCGCCCGCCCGAGGGCGTCAAGTTCCAGAGCGGAGACCTTCCGCTCGCCGACCTCGATCCGGGCGACGGCCGAGCGGTCGACACCCAGGGCGGCGGCGATCTCGTCCTGGGTGCGTCCCATGGCGGTCCGCGCCTCACGGATGCGGTCGCCGAGCTCGGTGCTGCTCCCCACGGGTTCCACCGTGTGAATATCGCACATTGACCCTTGGGTCTGTAGTCCGATCACCGACGGATCCGAAGCGGCGGTCCGGTTGCAGTGGCGGCCAGGCCCGGGATGATCGGGACGTCCTCGCGAGACTCGAGCGCGACGGTCTGGTGACCTCGGTGGCTGCGCTCCCGCGGTTGAGGTGACGAGCCGGATGACGTCACACGGACACGTCGACGGGAACGCCGATCTGGGCTGCGACCTCCGACCAGATGTCCACGTCCTGGTCCGGTGCATCGATCGACACGACCAGTGCGTACCGGGCCCCGCGATCGCTGCGGTCCCGGGAGGCGTTCTCCTTCCACCAGCCCGTCACGGGGTAGACGCCCAGCAGCCCGCGCCGAGCCAGCTCGATCGCCGGCCCACGCCAGATGTCCGTGGTCACCGAACCCGTGGCGCGCAGCCTCTCCCCGAACATCCATTGTGCGGCGTCGCTGCCGCCAGCCGCGGGGCGTCGCTCGTCCTCGTCGAGGGCCTTGTCGTTGAGGCGCTTGCGGAAGTCGTCGGTGGACTCGGTGGCCCGGCGGAGGTCGAAGCGCAGTCCGTGCGACTGGTAGCGGAAACGCTGGGCCCAGCCTCGGCGCGCGGGGTTGGGTTCCACGAAGTAGGACAGGGTGACCCGCAGATCCACGGGAGCGTCGCCGAGGCCGGCCAGGCTCTCGCTCGGCCAGGGGAGGTCGTGCAGATGCATCTCACGGGTGCGGCCGGCTCCGTCGTAGGGGTGGATCGAGTCCTGCGCGATCATCGTGAGGGAGTCCGATGCGCTCCGGAGCGCCCGAGCGACATCCGGTACGCCCATGCCGTAGCGCCTGCGCAACGCGTCCCGCGGCTTCTTGGTCGTCGCGGCCTCGATCTGCCGGCGCATCGGCTCGGTCCATCGAGCGCTGTGGACGATGAGGGCGCGGACGGTTTCGGGCCACAGCTCGGGGTAAGCGGCCATGACGCGTGCTGCCAGGTGCGCCGCTTGGGCGGTCGCCGGGCTGGTCCCGCCCGTCGCGGTGAGCAGTCGCTGGTCCCGAAGAGGTGCCTTGGTCGTCAGGAGGCACAGGACGTCGGCGTGGTCGAGGTCGCCGTTCGGCGCTCGTGCGAGATTCCCGCCCTCGACGACGACGTCCGGCTTCACCGGCCATCCTGCGGCGAAACCCACGGAGGTCCGGCTGTGCGGGGACAGCTCGCCGCGGGGAGCCAGCGCGGACCATCCGGTACGGCTCGGATCGGCACCGAGGTCGTCCAGCTCGGTGTACGCGCCGACGGTCAGCGCGTTCCACGCCTGCGACGGGTCCTCGACGGGCTCCAGGTCGCTGCGAACGAGGTGCTCGGTCTCGGGGTCGCGCACGTTGCCCGCCGAGACGACGAGGAGCCGGGGGGTCGGGTCATCCCCATCGTCGAGGTAGACAAGACCTCGGGTGGACGTGTCGATGCCTCGCCCGGCGGCCAGGGCATCGACGGCGGCGGACCACGAGGTGGGCTGACCCTGGCGGGCGGGATCCGTCGGCCCGTTGGCTGTCGCTGTGACGGCCATCGCGAAGGCGCGCGCGCGGGCGGGTGCCAAGATCTCGACCATGCTGGTCGCGGTCGAGGTGAGCGCCCCGTAGAGCTCGGGCGGGTTGTCGCCGCGGGGTGGGAGGATCTTCACCGACTCGATGGCATGGGGCAAAGCGATGGGATCGCCGGCCAGAAGAGCCGCTCCGATGTCCCCGTACAGCGCGAGGCCGGCCATCTCCGTCCCGTGACCGTCGTGATCGTGGGCTAGCCAGGCCGGGTCACAGGCGTGGGCGTCCTCCGGCGCCACGGCAGGCTCCAGCAGGGGGTGGGTCCGATGAACCCCGGTGTCGAGCAGGCAGACAGCGGGTGCCGTGGGCGAGGGGCTCGTCAGACGTTCCGCAAGCTGCGCAACCCACTCCGCCTGTTCTGCCGAGTCAACACCGGCGAGGACGGACGCCGGTTCGTGAGGCCGGCGCAGCTCCGCCAGGTCGTCGAGCACATCGAGCGCGGTGCTCAGCTGGACCGCCGATCCCCGCAGCAGGACGACCACCCGGTCGGTGAAGGCGAGCCGGGAGGCCCCGATCAGGCAGCTCGATCGGCCGGCAAACTCCGCCAACCGGTCGACCTCGCCTTCCCGACGGCGTAGCCACACCTCCCACCACACGACCGTCTCCGAGTCTGGGAAGGACGTGGGGTCGTCCGTCCACAGCGCGCGCAGAGTCGCGAGTCGGACCGTCGAGATCCCGTCGACGAAGGCTGCTTGCTTCGGCTTCGCCCGGTCCAGGGTCTCGGAGTAGCTCTCCACCTTGCGGACGAACCGGCTGAGCATGCCGTCCGGGACGAAGACCGTGGCCTGCTGCACCACTCCCTCGTCACCCGCGACGTCGGTGACGTTGATCAGTTCTGGGCGCCGCTTGCCGTTCCGCGGGTCGAGCGACTGAACGGCCATCGCCAGGTCCGGGAAGCTCTCGAACTGCAGGTAGACGCCCGGCTCGGCACCGGAGACCGGTGGGAGCCCCGATCGCCGCTCCCGTCCCGCCTGTTCCGCTGACAGCATCGCGTCCTTGAGCTGACGCGCGTGAGCCGCCCGATCCCGGGGCGCCCGTGACGGCGAGCTGCCACCCGTCGCTCTACGTGTGTAGGCCTCCCCGCGGGGCTGTTCCCGCACCAGGAGGTGCGGGCGATCTCGCTCGGCCATGCGTCAGCCGGTCCCGCCGACGAGGGCGCGGCGTTCGTCGAGGGCGTCGAGCAGGGTGTCGGTCGTCACCTGCCCGCCGCCGCTGAGGATGACCGACTTGGCGGCCGTTTCGGCGGCAGAGGTCAGTTCGGCATGGCTCAAGCCCCGGGCGGCCGAGAGTACGGGTGGCCAGTCGATCCCTGGATCAGCGAGGACTGTCAGGCGGTTCAGCAGGACCCGACGGGCGACGTCGTCGGTGGGGGCGCGGTACTCCAGGACGGCGTCGAACCGGCGGAACAGGGCTCGGTCGAGGATCTGTGGATGGTTGGACGCGGCCACCACCAGGCTGTCCGACTGGTCCTGCTCGAGGAACTGCAGGAACGAGTTGAGGACCCGACGGATCTCGCCGACGTCGTTCGTCCGCGCCCGCTCGCCGGCAAGTGCGTCCACCTCGTCGAACAGGTACACGCCTCTTGTCTCCGTGAGCGCGTCGAAGACGAGACGGAGCTTGGCTGCGGTCTCGCCCATCATCTTCGTGATGAGGCCGTCCAGTCGGATGGCGAACATCGGGAGGTGCAGCTCACCGGCCAAGGCGGCCGCCGTCAGGGTCTTGCCGGTGCCGGGGGGACCCACCAGCAGCAGGCGTCGTTGCGGACGGAAACCCTGAGCCAGCAACGCCTCGCTCTGCCGCTGCTCCAGGACGATCCGCTGCAGCCGACCCGCCAGGCTCTCGTCGACGACGAGGTCCGCGAGCCTGGCTTCGGGGTAGCTGACCGACAGCAGGTCGGACAGCTCGCCTCGTGGCCGGGCGACCGGGACGGGCTTCGGCGTCCGGCGGTGCGTCTCGCGACGCCGGACGGAGTCGACGAGGTCGCGCAGTTCCCCGGCGAAGACATTGTGCCCGCTGCGCGCCGCACTTGCCGCCACCTGGAGGGCGACCGAGTAGAACCGGGCATCGTCACCGGTGGCGTGGCTGTCGACCAGCGCCTTCATCTGAGCCGCCGTGGCCATGCCGCCCTCCCCTCCGGTGGGTGCCGCGCCGCATCCTCACGGCAGGGTAGGCCGCCTGGTGGGCGGACGTCCCGGCGGTCGGTCCACTCCCTCGCGGTCGTCATCGGTGGTCGCGGTGTGGCGACCGGCTCTTGCGTCGGCGGCTTGTGCTCCCGCGGGTGGGTACAGCACCACCCGGACGACGGACAGACCCCCGAGTGCCGCCTCGATCCGAGGGCGGACCTCGCGCCAGTCCAGCCCTCCGTTGCCGCAGCCCAACGCAGGAACCGCCACGGACGAGACCGACAGCTCGGCGAGGACGCGCCTCAGATCGTCGAGGCCGGCGTCGATGTCCGCGAGTCGGGACGGCGAGCGCCAGTGGCGCTTCGTCGGGAAGTTGATGACGTAGCGGGCGGGACCGAGCACGCCGCGGTCGTGGACGAGCATCCGTCCGATCTCGACCTCGCCGCGTTGGCAGGCGGTGCGGTACGCCGCGTAGGCGTCCGGGAACGCCCGCTTGACCTGCAGGGCGACGCCCTTGCCCATGACGCCGACGGTGTTGACCGTGTTGACGGTCGCGTCGGTGTCGCCCGTCAGCAGGTCGCCGTTGCCGTGCTCGATCATGTGGTCACCTCCTCAGCCGGTGCCCGTGGTACCACCCCGGTCGGACACGCGCGCCTCGTCTGAGCTGGTTGCTGTTTCGGTTGTCGCTGCGGTACCGTCGGTGGGTGGAGGATCGGGAGATCTACCCGAACGCCCCCGTCGTCCTGGTCACCCTGGAACTCCGCCATCCCGCGACGGAGCCGCTGACCCGTGCTGAGCGAGTGCGGGCGGCGAGACTCCTCGGTGCTCACACGCCGATCCCACGCGCCGGGCACGCAACCGAGATCGTCATGACGGCTGCTCCGGGATCCCAGCCCACGCAGCAGGTGAAGCAGGAGGAGTTCCCTCGGTTCCTCAGCCGCGACCACCGGGTGGCAGTGGCCTTCCGGCGTGACGCGGTCGTCGTCGAGACCACCCGGTACGGACGGTGGGAGGAGCTGCGCGCCCTGGTGGCCGACGTGCTCGAGGTGAGGGCCGAGGTGGGGGGGGTGGTCGGTGTCGAGCGGCTGGGCCTGCGTTACATCGACGAGATCCGGGTGCCGTCCGGTGCAGAGTCGGCGTGGGAGCCATGGGTCCACCACGCACTGCTCGGGCCATCTGCAGTGGCCCGAGACCTCGACCTTCCACGGCCTGCGCTGTGGCAGGGCCTCACGGTCTTTCCCCCTGATCCGGACCGCACGCTGGCGTTGCGGTACGGGTCCTTCGCCGGTCACGCGGTGCAACCGGACGGTGAGCTCAAGCGGGACGACTCGCCGGCTGGCCCGTTCTTCCTGCTGGACATCGACAGCTTCTGGATCCCCGGTGACGGCACTCCGGAGTTCGACATCGAAAGCCTTCTGCGCACCTGCGACTCCCTGCACGCCCCCATCCGCTCCTTGTTCGAGCACCTCATCACCGACCGACTGAGAGACGAGGTGTTGCGGCGTGACCGCTGACAGTGCTCTGCAGATGTTCACCTGGCCCAGCACGGGTCAGCGGGACATCGGTGCCTCGATGTCCATGACGACGACGACTCGCCCGGTTGCGCCACTGGCCGAGATGTACGAGCGCACCGAGAGTCTCGGCTTCCGGCGCAGTCTCGACCGCATCGTCAGCGACGGGAGCCGCGAGCAGCACCAGAACGGTGTCCTCGACGAGTGGGAGGCCAGGTCGACGGAACGCGGCCGGTCCTCCGTCGTCTTGCTGTTGACTGAGCTGGCGGACCTGGGCTTCGCGTGGCGTGACATCGCGCGGATGGTCGGGGTCAGCGTGCCGGCCGTCCAGAAGTGGCGACGCGGCGACGCCGCCAGCGGCGAGAACCGGGCACGGCTGGCACGGCTGGTCGCTGCGTGCGACCTCGTGACCGAGCACGCCGCCGTCGTCGACGTGGCCTCGTGGTTCGAGATGCCGATGAGTCCCGACGCCCCGGTGACGCCGATGGACCTCTGGGCGGACGGGCGGCACGACCTCGTCTTTGAGTACGCCCTGGACCGTGAGGCTCCCTCGACCCTCCTGGATCAGTGGGATCCCGGGTGGCGTGAGCGTTTCCGCAGCGACTACGAGGTCGCCGTCGCCGACGATGGCCGGCGCTACCTGCGGCCTGCGGCTGGCTGACCGACGGTGGGGCACGAGCTGGAGGCGCCGTGGGGGGAGCACGGTCCCGACTGGAATCTGCTGTATCGGGCTCGTGGCGACGAGGTGTCCGCTCACCGGCCGGTCTTCACCGGCGACGTCTTCGGGGCGACCCGAGTGCAGGGGATTCCCGATCCGCGCGAACGCACGGTGATCATCGTCCAGCATCCCTGTGCCCTGCGGACGGACGGGGTCGACCTCGCGGAACGCCTGATCGTCGGGGAGGTCAAGCCGGCACGTCCGCCGGATCGCGACGGCTGGCGCGGCAACTTCGGGCGCATGCCCCTGCCGGATCTCCGTCCGGACGGGAGCGAGAAGAAGCGGCACCAGTCCGCCGTCTTCGATAACCCCTACCTCGTCGCGCGCGACGCCCTCGACCCCGCGAACCGGATCGCCTGCCTGTCCCAGACCGGGGTGAACCTGCTGCTGCAGCGGTGGGTCTGCCACAACAGCCGGGTCGTGGTGCCGACGTTCCAGTACCAGGAGGTGACCCGCGGCCAGTTCGACGAGGCCGACCTCATCGAGGAGTGGTGCGAGTCGCGGATCGAGGACGGCGTCGCTGTCGACGAGGCGACCCGCGAAGCCGTGGCCTGGCTGCGGGAACCCTCCGTCACCGGTGGCCGTACCCGGCAGGCTCTGCTCGACGACCCACAACAGGTCAGCGCAGTCCGGCAGGATCTGTGGCGCCACCTTCGCGCGCTGCCTCGCACGTGATCACCGATGTCGCTGGACGGCGTGGCGGCGGTGGTTCTCCTCTAGGAGGCGGTCGAGGAGTTCGAAGCGGGCGGTCGGGCTGACGGTCCAGCGGGTGCCGATCTTGGTGGGGTGGTGGCCGATCTAGGGGTCGAGGTCGGACCAGCCGTAGGCGGCGAGGACGGCGTGGTCGATCGCCTGGTGGATCTCGCGCAGCTCGACGACCTCGGGGTCGGTGACGGTGGGGGAGTGGACGGCGTTGTAGGTCGTCGTCAGGCCCCAGGCGCGGGCGAGCATGAGGTCCCGGCGGCGGGAGTCGAGGCGCTCGCCGAGATCGGCCAGCTCGGGCGTCGGCTGCGGGCGGGGCAGGGTGAGGAACACGTCGGACGGCGAGTAGTTGATGTCGGTTCGCATGGTCGACGAGTAGCGGACGACCCAGGCGGTGTGGGCGGCCGACGACAGCACGCCCAGGTCGGCGAAGCCGTCGAGGGCGACGATGGCGCACTTGTGGGCGAAGACCGGGCCGGCGGAGACACGGACGGGCATCACGACATTGCTGACCAGCGACAGGGCGAGGACGTGGTCGATCCCGGCGATGGCCGCGTACAGCTCGGGCGCGGTCTCGGCGTAAACGCCACCACCGCTCACGGCGAACTGCTCGATTGTTCCGGTCCCGTTCGGGCTTGACGAGACGACGGACGATGTCGATCAGGTCGGGATACCGCTCGGCCCGCTCCAGCGGCCAGTCGCGGAAGTTGATGACCCACCGGCTCGCGGAGTGGTCGGGGCGCCGGTTGAGGTCCTGGCCGATGATGTACGGCTGCAGACAGTAGGCGTTGCGTAGGTCCTTTGCGGTCAGGGTCGCCGCTTCGTCTGCGGACATGATGAAGCCAAGGCCTGTGACCTTCGACCCGTTGAAGGCGATGCCCTCGTTCTCCGTCAGTCGGTGCGGGCGCCCGGCTACCCGGCCGACGGCTTCCAGATCGGCGCCGATGCTCGACACGACATCACCGTCCAGCAGGAGCAGTGCGCAGGGATCGGGGCGCGCCACCGACGCCCAGACGTTGACGTGGCTGCGCCGCAGCTCCGCCAGCTGGCGGCGTTGAGCACGACGAACTCCAGGCCGAACTTCTCGCGCATCTCGGCCTGCCACTTGAGGGTGAGCGGGGCGGGGCAGACGACGAGGATCCGCCGGGCGCGGTGTCGCAGCAGGAGTTCCTGGGCGACGAGCCCGGCCTCGATCGTCTTGCCGAGCCCGACGTCGTCGGCGATGAGCAGGTTGACGCGCGGGGAGCGCAGCGCCCGGGCCACCGGCTCCAGCTGGTACTCCTCGATCGTGATGCCGGACCGGAAGGGCGCCTGGAGGGTCCGCTCGTCGGCGCTGGCGACGGTGCCCCACCGGACCGCGTCGAGGAAGGCGCCGAGCGTCACGGGGTCGTCCCACCCGTCGGGCGTCACGCGGGGCAGCTCGGTGGCCGGGAGGATCTGGCGGTTGGGCTCGATCTCCCACACGAGGGTCAGCTCGTCGCCGAGGTCGTCGTCGCTGACGCTGGACAGGCGCACGAGAGTGCTGCCGGGGACACGGGTGGCGGCCAGCTCGTCGGCAGGCAGTCGGGAGGGCGTGACCTCGGTGACGAGCCACTGCTGGCCGCGTGCCTGGACCAGGTGCCCGGGTTCGGGCGCGGTCGTCGTCACGGCAGGCACGGTATTCGCCGCCTCAGCGGGGCGTCCGCTGCTCGTCGCATTCGCCCGCCCGTGTCCAGCCCGCGCCGTAGCCTCGCGCTCGACGGGTCCGGCGCGGACGACGGGTCCGGCCGATGGGTGAGGGGAGGGCGAGCGCATGACCCAGGTGCAGTTCAGCTCCCTGCTCATGCAGCGGATGACCGACCCGAAGAGTGACGTGCCGGCCCGCCTCGTCGTCAGCACGATCTCCAAGCTGCGAGAGGACGCCACCCGCGACGGCCTCGACCTCAAGCGCCCGAGGAACTCCCGGGACGACCGGGCCCGCACCTGCCGGGTGAACGACGGGTGGCGGATGGTGCTGTGCGACGCGGGAACCAGCTCGTCGGGCGAGCGGGTGCTCGTCGCCCTCGACGTCCTCGAGCACGACGCGGCGTACGCCTGGTGCGAGCGGCACCGCTTCGCCGAGAACGTCGTCACGGGCGGGTTCGACGTGGTCGACGTCGCCAGCCTGGAGACGGTCGGGTCGACCATGGCGTCGGTCGCCGCCGCCCAGCCGGAGCGGCGGCCACTGTTCGACGGGGTGCGGGACCGGGAGTTGCGCCGGCTCAGCGTGCCGGCCGAGCTGATCCCCGCGCTGCGCCAGCTCAACGACGAACGTCAGCTCGACGGGCTGTCCTCCCTGCTGCCACCGCCGGTCCGGGACGCCCTCGCCGGTCTCGCGTCCGGGATGGGCGTCGAGGAGGTGTGGGAGGAGATCCAGCGGGTCCACGCCGCCCCGGGAGCGGCCCCGCGTTACGACTCGGCCGGTGACGCAGCCGGCTCGGTGGTCGAGGATCACCTCGAGCCGGCAGCCGACGGAGCGCTCGCCGCGGCCGAACCGGGGACCGCGGTGACGGACAGCCCAGCGCTGGCCGACGCCGCCCTGTCGCCGTCCAGCGGGTCGTTCCTCCGCCCCGTCACCGACGACGACGAGCTGCTCGCCGCCCTCGAGGCGCCACTCGCCCGGTGGCGGGTGTTCCTCCACCCGCGCCAGCAGGCGGCGGCCAGGCGGCCCACGTACTCCGGTCCGGCCCGGGTGACCGGCGGCCCGGGCACCGGCAAGAGCATCGTGGCGGTGCACCGGGTCGCCCACCTGCTCGAGCGGGCGCGGCCCGAGGACCGGCTGCTCCTCACCACCTTCACCAAGAGCCTGCGCCACGCCCTGCAGGCGAACCTCGTCGAGCTGGTGGGTGACGAGCAGGCGCGGCGCGTCGACGTCAAGCACCTCGACGGCCTGCCGAACCACCTCGCACGCGAGATCGGCCTCTCTCTTCCGCGGCCGGTCCCGGCCACAGTCGCCCGTGACCTGTGGGACGAGGCCGCCGGCATCGTCGACACCGCGACGACGCCTCAGTTTCTCGGAGCCGAGTTCGCCGAGGTCGTCGAGCCCCAGCGGCTGGAGAGCCTGGAGGCCTATCTCGCCGCCGACCGCCGCGGCCGGGGGAGTCCATTACTGCCGGCCGCTCGTGAGCGGCTGTGGCCCGCGTTCGACCACGTCCGCCGGGCTTTGGCCGCCCGCGGCGCGGCGACGTTCCCCGGGCGGGTGGACCTCGTCACCGACACCCTGGCCGAGCGGGGCCCCGTGTACCGGCACGTCGTCGTCGACGAGGCCCAGGACCTGACCCCTGGGCACTGGCGGATGCTGCGTGCTCTCGTGGCGCCCGGTGCCGACGACCTCTTCATCGCCGGCGACGGTCACCAGCGGATCTACGCGGCGTCCTCGTCCCTGTCGCGGCTCGGCATCGAGACCCGCGGCCGCTCGACCCGCCTGTCGATCAATTACCGTTCGACCGAGCAGATCCTTCGCTGGTCCGCGCAGATCATGACCGGCCAGCCGGTGGCGGACCTCGACGGCGGCCGAGCCGACCTCTCCGCCTACCGCTCGATCCTGCAGGGCGAGACCCCGCGCCTCGTCGGCTGCGCCACCGCTCCCGACGAGGCCCGAGCCTTGGTCGACTCCGTCCGCACCTGGCTCGCCGACGGAGTCCAGGGCCACGAGATCGCCGTCGCCGGGCGGACCAGGAGCGAGGTGCGCAAGGCCCACGAGGCGCTGCGCGGCGCCGGGATCGAGGCCACCGTCATCGAGGGCGACGACCCGGAGATCGCCGGGCATGTCGTCGTGTCGACCATGCATCGGATGAAGGGCCTGGAGTACCGCTGCGTACACGTCTTCATGGCCGATAACCGCCGTCTGCCCCTGCGCTCACTCGTGGCCTCGGCCGAGGCCACCGACCGAAAGGTCGGCGACGTCCTCATGGCGGAACGGTCCCTGCTCTACGTCGCCTGCACCCGGGCCCGGGAGGCGCTGACACTGTCGTGGACGGGCATGCCGACGCCGTTCATCGCCTGAGGGGTGCGTCCCTTTCCTTCCTCCCACCTGCGCGACACGAAGTGGACGAGCGGCACGAAGTGGACGAGCGACTGGCCAAGCGTGCGGCGGAGGGCCTCGAGCTCCAGGACGGAGTTCTTCCGATCGCCTGCCTCGATCTGTGTGATGGCCGAGGGGTCGACGTCGAGGGCAGCCGCCGAAGTTCGATTTCGAGACTGTGGCGACGTCAGGACAGGTCCACCTCGGCGAGCCCTGTCCGCGACGCCACGACGATGAAGGGCCCCTGGCGCTGGGTCAGGCCCTCGATGGCACGCCACTGCGACATGAACACCTCGAGCTGGCTCCACGTGTCCCGCCCGTCCCGGGGACTGAGCGCCACCATGCGGCACCCGCTGGACCTCACGGCCTCGATCTCCGCCCGGTTCTCGCGGATCTTGAAGTCGCGGGTGACGGCCAACCAGCCCCGAGCGGCGACGATCGGGATCCAGTCCCGGTCCGGAGTCGCGGGGCTCTCGACGGGGCAGGCGGGACGCTGTCGTCGGTGGATCACCGCTCCCGGGTCGCCCGGGTAGGTGACGTCGTTGCGCAGGCGTGCGATCACCTTGGCGAGACCGAGGATGTCCGCGTCGACGTAGAAGCGGACGGTGGCCGGCGCCACGGGCTCAGGCGGCTGTCGGGGTCCGGCGCCGGTGGGTTCGTTCGTACTGGAGCGCCCACCACACGTCGTTCTCGTCCAGTCCGAAGGCCTGGGCGATCTCGTCGGGAGCGGCCCCGCCCGCCGCCTCGTCCCACAGCGCCTCGGTGCTGATGCCGCCGATCTGGGGTCGCCCGAAGCGCACCTCCGGGTCGATGCGGACCGGGGAGTTCGGGTCGTCGTGCGGTCGCCAGGTCGTGACGAATCCGTGTGGCCCGGACGACCACGTCACTCGCTGGAGGAACTGGTCCGTCGCCGGGCTGTACAGCAGCTGCCGACCCTGGGGGAGGATCAGCCAGTACTCGGGGTCCAGACCGGACTCGCGCTGGGCCTCGACAACCAGTTCGCGCCCGGACGTCAGCGGTTGGTGGTGTGCCAGCGGGTACGGCACCCCCAGGCGGTCCCGCAGGTACTCGATGAAGGCGCGGAGCTCCCGCATGGGGACCTCCCGGTCCCGCCGATAGGAGCGCAGCAGCCCGGCCTCGACGAACTCCGCCCACGTCACCTCCCGCCGACCGGTCGCCCGGCGGCGCAGGACCGGAAGGTAGGTCCGGCCGCGCCGGTCCCCGCCCTCCAGCCAGTAGTGGAGGGTGCCCTGAGGCACGCGGAGCAACCTGGCGGCCAGGGCCTCCGAGTACATCGAACGCCCGAGCACCGACAGGTCACCCGGTGTCGTCTCCACGCCGTCCCTCCCTCCGCCTGGACGTCGACAGCTTCGCAGGATCCGCGCGCCGGGACGAGGACCCCCTCCCGGCGCGGTGGACGACGGACTGCTCGCCTACCCCACGAGGCCCAGCCGGCGCAGCTCGCCGGCAATGGCGCCGACCTCGTGGAGCGTCCCGTCCGCGACGGCGATCATGAATGCCTCGGCCCGGTCGACATCGACGGCGGGGACGGACGTGCGGCGGTTGAGCCCGATGAACACCACCGTCGCTGTCCACGCCAGTCGCTCGTTGCCATCGATCAGCGCATGGTTCTCGCACAGCGAGTGCAGCAGCGCGGCGGCCTTCGTCGCCAGGTCCGGGTAGGCGTCCTGGCCGAGGACGACGGCCGCTGGCCTGGCCGCGGCGGACGCCAGGAGACCGTAGTCGCGTACCAGCGGTGGCGCACCCAGGACGGTTCGGGCGACCAGGAGGAGGTCGTCGACGTCGAGGATCACTCCGCGAGCCGGTCGAGCAGCTCGCGATGCCGTTCGGCGACCTCGGCGGCGAGCGCGCCGACCGTGGCGCGACGCTGGTGGCGCTGGATGTACTCGCTGATCGCGACGATGATCGTGGCATTGGCGGAGCGGTGCTCGGCGTCGGCCAGCTGCTTGAGGGCCGCGTGCAGGTCGTCCGGCAGATTGACCGTCGTCACCATACGCTCATCCTACTAGCGTCATACGGATATCGTATGTCCTGCCTCGTTCGGGTCAGTGCTCCACCCCGCCCGCGGTGGACGCGGGCCGGGCCGTGCGATCTCAGCTTTCGGGAGGCGAGGGAGGCGTCGTGTCCTCGACGCGGTCGAGCACGACCTGTCCCTGCCGGAGGAGCCCGAGGACCGGCACCGGCACCCGCAACCGGGTGGCCAGGTCGTGGAGACCCGACCTCAGGTACGGGTACGCGGCCATGATCGCGACCTTGGCAGCGAAGTCCCGGGCGGCGGCGTCGGTCAGGGTCGCGGGTCGGCTGAGCGAGTAGACCGTCACGACGTCGACCACGTACTCGGCGTCCTCGGCGCGGAGCTCCAGTCGACTCCGCACGGCCACCTGGGCTGGTTCCCAGGCGAAGAGCATCGCCACCGACTGGGAGTCGTGCTCGGCGGCCCTGCCGGCCTCGCCGGTCCGGCGTCCGCTGATCTCGTGATAGGCGACATCGGTCAGCTCGATGATGTCGAGGAACTCCACGACGTCCGCGACCTGCCGGACCGCCGCAGCCGCAGCCTCCTCGGTCATCAACTCGCCAGGGCCAGGCTGACGACGCGGGAGGCCGGCGGTGCGCCGACGGTCGTCACGGTGAGGCGCCCTCGGAGGTCACTGTGCCCGCTCAACTGGGGCGAGGTCGCCAGGTATCCGTTGATGCGAGCGCCGTCCCGCGCGTCGGGGTGGCGCATGCCGTCGCCGCGACCGATCCCTTCGAGCCAGGCGTTGACGTCGTGCCACAGGTACAGACCGCCGGCGGCCGCATGGTGGGCGGTCGGGAATCCGCTCTGCCGCTCGCCCCGGATCCACTGCCCGACGTTCTGCGGGGTCACGCCCGCACGGCGAGCGATCTCCGCTCGCGTGACGAGGTCCTCGTGCAGTCGCAGGACACGGATCCCCGGCGCCTCGATGTCGGCGACCGCTCGGACCGCGGCGTCGAACGCCGACCGACCGGGGCAGGACAGAGCCGCGAGCGTGAGGCCGCCGTGCGTCGACACGACACCGTCGTAGGCGTCGAGGAGGTACTCGGTGCGCGGGTCGCTCGCGTCCCCCAGCTCGGACGTCACGAAGATCAGTTCAAAGGTCTCCATCGTCGCCTCCTCGCTCCAGACTCGTGATCGGCGCGGCTGTTGTCAATCTGAAACAGCGGGTTCATCGGTCCAGTGCGTGGGAGTCGGGACAGTGCTGGGCCAACCGCAAGATCTTCTTGGCGTGGTTACCCGGGTTCTGCGGCGTGCCGTTGATCGCCATCTGGCCGCGCCGGTCCCCGCACGGGCACCGTGCCGTGAACTTGTGGCCGAGCCGGACGAAGCGCCACCCCCGCCGCCTCGAGCGCGAGCATGGCCTCGTACACCGGGCCCGCGACCTCCCGTCGCACGTCGCGAGCCCGGACTTCCCCGCCGGCCACACGCCACCCCCTCAGACTGCATCTCGACCGACGACCCTATGGCTCGACGCGGTCTCGTCACCGGCACGACGCCCGGAGGTCATGCGGCATCGGCTGCGATTGGGGCGCTCGGTCGGCGACGGCCGTGCCCGCCGGGGCGCCCACAAGTCACATCCCCGCTGCCCATGTTGCTTATCGTGTCGATAAGCAACACCGGGCGTATGTTGTGGCGCCGCACCTGCCACGATGCCGGCCATGCCCGGCCCCGCGGACGAGGACGCGATCCGCGCCGCCGCGCTCGCCTGGCTCGACCGCGTGACGTTCGGCGGGGAGCTGCACGTCGACCGGCACACGCTGGCCAACGACTTCCGGGTCGCCGGCGAGCGGTTCCCGCTCGTCGACCGCGGCCGGGGCATCCGCCGCCCGGCGGGGTGGCGGGCGGCGCTGTCGATCCTCACCGCCGCGGTCGGCAACCGGCCCCGGCCGTACGACGACGCGGAGGGCCCCGACGGCCTGCACCGCTACAAGCTGCGCCGGGACGAGGGCGGGCGGTCCGAGAACGAGGGCCTGCGGGCCGCCCTGGCCGAGGGACTCCCGCTCGCCTGGTTCTACGGCGTCGCGCCCGGTGTCTTCCAGGTGATCTCGCCGGTGTGGCTGGTGGCCGAGGAACCCGAGCACGACCAGTTCGTCGTCGCGCTCACCGAGGACCAGCGCGCCGTGACGCCCGGCAGCGTCGTCGAGGAGACGACGCGCCGCTATCTCGTCCGCCAGACCCGCCAGCGCCTTCACCAGCGGGTCTTCGCCAGTCAGGTCATGGTCGCCTACGAGACCCGGTGCGCCGTCTGCTCGCTCGCCCACCGGCCGCTGCTCGACGCGGCGCACATCGTCCCCGACCGCGAGGACGCCGGGATCGCCGCGGTCACCAACGGCCTGGCGCTCTGCAAGATCCACCACGCCGCCTACGACCGGGACATCCTCGGCATCCGCCCGGACCTCGTCGTCGAGGTGCACGCCCGGCTGCTCGCCGAGATCGACGGGCCGATGCTCCGCCACGGCCTGCAGGACCACCACGGCCGGCCGCTCATGGTCGTGCCGCGGCGCCGGGCGGACCG
Source organism: Kineosporiaceae bacterium (assembly GCA_050329415.1). Classification (GTDB taxonomy): domain Bacteria; phylum Actinomycetota; class Actinomycetes; order Actinomycetales; family JBBAYJ01; genus JANNOG01. The sequence goes on from JBHJOS010000024.1 coordinate 17,402, forward strand.
CCCGGACCCCGACCGGCTCGCGGACCGCTACGCCCGGTTCCGGGCCGCCTGACTCGCACTGTCCGGGCGAGCGGTCGGCCCCGACCGGGTTCCGCCCTGTCCCGCGTGCCGCCGGAGCCGGTCCGCCCACGACTCGCGGACCTCGGGGGGGACCTCGGCCACCCGCCTGCCGTCCCGCTCGACGACCGGGAACACGGCCAGCCGGTCCGCCACGGCCGTCGTGCACTCCCCGGTCGCCAGGTCGAAGGCGTACCAGTGCCAGGGGCAGACCAGCGTGCCGTCGCGGACCGTGCCGTCGCCCAGCGGGCCCCCCTTGTGCGGGCACCGGGCGTCGACCACGACGATCCCGGCCGGCCCGGCGACGGCCACGAGGGGCCGGTCGTCGTGCGGCACCGGCCACACCGTCGCGCCCGGCGGCCCGTCCGGCACCTCGACGAGGCTCACGGGTCGACCGCGGTCACGCGCAGGCCAGGGTGAGCGACCCCAGCCGGTCGATCGTGGCGACCACGACGTCGCCCGTGACGACCGGCACGGCCGCCGTCAGGCCTCCGGAGATCACGACGTCGCCCTCGCGCAGGCCCAGGTCCTGCCCCGCCAGGGTCCGGACCAGCCACGCGACGGCGGCGGCCGGATGCCCGAGCGACGCGGCACCCGCGGCCGTCGCCGCCGGCGAGCCCGAGTGCTCGAGCACCACACCCACCAGCCGCAGGTCCACCCCCCTCGGGTCCACCCAGTCCCCGACGAGGTACCGGCCGAACGAGGAGTTGTCGGCCACGACGTCGGGCATTGTGAAGCGGTAGTCCAGGAAGCGGGAGTCGAGGACCTCCATCGCGACGGCCACGGCGTCGGTGGCGCGCAGGACGTCGGCCGAGGTGACGGCCGACCCGGAGAGGTCGTCCCCCAGGACGAACGCGATCTCGGGCTCGACCCGCGGCTGGATGTGCTCGGAGACGACCAAGGCTTCGCCCGAGTCCAGCGCACCGCCACGCGGGAGGAACCCGTACGTCGGTGACACCAGGCCGACCTGGCGCTGCTTGGCTCGCGACGTCACGCCCAGCTTCCACCCGGCCTGCGGCCCGGCCGCGGCGACCGCTCGCTCGCGGGCGACCCGCTGCACCGCGTAGCCGCCGGCGAGGTCGAGCCCGGGGAACTCGTCGCTGAGGGGGGCGACGGCGCGCCGCTGGGTGCGCGCCTCCGCCAGCCGGTCGGCCAACTGCCGGACGAGGGCGTCGTCCAGGGCATGGCGGGCGTCAACGGCACTCATCAGGGCACCACCTTCAGCGTGATCGACCCGAGCCGGTCGAACTCGGCGCGGAAGACGTCCCCCGCCTGCATGGGGACGGCGGCGTGCAGGGCACCGGTCATGACGAGGTGACCGGGTTCCAGGGCGATCCCGACCGATCCCAGCGTGTTGGCGAGCCACGCCACGACGGCGACGGGGTCGCCGAGAGCTGCCGCGCCGGCGCCGGTGTCGACCAGCTCGCCGTTGCGGGTGAGCACCATCCCGACGAGCCGGGTGTCGAGCCCGGAGGCGTCGACGAGTCGGCCGGACACCGCAGCCGCCCCGTTCGATGCGAGGTCCGACACCGTGTCGGCCAGCTTGATCCGCCAGTCGGCGAAGCGGGAGTCGACGATCTCGACGGACGCTGCCGCCGCCCCGATGGCCCGCGCCGCGCGGGGGATGGTGACCCCGGGCCCTTCCAGGCGCTCGTCGAGGACGAAGACGATCTCGGCCTCGATCTTCGGCTGGATGAACCGCGAGAGGGCGACCTCGTCGCCGTGGCCGTAGAGGGTGGACCTGAGCACCGGCCCGTAGTCGGGGGAGTCGACCCCGATGAGCCGCTGCATGGGCTTGGAGGTGAGCCCGACCTTGTACCCGACGATCCCGTCGCCGTCGGCGAGGATCAGGCGGGTCAGCTCGGACTGGACCGCGTACCCGTCGGCCATGGTGAGGTCGGGTCGGCTGTCGGTGAAGGGCTCGATCGCCACGCGGGTGCAGCGGGACTCATAGAGGGCGCGGGCCTTGGCCGCCGCCTCCGCCGCGTCGATCGTCTGCCTGGTCGGTGCGTTCATACGGCGGGCCTCACGCCTTCCTCGCTCGCTCTCCTGCGCCGACCCAGCCGAGCCGGCGTGACACCGCCTCGCCCGCCTCGGCGACCAGAGGTCCGTACCGGCGCCGCTGCAGCGCCCCGAGCCGGGACAGGGGCGCACCGACGCTGATCGCGGCGACGACGCGGCCGTCCGGACCGCGAACGGCTCCCGCGACGCTGGCGACGTCGGGCTCGCGCTCCTCGACGGCCTCGGCCCACCCGCGGCTCCGGCAGCGCTCCAGGTCCGCCAGCAGCAGGTCGCGGTCGGTGATCGTGTGCCTCGTCAGGCGCGTCAGGGGCGCGGCGTCCAGGAGGGCGTCGCGCTCGCCCGGGTCCAGCCAGGCGAGCAGGATCTTGCCCGAGCTGGTGCAGTGGACCGGGACCCGGCGGCCGGTCTCGGTGAACAGTCGCAGGCTGCGCTGGCTCTCGAGGCGGTCGACGTACACGACGTCCACGCCGTCCAGGACGCCGATCTGCGCGGACTCCCCGGTCTCCTCGCGCAGCGCGGCGAGGATCGGCGCGCCCGCCGCGTGGAGATCCATGTGGACCTTGACCGCCTCGCCCAGCTCGAACATCACGATCCCGAGGCGGTAGTTGCCGCTGCGGGGGTCCTGCTCGATGAGGCCCTCGGCCGCGAGGGTCGTGAGGAGCCGGTGGACCGTCGACTTGCCGAGCCCGAGCCGGCGGGCGAGTTCGGACACGCCGAACTCCGGCTCGCGCGGCAGGAACTCCTTGAGCAGGCGCGCCGCGTTGCGGACGGTCGAGAGGGACTCGCGGGGGTCCTCGCCGGTGCCGCTCCCGGTGCCGGTCACGAATCGCTCCCCTGGTCGGGTGCGGCCGGCGTCCACTGCCGCCGACCGCCGACGGCGGCGAGCAGGGCCTTGCGCAGGCCGTCGGGGTCCGGCGTCTCGGCGTCCGCCGCGGCCGCGACCTCGACGTTGTGCGGGGCGATCGCCCGCGCGAGGAGGGCCTGGGCGCGCACGAGGCCCGCGGCCGCCGCCCCGGCGAACTCGTCGACCAGCGCCTCGCGCCCCCGAGCGCGGGAGCGGATGGTCTCGAGGTCGCGGGCGGCGGCCGAGTGGCTGTTGGCCAGGCCGGTCCCGACGTGCTGGGCCTGGTGGGCGCTGAGCCCCGCGCCGGGGGAGGCGACGAAGTGGTACACCACCGTGGCGATGCCGAGGAGATGGCGGACCTCCTCGAACGCCGGGCCGCCGGACTCGTCGACGGTCCCGAGTGCGGGCAGGACGACGGGGTCGAAGAACCTGACCTCCCAGGTGAGGCCGGAGTCCTCGCCCGTGACGGCGACCTCCGGGCTCTGGAGGGGGCCGAGAGACTGCGTCGTCGCGAGCAGGTGGAGGTGCCGGGCTCCCACGGCCGCCACGGTCAGCCGGCCCGCGGCCAGCAGGGCGAGGCTGCCGCGGACGCCGGGAGGGAACGTCTGCGCCTGGGCGAGGTAGGCCCGGTGGATCGCCGCGACGTAGCCGGCGACCGCCGCCCGCATGTCGTCCGGGCTGGGCCTGTCCGGTGGCTTCTCCGCCACGGCATCCTCCGACCTGTTCCGTTCTGCGGAACACATTCTCCTTATGCGGAACGGTAGGACGGGTGATCGCGAGGGGTCAAGACCCTGCGAGTGCGATCCGGTCTCTGACGTGTTCCGGATGGCGGAAAGCCTACTCTTCCTGCGGAACAGCACATCGGCTTACCGTCGGCCCGTCAGCACCGGTGCTGACCCGACGCTGGAGGGTCCCCGTGGGAGTCCTGCGCTTCGCCCACATCGACGTCCGAACCCCCGACCTCGAACTGTCGACGTCCTACTACACCGAGGTCCTGGGCCTGCGGGTGGTCGGCGGTGACGACAGTGACGACGGGGCCGTCTACCTCAAGTGCTGGGACGAGGAGGACCACCACTCGCTGCGGCTGCGGTACGACGCCCGCACGGGCCTGGACCTGTTCTCGTTCCGGGTCGAGCGCGAGGAGGACCTCGACGACCTGGAGAACCGGCTGACCGCCTACGGCTGCCACGTCCAGCGCATCTCCAAGGGCGAGGCCGTCGGCCAGGGCGAGTCGATCCGGTTCGTCATCCCGTCCGGCCAGACGATGGAACTGGTCTGGGACCTGGAGAAGACGGGCAACATCCTCGGCAAGCGGGCGCCCTCGCCGGTGCCGCCGCCGGACCTGCCGGGCATCGCCCCGCCACGGATGGACCACCTGCTCATCACCGCCGAGGAGGTCGGTGAGTCCTGGGCCTTCTTCCGCGACGTCATGGGCTTCCGCCTGACCGAGCAGTTCCTCGACGCCAACGGCCACCAGATGGGCGTGTGGATGGAGCGGTCGCACTCGCCGCACGACCTCGCGATCGTCAACGGGCCCAACGGCGCCCTGCACCACTGGGCGTACTGGCTGGACGACTGGGACCACGTGCGAAAGGCCGCCGACATCCTCGCGTTCAACGCCATCCAGATCGACCAGGGACCGACGCGCCACGGCATCACCCGCGGCAACACCATCTACTTCTTCGACCCCCTGGGGATCCGGAACGAGGTCTTCACCGGCGGCTACCGGCCCGACCCCGACTTCCCCATGATCACGTGGACCGAGGAGCAGTTCGGTCGCGGGCTCTTCTACTACGAGAACGTCGTCAGCCAGCGCTTCCTGCGCCTGCACACGTGAGGAGACGGGGACCGGCATGAGCGATCGCATCCTGCGCCTGCAGCACGTCGAGATCCGGGTTCCCGACCTCGAACTCTGCACCGCCTACTACACCGAGGTCCTCGGCCTCATCGAGACCGCGCACGCCGACGGCCGGGTCTTCCTCAAGTGCTGGGACGAGCACGAGCACCACTCCGTCGTCCTGCGCCAGGCCCCGACGTACGGGTTGGACCACATGAGCTTCAAGCTCGCCGAGCGCGAGGACCTGGACCACTTCACCGAGAAACTGGAGGCCGCCGGGGTGGCCGTCAAGCGCCACGCCGCCGGCGAGCTCGGGCCCGGCTGGGGAGAGGCCATCCGGTTCGACTCACCGTCGGGTCACCTGGTCGAGCTGGTGTGGGGAATGCAGAAGGTGGGCAACATGCTGCCCCTGTTCAACCCGCCGCCACGGCCGGGGAACCTGGTCGGGATCGCCCCGCCGCGCCTGGACCACCTGTTCATCATGGCCGAGGACGTCGAGGAGACGACGAGCTTCTTCATGGAGCTGCTCGAGTTCCGGTTGACGGAGCAGATCATCGCCAACGACGGCCACCAGCTGGCGACGTGGCTGGAGCGTTCCCACACCCCGCACGACATCGCCGTCGTCACTGGCCCGAACGGGGCGCTGCACCACTTCGCCTTCTGGGTGGACGACTGGAACGCCGTGCGCGAGGCCGCCGACGCCCTGGCCTACAACGGCGTCACCATCGACGTCGCCCCCACCCGGCACGGCGTCACCCGCGGCTACACGATGTACTTCTTCGACCCGGTGGGCAACCGCAACGAGGTGTTCACCGGCGGTTACTGGGTGGACCCGGACTTCGAGCCGATCACCTGGACCGAGGAGGAGATGGGGCAGGCGATGTTCTACTACGCCCGCCAGGTCAACGAGCGTTTCTTCACGGTGCACTCGTGAGCACCGACGCCCCCGTCTGGCGCCGCACCGACCGGACCGACGCCCCGCTGTACCTGTCCCGGTACACGGCGCGCCGCGACGCGACCCAGGCCGGCGCGGCGGCCGGCTCGGCGAACGGCTCGGCGGCCGGCTCAACGGCAGACGACACCTCGGCCCCGCTCTACCTCCGGCGCTTCCGCGAGCGCCAGGCCACGACGGCGGGCGCCCCGGAGCGCTCCGCGGTCCTGGAGGTCGACGGCGAGCGCTTCGCCCCCGACTACGCGGCCGTCACCCGCAGCCACGAGATCATCCCTGAGGAGCGCCGCGAGCCGGACACCTACGTCTCCGAGATCCGGATCATCCGGCACGGCATCACTCAGGGGTACTCGACGGACGCCGGCCTGACCCCCATGGGCGGGTGGCAGGCGCACCAGCGGGGCCACTCGCTGGCGAAGAGCCTGCGGCACTGGCCGGAGATGCGGATCGTCCACGCCCCGACCAACCGGGCCAGGCAGACCGCCGAGCAGATCCACCGGGGACTGCTCGACGGGCTGCGCCAGTTCGGCCGCGACGGCGACGTCTCCGCCCCCGAACCGGTCGACGAACTCAAGAACTTTCAGGTCTGGACGCCGGACGGCGCGCGCGACGTCACCTCCGCCTTCCGGCAGTACCAGGCGATGATGGAGAAGCTCGAGCGGATGGCGCTCGGTGACCGGCCCCGCTGGCTGGTCGAGATCGACCGCTTCTACCGGATCCAGCTCGGCGGCGCCGACCCCATCCAGCACTGGCTGACCATCCCGATGATGTATTTCGAGTCGCCGCAGGCCTGCGTGCGACGGTTCTGGATCGCCTTCAACCGCCTCGTCGCCGAGTCGCCGGGGGCCCGCGTCGTCGCGGCGACCCACTCGGGTCCCATCCGTGCCTTCGCCACGTGGGCGCACGGGTACGACCCGGGCGAACCCCACAACGTCGAGGAGGTCATCGTGCGCATCCGGCCCGGCGGACGGACCGCGTCGGTGGCCTATCGCAACCGCGTGACGGAGGTCCACGTGCCCGAGACCGACGACATCCCCGTGTGGGGTGATCCGGCATGAGCGGGCCGGGCACCGGGTCGGGCCGGGTGTCGGCGGCCATCATCGGACCCGGCAACATCGGCACCGACCTCCTGGCGAAGCTGCGCCGCAGTGACGTCGTCGAGGTCCGGTACGTCGTCGGGATCGTCGAGTCGGACGGCCTGGCCCGGGCGCGGGCGCTGGGGATCGAGGCGTCGTCCGGCGGGCTCGACTGGCTGCTCCGGCAGGACCCGCTGCCGCGGATCGTCTTCGACGCGACGTCCGCCAAGGCGCACCTCCGGGCCGCCGGGCCGTTGCGCGAGGCGGGCGTCACCGCCGTCGACCTCACCCCCGCCGCCGTCGGCCCCCTCGTGTGCCCGCCCGTCAACTACGACGAGCACGCCGACGCCGACAACGTCAACATGATCAGCTGCGGGGCGCAGGCCACCGTGCCCATCGTCCATGCGGTCTCGTCCGTGGTCCCGGTCGCCTATGCCGAGATCGTCGCCTCGGTCGCCTCGAAGTCCGCCGGCCCCGGCACGCGCGCCAACATCGACGAGTTCACGCACACGACCGGCCGGGCGGTCAGCGAGCTCGGCGGCGCCGACCGCGGCAAGGCGATCATCGTCCTCAACCCGGTCGAACCTCCGATGATCATGCGGGACACCGTGTACTGCGCCATCCCGGACGGCACCGACACCGACGCCGTCACCGAGTCCATCGAGCGGCGCGTCGCCGAGGTCCAGGATTACGTCCCCGGCTACACCCTGCGGGCGGCCCCCCAGTACGACGAGCCGCGCGAGCGGTGGGGCGGCAACGGGCGGGTGACCGTGTTCCTGGAGGTCAAGGGGGCCGGCGACTACCTGTCCGAGTACGCCGGGAACCTCGACATCATGACGGCGGCGGCCGCCCGGATCGGCGACCTCATGGCCCGGCGGATCCTCGCGCGCGATCTCGACGCCCACGGCGCCGAGGCCCGCGGCGACACCCACGAGGTGAGTGCCTGATGCCCGGCACCGAGCGGCCCGTCCGCATCACCGACACGACCCTGCGCGACGGCTCCCACGCCATGTCCCACCAGTTCACGCCAGCGCAGGTCCGCGCGACGGTCTCGGCCCTCGACAGCGCCGGCGTGGAGGTCATCGAGGTCTCGCACGGCGACGGGATCGGCGGGTCGTCGTTCAACTACGGGTTCTCGCTCGTCGACGACGTCGACCTCGTCGCCGCCGCCGTGCGCGAGGCGAGGCACGCCAAGATCGCCATTCTGCTCGTGCCCGGGATCGGGACGATGAAGGACCTCCAGCGGGCCCGTGACGCCGGCGCGTCCGTCGCCCGGATCGCGACCCACTGCACGGAGGCCGACGTCTCCGTCCAGCACTTCGGGCTGGCCCGCTCGCTCGGCATGGAGACGGTGGGCTTCCTCATGATGAGCCACCGCGCTGCCCCGGCCACGCTGGCGGCCCAGGCGCGGATCATGGTGGATGCCGGTGCGGAGTGCGTGTACTGCGTCGACTCCGCCGGGGCGCTCGTCATGTCCGAGGCCAAGGAGCGGATCGACGCGGTCCACGCCGAGATCGGGCACGAGGCCCAGGTCGGGTTCCACGGCCACCAGAACCTCTCGCTCGGGGTCGCGAACTCCGTCCTCGCCGTCCAGTCGGGTGCCCGGCAGATCGACGGGTCGCTGTGCGCCCTCGGCGCTGGTGCCGGGAACTCCCCGACCGAGGTCCTCGCCGCCACCTTCGACCACCTGGGCGTCGGGACCGGGGTCGACGTCGGGGGCGTCCTCGACGCCGCCGAGGAGGTCGTGCGCCCCTACCTGCCGCGCTGGCCGAAGGCGGACCGCACGGCGATCGTCCAGGGCTGGGCCGGGGTGTACTCGTCCTTCCTGTTGCACGCCGAGCACGCGGGCGAGCGCTACGGCGTGCCCGCGCACGAGATCCTCCAGCGCGCCGGGGAGGCCGGGTACGTCGGCGGCCAGGAGGACATGCTCCTCGACATCGCGATCCAGCTGGCCGCGGAGCGCGATCTCGCCGCGACGGGAGCGCGCTGATGGGGCAGCTGATCCGCCACGTCATCGGCGGCGAGGAGGTCGACTCCGGCTCGGGTGAGACCTTCCCGACCGTCGACCCGTGGACCCGGCAGCCTTATGCCGAGGTCGCCCTCGGCGGGGCGGAGGACGCCGAGCGGGCCGTCGCCGCGGCCCGGACGGCGTTCGACGAGGGGCCGTGGCCGCGGATGGGGGCGGCGGAGCGCGGCAGGCTGCTGCACCGCCTCGCCGACCTCGTGGAGGCGCACGCGACCGAGCTCGGCATGGCGGACACCGTTGACATGGGCAAGCCGATCAGCGACACGCAGGGCAAGGACGTCCCCCGGACCGCGCAGAACTTCCGCTTCTTCGCCGACCACGCCCGCCTGGCGACCGGCGAGGCGTACCCGATGGACACCGGTCACCACGCGTACTCCCGCTTCGACCCGGCCGGTGTCGTCGTCGCCATCGCGCCGTGGAACTTCCCGCTGATGCTGGAGTCGTGGAAGGTGGCGCCGGCGCTGGCGTGGGGCAACACGGTCGTGCTGAAGCCCGCCGAGGACACCCCGCACTCGGGCACGATCCTCGCCCGCCTGGCCCTGGAGGCCGGGTTCCCGCCCGGGGTGCTCAACGTCGTCCATGGGTTCGGCCCGGACTCCGTGGGGTCGGCGCTCACCGCGGACCCGGCCGTCGACCGGATCACCTTCACGGGTGAGTCGGGGACCGGGCGCGTCATCGCGCGGGCGGCGTCGGCGAACCTCGTCCCCGTCAGCCTCGAGCTGGGCGGCAAGGGCGCCAACGTCGTGTTCGACGACGCCGACCTCGACAACGCCGTCGACTGGTCGATCAGGGCGATCTTCACGAACGCCGGCCAGGTCTGCCTCGCCGGGTCCCGCCTGCTCGTCCAGCGGGGGATCCTGCCGGCGTTCGTCGAGGCGTTCGTCGCCAAGGCGGAGTCCCTGCGGATCGGCGATCCCAAGCAGGCGGACACCCAGCTGGGACCGCTGGCCTCCGAGGAGCACTACAAGAAGGTCCGCGGCTTCGTGGACGACCTGGAGGCGACCGGTGCGGACGTGGTGACCGGCGGGCTCGGGGACGGGTGGGTCGTGCGGCCGACCGTCGTCCTCGAACCGGACCTGTCGTCGCGGGTGTGCCGGGAGGAGGTCTTCGGCCCGGTCG
>JBHJOS010000026.1:0-13887 GCA_050329415.1 Kineosporiaceae bacterium
CCGCCGGGGCCGTCGATGACGTCGGCCCGCAGCGTGGTGAGGAACACCCCCTGGCAGAAGGCGAGTCCCGCCCGGCTCGCCCGCTCCAGCTCGCGCAGCGGCACGTCCTTCGACCGCGCGATGCCGAGCAGGTCGGCGTACACCACGCGGACGACGTCCACGTCCTGCTCGGACAACCGCCTGACCAGGTCGCTGATGTCCTTGTACTCGATGGTCCGGTCGCCGGTGTGGACGTGCCTCGACTCCGTCATCGCCTGCTCGCTTCCGTGCTCATCGTGAGCTGACCTCGATGGGGAACGACTTGATGCCGTTGACGAAGTTGGACCGTACGCGGGTGACGGGTCCGGCGTGCCGGGCGCCCGCCAGCCGCGGGACCAGTTCGCCGAACATCAGCCGGATCTCCATCCGGGCGAGGGCGTTGCCGAGGCAGAAGTGCGGGCCCCCCTTGCCGAACGTCACGTGGTCGACGTGGCGGCGGGTGACGTCGAACCGGTACGGGTCGTCGAACACCCCGGGGTCCCGGTTGGCCGCGGCGAACCACATGACGACCTTGTCGCCCTCCCGGATCGTCCGCCCGTGCAGCTCGACGTCGCGGGTGGCCGTCCGGCGGAAGTGGTAGACGGGGGAGGCCCACCGCAGGAACTCCTCCACCGCGTCCGGGATCAGCTCCGGGCGCTCCTGCAGCAGCGCCAGCTGGTCCGGGTGGTCGACGAGGGCGTTCATGGTGTGCGAGATGGCGTGGCGGGTGGTCTCGTTCCCGGCCACCACGAGCAGCAGGAAGTAGTTGCGGAAGTCGCGCTCGGTCAGCGGCTCACCGTCGGCCGGTGTCGTGTTGACGAGCCTGCTGACGAGGTCGGTCCCGGTGCCGCCGCGGCGGCGTCCGGCGAGTTCGAAGCCGTACTCGTAGACCTCGATCGCGGCCGGCGAGCGGAACGACAGCAGGCGGTACTCCTCGGAGTCGGTGCTGTCGGCGAGCACCCGGGCGTAGTCCGGGTCGGAGTTGCCCACCATCTCGTTCCCCCAGGCGATGAGCTGGTCGGTGTGGTCGTCCGGGACGTCGAGCATGCGCGCCAGCACGCGGATCGGAAAGTCCGCGCTCACCTGCGTGACGAAGTCGAACCGGCCCTTCGGCAGGGCGGCGTCGAGGGTCGTCGCGGTGAGGCCGCGGAGGAAGGTCTCGTAGCCCGCGAGGAAGCGCGGCGTGAAGTCCCGCTGCAGCAGGTTCCGCAGCGCCCGGTGGCGGGCGCCGTCGGTCTCGAGCATCGACTTGCGGGCCTCGATCTGCTCGTCGTCGAGCTCCTCGAGGTTGGCCCCGCCCCGCTCGGACGAGAACGTCGCGGCGTCCCGGTCGATCGCGACGACGTCGGCATGGCGGGTGACCGACCAGAAGCCGTGGTTCGGGGCGGGCTCGGGGTTCCAGTGGACGGGGGCCTGGTCCCGGAGCACGTCGAAGGCCGTCCACGGGGGGCCGTCGGCGAAGGTGTCGAGATCGGCGAGGTCGACGTCCTCGGGGGCGGGGCGGGGCATGGGCTGGCCGGGATCGGTCGTCACCGTCACGCGTGGACCTCCTCGTCCGGGAACCGGCACGCCACCAAGGTCGTTCGGATCCGAATAACCCCTTGGAGCGTACGATCGCGGGCCATGACGGGGCAAGCGGCGACCGGGGAGCACGCCGGTGTCGTCCCCGCCCCCGGCGAGCGGCTCGCCGCCGCCAAGCTCGACGGCTCGCACCTCGGCCCGCTCATCGACCACGACGCGATGGCCGTGGTGAGCAACCTCTACCGCGCCGCCGGCGCCGCCCGGAACCACTTCGAGCGCACGGTGCTGTCCGAGGCGGCGCTCACCTGGACCTCGTGGGTGGTGCTCTGGGTGCTGTGGATCGGTGACGAGGCCGAGAGCCGGACCGTCGCGGCCGGCGCCGGCATCAGCAAGGCCACCCTCACCGGCGTCGTCCGGACCGTGCAGGGCCGGGGCCTGGTCGCCCGGCGAGCCCACCCCGGCGACGCCCGCCGAGTGCTGCTGTCCCTCACCGAGGCCGGGTCGTCGCTGATGACGTCGCTGGTCCCGCGCTTCAACGCCCACGAGTCGCTGCTGTGCGCCCCCCTGGAGCCGGCGTCGCGCCGGGACCTGGCGGAGGGCCTGCGCCTGCTCACCCAGCGAGCCGTCGAGATCACCTGACCGATTCGCGCCCCCGGGCCCGGCGGGCGGTCTTCGCCTCGTACATCGCCTGGTCGGCGGCGGCCAGCAGGCGAGGGGACCCGGGTGCCTGCGAGGTCCACGCCACGCCCACGCTCGCCCCGACCGACAGCCGGTGGCCGTCGACCACGACCGGTGCGGACAGCTCGGCCCCGATCCGGTCCACCACCGCGGCCACCGAGTCCGCGGCGGTCTCCGGACTCCCGATCCCGCGCAGCACGGCGACGAACTCGTCCCCGCCGAGCCGGCCGACGTCGTCGCCGTCGCGGACCAGGCGCCGCAGCCGGTCGGCCACCGCCACGAGCACCGCGTCCCCGGCGGCGTGGCCGTGGGCGTCGTTGACGGCCTTGAACCCGTCGAGGTCCACCAGCAGCAGGGCGCTCGCCGGGTGGTCGGGCAACTGGTCCAGCCGGGCGAGGAGGCCGGCCCGGTTGAGCAGGCCGGTGAGGGAGTCGTGCGTGGCCTGGTGGGCGAGCTCGAGCTCGAGCCGCTTCCGCTCGGAGATGTCCCGGGCGATGAGCGTGAGGCCGCCGTCCCCGCCGGTGCGGCTGGAGGACACGAGCACCGGGGTCCGGCTGCCGTCGGTCCGGTGCGCCAAGGTCTCGACATCACGCAGGTCGCCAAGGTCCTGGCTGGTCAGACCGTCCAGCCAACCGGTCAGCGGGGTGCCGACGAGGTCCTCGACCCGGGTCCGGCAGAGCTCGGCGGCGGCGGCGTTGGCGCTGGTCACCGTTCCGGTGGCGTCCGTGGTCCAGATCGCCTCGGCCGCCGTCTCCACGACCGCCCGGGCCCGCTCCTCGCTGGCGGCGAGCCGACGCGCGAGGGCCTCGTTGCGGTGCCGCAGCCGGAACGAGTCACGCGTCTGGCGGCCGTTGATGGCGCCGTAGACGATGCACATCATCGCGAACACGAGGCACGCCAGGGCGATCGGCCACCCGACCGGGATCCCCGACATCACCAGCTGCGGCGGGAAGAGCAGCCACATGGCGCCGGCGGACACCTCCACGGCGCCGGTCAGGGTGGAGTAGCCCACCGCGTTGAGTCCGGTCATGGCGACCAGGAAGACCGTGACCGAGAGCCACGTCGTCACGTCGTCGCCGAGGTCGAAGACCAGGGGGGAGGCTCCCCACGCCGTGCTGTAGACGACCCCCAGGCCGATGATCAGGCCGTGCTGGAGTCGCAGCCGGGCGCGCGTGACGCGCCGGGCGAGCACCGAGCAGGCGACCGCCACCCCGACGTCCGCCCCGAGGACGACGCCGCAGAAGGCCGCGGCGCGTCCGGGTTCGGCGGGGTCGCCGACGATGACGAGGAACAGCACGAGGGCGGCCGCGAGGGCCGGGATCGCGGAACGCAGCGCCCGGCGGGCGACCGCGACAGTGTCCGCGTGGACGAGGATCGCCTCGTCCACGGGCGTCTCGGTCGCCGCCTCCACCCCGAGGTGATCGGTTCGTCGAGAAGCCATCTGAATGGTGATCACCGGGTGGGCGCCGCCGACCCTCGTCCCGCCGGGTCCACCAGCCGCCCGGGGGCTCCCGCGCGTGCTCGTCGTGGTGCCGCGATTGCGGACCCGGCGCCGTGACCCCGCTCTGGGAGGATGAGCGGGTGCCGCCCCTCGCCTCTTCGTCTGGTCGTCATGTCTCGGTTCCCTGGCATGCGATGGAGGTCGGCGAGGTGCTCGCCCGGCTGGGTGCCGACCGCCGGGGCCTGACCGACGACGAAGCGGAGCGCCGCCTCGTCGAGCACGGGCCGAACGAGCTGCCCGACGCGGGAGCGGCCCCGCTCTGGCGGATCGTCCTGCGGCAGTTCGCCAGTCCGCTGATCTACGTGCTGCTCGTGGCGGCGGGCGTCTCCGCCGCCGTCGGCGAGCTCGTCGACGCCGCGTTCATCGGACTCGTCCTTCTGATCAACGCGGGGGTCGGGGCATGGCAGGAGGCCGGAGCGGAACGCAGCGCCGCTGCCCTGCGCGACCTCGTCGAGCCGCGCGCCCGCGTGCTGCGGGACGGCAGGTGGCAGGACGTCCCCGCGGAGCGGCTGGTGCCCGGAGATGTGGTCGCTCTCGGCAGCGGCGACCGGGTCCCCGCCGACGCGCGGCTCCTCGAGGCGGCCGGGCTGCGGATCGAGGAGTCCGCCCTGACAGGGGAATCGCAGGCGGCCGACAAGGCCGCCGGACCGGACACGGCCGAGGACTCGTCGCTGGGGGACCGGACCGGCATGGTCTTCGCCGGGACGCTGGTCCAGACCGGCCGGGCCGAGGCGGTCGTCGTCACGACCGGCGCGGGGACGGAGCTCGGCCGCATCGCCGAGGCCGCCGGCAGCCAGCACGGCGGCAAGGCTCCCCTCGCGGTCCGGATGGAGCGGTTCACCCGCCAGATCGCGCTGGCCACGCTGCTCGGGGCCAGCGTCTACGGCGGTCTTGCCCTGGTTCGGGGCGAGGACCTGGTGCAGGTCTTCTTCCTGGCCGTGGCGCTCGTGGTCAGCGCCATCCCGGAGGGCCTGCCGGTGGCCCTCACCAGCACGCTGGCCATCGGGGCCCGGAGGATGGCCGGGCATGGCGTCATCGTGCGCGGCACCAGCGCCGTCGAGGGCCTCGGCAGCACGACGGTGGTCGCCAGCGACAAGACCGGCACTCTCACGGTGGACCGCCAGTCGGTGCGTGCGGTCGCCCTGCCCCCGGCGGGCGGCGACGACTGGAGCCACCACACGGTGTCGGGCCCGGGGGACCGTGGGGACGGAGAGGTCAGCCCGGCGCCGGCGGACCTGGACCGCCTGCGGTCGCTGGTGGCCGCCGGGGCGCTGGCCAACGAGGCGGAGCTGGTCGCCGGGGACGAGGAGGCGATCGCCCGGGGGGACGCGGTCGACGTGGCGTTCCTGGCGTTGGCCGCCAAGGCGGGCGTGGACCCCGCGGCGCTCCGGGACCGCGTCACCCACGTCGGCTCCATCGACTACGAGTCTCATCGCGCGTACGGCGCCGCCCGGG
The DNA here is from genome assembly GCA_050329415.1 of Kineosporiaceae bacterium. GTDB lineage: Bacteria > Actinomycetota > Actinomycetes > Actinomycetales > JBBAYJ01 > JANNOG01. The sequence continues at coordinate 5,174 of JBHJOS010000026.1, forward strand.
TCCACCCGGGCGACGTCGGCTTCGGGCCTGAGTGGCGCCCGGCCACCCCGGAGGGCACCGTCCTCGTGATCAAAGGTTCGGTGGAGGCCGTGCTCTCCTTCGTCGCCCCTGGCACGGGCGATGGCGTCCACGCCCGAGCCGAGGAGATGGCCGCCGAGGGCCTGCGGGTGCTGGCGGTCGCGGCCGGCCCCGGCCCGTCGCGGGAGCATCTCCCGGACGGACTCCACGAGCACCACCTCGAGGGGCTGGCCCTGCTCGGCGTGGTCGGGATGATGGACCCGCTGCGTCCTCAGGCCGCACAGGCGGTGGCCTCGGCCCGGCAGGCCGGGGTGAGGGTCGCGATGGTGACCGGTGACCACCCGGGGACGGCCTCGGCGATCGCGCGGCAGCTCGGGCTGGTCGACGAGGACGAGGACGGGGACGGCGGGCGGCCCCGCGGCGCCGACCGGGTCGTCGTCGGGTCGGACCTGGCACGGATCGTCCATCCGGACGACGACCCCGACGGCAGTCGGGCGGCGGGCGACCCGCGGTTCGTGGCGGCCGTCCGCGACGGGCGGGTGTTCGCCCGGGTCGCTCCGCTCCAGAAGCTGCAGATCGTCAAGGCGCTGCAGGCGGACGGGGAGTTCGCCGCCGTGACGGGGGACGGGGTGAACGACGCCCCTGCCCTGAGGGCCGCCAACATCGGCGTCGCGATGGGATCGGGGACCGACGCGGCGAAGGGAGTGGCGGATCTCATCGTCACCGACGACGACTTCGCCAGCATCGTCACCGGGATCGAGCAGGGCAGGCACGCCTACGCCAACGTCCGCAAGGTCATCTGGCTGCTGGTCGCGACCGGTCTGGCCGAGATCCTGCTGTTCCTCGCCGCGCAGGCGATCGGACTGCCGGCGCCGCTGCTCGCGGTGCAGCTGCTGTGGCTGAACATCGTGACCAACGGCATCCAGGGCGTCGCCCTCGCGTTCGAGGGCGGGGAGCCCGGTGTCATGCGGCTCTCGCCCCGGCCGCCGTCCCAGCCGCTGTTCGACTCCCTGATGATCCGCGAGACGGTGACGGCCGGCTTCGTCATGGCCGCGGGCGGCCTGGCGGTGTGGTGGTGGGCGCTCGAGATCGCCGCCTTGTCCGAGGCCGAGGCCCGCAACCTCGTGCTGCTCGTGATGGTCCTCTTCGAGAACGTCCACGCGTTCAATTCCCGGAGCGAGACCAGGAGCGTGTTCCGGGTGCCGCTGAGCCGCAACCCGTTCCTCGTGGTGGGAGTCCTCGGGGCGATGGGTGTGCACGTGGCCGCCCTGTACCTGGCGCCGCTGCAGGCCGTCCTCGGGACCATGCCGGTCCCGTGGGACGTCGCCGGCGCCCTCGTGGCCGTCGCCCTCGTGCTCCTCGTCGTCGTCGAGGCCGCGAAGGCGATGCACCGGCGCTGGTCCGGCACGAGGGATGCGTGACGCCCGCCGCCGTGGTCCCCGGACCGTGCGATGACCTCACGGACGTCCCCGGGGTCGCGGTCGGCCACCATGACCGCCGCGGCGACGGGTGGCTGACCGGGACCACGGTGGTCCTGCCGCCGGTCGGGACGGTCGCCGGTGTGGACGTCCGGGGCGGCGGACCGGCCAGCCGCGAGACCGACGCCCTGTCGCCCACCACGCTCGTCGAGCACGCCGACGCCGTGGTCCTCACCGGCGGCAGCGCCTACGGGCTGGCCGCGGCGGACGGTGTGATGGCCTGGTTGGAGGAGCGGGGCCGGGGCTTCCGCGTCGGCCCGGAGCCCGGGCACGTGGTCCCGATCGTGCCGGCGGCCGCGCTGTTCGACCTCGGCCGGGGCGGCGACTTCCGCGCCCGCCCCACGACGGAGTTCGGTCGCCAGGCCGCGGCTGCCGCCACCGACGGCCCCGTCGCGCGGGGGTCCGTCGGAGCGGGTACCGGTGCCGTGGCGGGCGGTCTCGCGGGAGGCGTCGGCTCGGCGAGCACGGTCCTGCCGTCCGGCGTCACGGTCGCCGCCCTGGTGGCGGTCAACTCGGCCGGCAGCGTCGTGGACCCGGTCGACGGCACCCTGCGGGGTGTCCGGGCCGGGCTGCCCGGGGAGTTCGATTCGGTCAGCCCGCCGTCCCCAGCGGACGTGGCGGCCTGGGGGGAGACCGTCGCGCGCGCGGCGAGCCGGGTCCCGCCGTTCAACACCACGCTCGCCGTCGTCGCCACGGACGCCCGGCTCACGCCCGCGCAGTGCTCGCGCCTGGCCACCGCCGCCCACGACGGCATGGCCCGCGCCATCGACCCCGTCCACACCTACCTCGACGGTGACATCGCGTTCGCCCTGGCCACCGGGACCGCCGCGCTCGCCGACCCGGCGCTGCCCGCGCTCAATGCCTTGCTCGGCGTGGCCGGCCGCGTCGTGTCCCGAGCGATCGCCCACGCGGTCCTCGCCGCGACCGGCGCCGAGGGCGCGCCCTCCTACCGGGACGCCTTCCCTTCCGCGTGTCGTTGAGCGCCCGTCCGGCACGGGCGGTGCTTGCGTGGAGTCGCCGGAGATCGGGCACCCCGTGGCCCGCAACCTCGGGCTGTGATCCCCGCGCCGTCGCTCCGCCGACCGGATCGCGGCGGAGAACCCGGAGCGTCGCAGCACGGCGATCCGTGACCGCGGGCGCATGGCCGCCTGGCCCGCGACGAGCTCGACCACCTCCGCTGCCAGGCCGCGCGCCCGCACGCCGCCTGAGCGTCCGCCCAGGGCCTGCCGAACTCCACGAAAACACCGTCATTCCCGGCCTGCTCCCGGGTTTCGTGGAGTTCGACGGACCGGCCCACGGTCAGCGGGCGGTGGCGGAGAGCAGGGCGCGCACCAGGGCAAGGGCGGCCGGGTCCTGGGGACCGGAGTCCTCGGGATGCCACTGGACCCCGAGGAACCAGCCCGGCGAGCCCGGCCGTTCGACCGCCTCGATCGTGCCGTCCGAGGCCCGGCCCACCGGCCGCAGGCCGTCCCCCAGCCGCGCCAGGCGCTGGTGGTGGTGGCAGGACACCGCGACGGTGTCGCCGCCCAGGGCAACGGCCGCCCAGCTGTCCGGGGTCACCTGCACCTCGTGCCACCACCGGTTGGCGACCTCGTCCCAGTGCGGGCCGGGCATGTCCTGCTCCAGGGTGCCGCCGAGCGCGACGTTGGTGATCTGCATCCCCCGGCACACGGCGAGCAGCGGCACGCCGGCGTCCAGCGCCCACCGGGCCACCGCCAGGTCGAAGGCGTCCTGCACCGGGTGGACGTCGTAGACGGCGTCGGAGGCGACCGCCTCGCCGTAAAGCTCGGGCGACACGTCGCCGCCACCGGGGAGGAGGACGGCGTCGGCGAACGCGAGCCGCTCACTCGCGTCCTCGCTTGAGCCGCCGCGCGGTGTGACGACCACCGGCTCGCCCCCCGCCGCCCAGACGAGGTCCGCCAGCGCCTCGGCGACGAGCACCGCGGCGAACCGGATCGCCGAGGCCCGGGCGGAGAAGCGACCCGGGATCGCGACCAGAGGCCGGCGGGATGCCGCCATGACCGAACCGTAACCGCGCCGGTGACGTATGGGAGGTGCCGGACCGTCCGGAGCAGACCGGGCGGCGGCAGCGACCGAAGGAGCCCTCCATGTCCCGTCATCGCACCGCTCGCGCCGCCGGACTCGCGGCGGCCGCCATCCTGCTCGGCGGCGCCGCGGCCGTCACCGCGGCCCCCGCCCTGGCCACCTCGTCGGACTGGACCACCTTGACCGCCAGCGGCAGCGGCGAGCAGGAGGTCCCGGCCGGCAGCGGGGAGGCCGGGGCGACCACCGTCGGCAGCTTCCAGCTCAACCGGGACGGGGACCTCACCTACACGGTCACCGTCAGCGGGAACTCCGAGGAGATCACCGCGGGCCACATCCACCGGGGCGCCGCCGGCGTCAACGGTGACGTGGTCGTCGAGCTCGACCCGGCGGCCATCAACGCCGGCGAGACCGCCACCACCACGGTGGACCCGGAGGTCGCGGGCCGGATCCTCGACAACCCGGGCAACTACTACCTCAACCTCCACTCTCCGAGCTTCGCGCCGCCGACCGGCGTCGCCCGGGGACAGCTCGCGGCCGCCGCCGAGGCGCCGGAGATGATCCAGACCGGCACCGGCGGCCAGGCGGCCGAGCGGTCGGCCGGCCCCGCCGAGCTCGCCGTGCTCGCGCTCGCGGTGGCGGGCGCCTTCGCGGTCGTGGTGCGGGCCGCTCTCGCGCTGCACCGCCGCCACGCCCACGCCGAGAGCTGAGGGCGGCGTGGCCGCACTCGGGTTCGACCGGGTCGGGCGGGCACCCGTCCTGCCTGTCCTCGGCCTCGCCGTGCTGCTGGCCGGCTGTTCAGGGGCGGCGGCGCAGCCCGCCGCCCCCGAACCGGGGTTCGGCGCGGTGGGGTCGCCCACCGCGCCCACACCGTCGACCTCGGCGGGGGCACGGGACGACGGCGCGGCGGACGGAGCGCTGACGGGCGAGGTCGACGGCACGCCCGCCCCGGCGCCCGCGCCGCCGCGGGAGCTCGCCCTGCCGTCCGGCACGACCGCGCCCGTCCGGCTCGCGGACGTCGCCCCGTCCGGCGAACTGTCGGTGCCGGACGACTCGGCCGAGTTGGGGTGGTGGGTCGGCGGGGCCCCGCTCGGCGCCGGGGCCGGGACCACCCTCGTCGCCGGGCACGTCGACACCGCGAGGTTCGGGCTGGGGGTCTTCGCGGAGCTGGCGGACCTGGCGTCCGGTGACGTCGTCACCGTGACGGACGGCCTGGGGACGCAGCACGCCTACGTCGTCACCGAGGCCCTCCAGGTCGAGAAGACCGCGCTGCCGGGCGAGCTGTTCGACGCCGCCGGCCCGCACCGGCTCGCCCTCGTGACGTGCGGGGGGCCGTTCGACGAGCAGACCCGTCGGTACCGCGACAACGTCATCGTCTGGGCGGAACCGGCCTGAGGACGTTCCGTCACACCCCAGGTGCAGGTCGTGCCGACGCCCCGACGGTGAACCACTCTCCGCGGTCGTTGCACAGTGCAACCTGCACTGTGCAACGACCCGGCGAGAGGATGTGTCCCGCCGACGCCCGGTATGGAGGGCCGCCGGACGCGATCCCCTCGTCGGCCGCGGTGCGGGACGGCTCGGGGCTCGGGGCGACAGCATGGGCGATCCTTGACCGGACGGACCCGACGACATACGTTCGGACCCTAACGATTCGAGGAGGCGTGACTCGTGACCGACGTCCACGACGCCGTGGCGGGGGCGGCCGCACGAGCCGACGCAACCGTGGCCCCGGATGCCGCCGCGGTCGTCGCCGGGGTCCCCGTCGACACCCGGAACTGGATCGGGGGCCGGCGGGTCGCCTCCGCCGCGACGTTCGAGGACCTCTCCCCGGTCACCGGTGACGTGATCGCCCGGGTGGCGCGCGGCGGCGAGCCCGAGGTGGCGCTCGCCGTCGCAGCCGCCCGGGCCGCCTTCCCGGAGTGGGGCGGGGCGCCGAGGGCCGACCGCGCCCGGGTCCTCCACGCCATCGCCGACGGCGTCGAGGCCCGGCTGGAGGACCTCGCGATCGTCGAGACCACCGACAACGGCGCGTTGCTGCGCAGCCACCGGCGCGGCGTCATCCCCCGGGTCGCCCACAACTTCCGGTTCTTCGCCGACTTCCTGCTCGGCCTCGACCACCCGGATTTCGACACCCGGGGCCACCGCAACCACGTGACGTGGGACCCGGCGGGCGTGGCCGCGCTGATCTCGCCGTGGAACGCCCCGCTCATGCTCGCCACCTGGAAGGTGGCCCCGGCGCTGGCCGCAGGCGACACGGTGGTCCTCAAGCCGTCGGAGTGGTCGCCGCTCACCGCCTCGCTACTGGCCGACATCGCCCACGAAGCGGGGCTGCCGCAGGGGGTCCTCAACGTCGTCCAGGGCATCGGAGAGGAGGCGGGCGCGGCCCTGGTCTCCCACCCCGGGGTCGACCGGATCTCGTTCACCGGCTCGGTGCCGACCGCGCGGCGCATCGCCCGGGCGGCGGCCGAGCACCTCACCCCGCTGTCGCTGGAGCTGGGCGGCAAGTCGCCGTTCCTGGTCTTCGCCGACGCCGACCTGGAGCTGGCGGTCGAGCTGGCGGTCGAGCAGTACGACAACGCCGGGCAGGTCTGCCTCGCCGGGTCACGGCTGCTCGTCGAGGACCGGATCGCCGAGGAGTTCACCCGGCGGTTCGTCGAGCGCGCCGGCCGGCTGCGCCAGGGCGACCCCCGCGACCCCGGCACCGACATCGGCCCCCAGATCCACCCCGACCACCTCGCCCGTGTCGACGGGTTCGTCCGCCGCGCCCGCGCCGCCGGCTCCCGGGTGCTGCTCGGCGGCGGCCCGAACACCGACCTCGGCGGGCTCTACTACCGGCCCACCCTGTTCGCCGACGTGCCCGAGGGCGCCGAGATCCTCACCGAGGAGGTCTTCGGCCCCGTCCTCACGCTGCAGACCTTCGGCGGGGAGGAGGAGGCCGTGGACCTGGCGAATTCCACCGACTACGGCCTGGCAGCCGTCGTCGTCACCGGCGACCCCGACCGTGCCGAGCGGGTCGCCTCGCAACTCGTCGCGGGCACGGTGTGGGCCAACTGCTTCTACGTCCGGGACCTGCGCGCCCCCTTCGGCGGGTCCCGCGACTCCGGCGTCGGCCGCGAGGGCGGGCACTGGAGCTTCGACTTCTTCTGCGACGTCAAGAACACGGTGGTCGCGCCCACGGGATGGCGGCCGGGATGAGTGAGCAGGGGAGGGAGTGGAATGGGTGAGATCGTCGGCGCTGGCCTGCTGGCGCACGTCCCCACGATCATGCTGCCGGAGGCGACGCGCCGGGAGCTCAACGGCGGCGAGGATTTCAGCCTCGTGCCCGGCCTGCGCCGGCTGCGCGCCGAGGTGTTCGAGACCCTCGACTACGACACGGTGGTCGTGCTCGACAGCCACTGGGCGACCACCGTCGAGTTCGTCGTCACCGCCCACGACCGCCGCTCCGGGCTGTTCACCTCCGAGGAGCTGCCGCGCGGGATGTCGCAGGTCCCGTACGACTACCCGGGCGACCCGGAGCTGGCTCGCGCCCACGCCAGCCACGCCGACCGGCACGGCACCTGGATCACGGCGATCGACGATCCGTACCTGCCGGTCTTCTACGCGACGATCAACCTCTGGAAGTACCTCGGCGAGGGCCTGGACAAGCGGTGGGTCTCGGTGTCGGTGTGCCAGACCGCGGACCCCGAGGACAACCTCCGGGCCGGCCGGGCGCTCGCCGACGCGATCGCCCAGGTCGACCGCAAGGTGATCCTCATCGCCTCCGGCGCGCTGTCCCACACCTTCTGGCCGTTGCGCGAGCTGCGGAATCACGAGGCCGCCAGCATCGCGCACATCGTCACACCCGAGGCGGCGCGCGCGGACCTCGAGCGCCTCGACTGGTTCCGGGCCGGCGACCACGCCCGGGTGCTCGACACCATGGACGACTTCTTCCGGTACAAGCCCGAGGCGCGGTTCGGCCACTACCTGCAGATGATCGGGGCGCTGGGCGAGGGTGCCTGCACCGCGCCCGGCCGGCGCTACGGCGAGTACGAGAACTCCATCGGCACCGGTCAGGTCCACGTGTGGTTCGACCGGCCGGCGGCCGGCTGGACGGCGGCGCGCGAGGGCATCGCCGCCGGCGTCACGGCAGGGCCTGCGGCGTGACCGGAGCGACCCGCGAGACCCGGCGCGTCCTGCTCGACGGGGCCGTCGTCGAGGTCGAGCGCCGCCGCGGGGACGGACCAGACGGACCAGACGGCCCGGACGAGCTGGTGGCCGGGGACGGCCGCGTCGTCCACGTCGACCACGCCCATCACCTGCCGCCGGTCGTCCCGACGAAGATCGTCGCGGTTCACCTCAACCACGTGAGCCGGGTCCGCGAGTTCGGCGCCACGCTGCCGCCCGCCCCCACGTACTTCCACAAGCCCACCTCGGCCCTCAGCGCCCACCGCGGCGCCGTCGTCCGGCCGGAGGGCTGCCGCTGGCTCAACTACGAGGGCGAGATCGCCATCGTCATCGGCCGCACCTGCCGCAACGTCTCCCCGGACGAGGCGGAGCAGTACATCGCCGGCTACACGATCGGCAACGACTTCGGGCTCCACGACTTCCGGGACACCGACGCCGGGTCGATGCTGCGGGTCAAGGGCTCCGACACGCTGTGCCCCCTCGGCCCCGGGCTGGTCCGCGGCTGGGACTTCCGGGACAAGTACCTGCGCACGTACGTCAACGGCGAGCTGCGCCAGGACGGGTCCACCTCGGAGATGACGTGGGACATGCCGTACCTGGTCGCCGACATCGCCCGGACGATCACCCTGTACCCCGGCGACGTCCTGCTGTCCGGCACCCCGGCCCACTCCCGCCCGGTCGAGCCCGGCGACGTCGTCGAGGTCGAGGTGGAGGGCCTGGGCCGGCTGTCGAACACGGTCGTCGCCGGTCCGACCCCGATCCGGGCGGACGTGGGCGCCCAGCCGACCGAGTCCGAGGAGGTCCGCTCGACCGCCCTCGGCGGCGACTGGGAACATCGGGGCGTCCGGGCTCCGGTCCGTCCCTGACACCCGTCCCGCTCCCGCAGGAGGTTCGCGTGCACGTCATCGTCGACCTGGACGTCTGCCAGAACCACGGCCAGTGCGCCTTCGCCGCCCCCGAGGTGTTCGAGATCAACGTCGACGGCGACCTCGAGTACGTCGAGCACCCGCC
>JBHJOS010000048.1:0-24794 GCA_050329415.1 Kineosporiaceae bacterium
GGGTGGGCGGGTCGGACGGGCAGCGAAGTGGCGACGGTCCAACGTAGCGACCTCCCGGACGTCCAGCCGTTCGGCGAGGGGGATCACTGCCGTGTCGGTGGTCCCCAAGGGAAAGTCGACGTATTGGTCGACCAGCTCGGCGGCCCGGGCGTAGTCGGCGGGGGCGAGGTCCACTGGCGTGAATGCGCCGGAGCCCAGCGAGCGCAGGAACCGGGACTCGCCCCTTCGACGCCAGCTCCCGGCCGAGCAGGTACCCGACCGCAGCGACGACCGTCCCAGGAACAGCGATCTCCCGACGAGCCCCGGGCAGGTCGTTGAAGAGAGTGGCGCACCGGGCGTGATCGACATCGCGCGTGAGAGCGACAGACACCAGCGGGCCGGTGTCACAGACGATCAACGACCGAAGCCCTCCGCGAGGACGTCGTCATGACTCCTCCCGAGGTCCGACCGCGGACCATCGCCCATCGCGAACCAGTCCGGCGGCCACGGCACGTCCGGCACGACCGCCAGGTGCCGGCGCACCTCTGACATCACCCGAGGCACGCCCGACTCCGGCAGGGCGTCGACGAGCGCCCGCAGCTCGTCCCGCTCGGCGCTCATGAGGTCATCGTACGGGCCAGGGCGGACGACGTCCCCGTAGCCTTCGGGGAAGCGGAGCCGTTCTCACCGGCTCCCCGGGCGGCCGGGCCATGGTTTACCCCGTACAAGCCGCGCGCGCCGACCCTTTGCCAACCCGACCCGTCCGGCGGTCCCGCGCGCGTTCCCCCCGCCCAGCGAGGGTGTCCCGCACGGACTCGGGACGTCCGTAACCATCGATCACTTCTCGGGCGGTTGCGTCCGCGCGCGCAGCGTCCCGGCCGAGGAGCGTTCGTCCGCCCTCGGGGAACTCGGGCTGGCGCCCTTCGGGTGGCGTAGACGGGTGGCGACTGCCGCTGCCGCCCGCCGGTCGGCTTCGCCAACCCACGCCGCGTAGACCTTGAGCGTCGTGGTGCCACCGCCCCCGTGGCCGAGTCGGCCAGCTACGGTCCGGAGGTCGACGCCCGCCGCGATGAGTTCCGTGGCGTTGTAATGGCGGAGCTTGTGCAGGGTCGTGTCGATGCCGAGGCGGGCGACCAGGCGCCCGTACCGGTGCGTGACCCCGCTGGGGTTCATGGGCACGTCGGCGACAGGTGAATACGAGAAGACGAAGGCATCGGCCCCGAGGCGCGTCCCCAGGTCAGCCGCGACCCGGTCCTGCGTCTCGAAGTGCTCGCGCAGGAGGTCAGCCGTCGCCGTGTCGACGGCGACTCGCCGCTGCTGGTGGGTCTTGGTGTCTTTCAAGCCGACGCCGGTGACGTCGCTGACGCTGTGGGCGATGGTGACGACCCCCGCGTCCAGGTCCACGTCACGCCGGCGCAGCGCGCATGCCTCGCCGCGCCGCATGCCCGTGACCATGACCAGCCAGACGAACATCCCCCACGTCGGCTCCTCGTCGAGCGCGGCGGCCAGGATGCGGGTCGCGTCATCGGTGGAGGGCGGCCGCGCGTTTGGCGTCGGCGCAGTGGGCGCTTCGGCCAGCTCGGCGGGGTTGACGGCGATCCAGCGCCATTTCACGGCCCGCGCCAGCGCGCCGGACAGGATCCAGTGCGCCTGACGCACGCCGGACCCACCCAACGGACGGCAGACGTGAGGACGACAGCGGACGTCGCAGTCATGGGCCTGGTGTGTCCGATGGTCGGTCGTGACCTTGCCGCGGCATCGGGCCCGGCAGGTCCGAAGCTGCGCGTAGAACCGGTCGAGCGTCTCGCCGTCGAGCGCCGCCACGGCGAGTGACCCCACCGCGGGCCGGATGTGCCGATCGATGATCGACACGTAGGTACGCCGCGTGCTGTCCGACAGCTCGACGACTTCCAGGTACCGATCGAGGAGATGGTCGACCGTGGCCCTCGTCCGCGGGTGACGCTTCTCGTTCACCTGAGTGATCAGGCGGGCGCGGACCTTCTCGGCGGTCGTGGCCGCCTTCGGCCCGGCCGGCACAACCTCGCTGAGGTAGTGGCGCTTGCCCGTCAGCGGGTCTTCACCGGCGTACACCTTGACGCGGAGCGACCCGCTCGGGAGCCGCTCCACAGTGCCACGGGTCCTCGTGGCGGGTCGGCTGGCGGCCGTCATGGTGCGAGGTTACAAGCGCTTCGCACCACGTCCCGCACCACGCGAGCTACGGTCGATCGTCGTTCGGTTGCGTTTCCGCTGGTCAGACCCGGCGCGCCCGGAGGGACTCGAACCCCCAACCTTTTGATCCGTAGTCAAATGCTCTATCCGTTGAGCTACGGGCGCATGCGGCCGCCGAGGGCGGCGCAGCAGCCACCAAGGGTAGCGCACCTCTGGACCTGCCCCGCTGGACCTCGGCCACGGGACGGGTCACGAACCGGTCCACCAGGCGCCGGAGCAGGAGGCTCTTCCCCGTCCGGCGACGGCCGTGGAGGATCCCCACGCGCAGTCCACGAGCCGGCGAGCGGACGAAGCCGTCCAGATCCGCCCACTCACGCTCGCGGTCGAAGAGATCGTTGAGCCGCCTGCCACTTGGACTAAGTGGAGCCAGTCCAAGTAGGTCGCACTGCGATGACGTCGCGGATCCGGTGCCCTTGGCCGAGACCCCGCTCCTCGAACCGGGTCGTGGGGCGGTCCGCCGGCCGCGGCGCCCATCCGTCGTGCGGGTTCACCAGCCTCGACTCCCCCGCCACGACGGCCAGCATCTGCGCGGCGTACTCCTCGTGGTCGGTGGCGAGATGGAGCCGCCCGCCCGGTCGCAGCCGGTCGGCGACGACCGCGGCGAAGCCGGGAGTCACCAGCCGCCGCTTGCGGTGCCGGGCCTTGGGCCAGGGGTCGGGGAACCACACCCGGACCTCGTCGAGCGACGCCAGCGCCAACCGGGGCAGCACCTCGCGGGCGTCGGCGACCGCGACCCGGACGTTGTCCAGCCCACCGGCCGCCAGGCCCTGGAGGAGCACCGCCACGCCGGGGGTGTGGACGTCGACGGCCAGGAGGTCGGTGGCCGGGTCCGCGGTAGCCGCCGCCAGGGTTGCCTCGCCCATGCCGAAGCCAACCTCCAGCGCGACCCGCGCCCGGCGGCCGAAGAGCGCCGCAGGATCCAGCGGGCCGCTGTCGGCGGACAGGTCCACGCCGAAGCGCGGCCACAGGTCCACCAGTGCCGCCCGCCGCCGCGCGGTCATGCGCCCCCGACGCTGGACGTAGGACCGGGGCTCGACCGGTGTCTCGCCGGTCACCACTGGCGTGCTCATGCTTCCAGCAGCAGGGTCACCGGGCCGTCGTTGACCAGCTCGACGGCCATCTCGGCCCCGAACCGGCCGGTCTCGACGTGCAGCCCGTGCCCCCGCAACGCCGCTGCGAGCGACTCGACCAGCGGCTCGGCGACGGCGCCGGGAGCGGCTCGGTTCCAGGTCGGCCGCCGACCCTTGGTCGTCTCGGCGTACAGGGTGAACTGACTGACGAGCAGGACGGGGGCACCGTCGTCGGCGGCGCTGCGCTCCCCGTGCAGGATTCGGAGCTGGGCGATCTTCCGGGCGACGGTCGCCACCTGGTCCGGGCCGTCGTCGTGGGTGACGCCGACGAGAACGACCAGCCCGGGACGCGGCAGCCGCCCGACCACCTCCCCGGCGACAACGACTTGCGCCCGGGAGGCGCGCTGCACCACCGCCCGCACGGACCGGAGGTTATCCGAGCGAGTCACCTTGTGAGACGAGCGACGCGACTACGTACGTGACCTAAGTAAGCGCTTACAGTCGCTCTCAGTGATCGCGGCCCGCTGACCGGCCCGAACGCGTGACGACGCTCACCTGTGACGGGCGCCGCACGCCCATGGTGATCAGGGGTGGCGAACCTTACCGTTTCGTGTCACAAGCCGGAACCCCCGCCCCCGGGTGGTGGCCGGCGTTCCCGGAACCGACCCGGGACCGCGGGCCGGGAACGGGCGCCACGCACGCGAGCCGGAGGAACGACGATGACGACGGACCTCGACACCCCCACGACGACGCCGGTCACCGAGGCTTCGCCGACAACCCACATCCGGCTCCGCGAGTGGGTGGCCGAGGTCGCCGAGCTCACCCAGCCCGACGCCGTGCACTGGTGCGACGGCTCGGACGCGGAGTGGACGGCGCTCACCGTCAAGCTGGTCGCCGCCGGGACGCTGCGTCGCCTCGAGAAGAAGCCGAACTCCTTCCTCGCCTGGTCCGATCCCGGCGACGTCGCCCGGGTCGAGGAGCGGACGTTCATCTGCTCCCGGGACGAGGCCGACTCCGGCCCCACGAACAACTGGCTTCCCCCGGACGAGATGAAGGAGATCCTCACCGACCTCTCCAGCGGTTCGATGCGCGGGCGGACCATGTACGTCATCCCCTTCGTCATGGGCCACCTGGACGCCGAACACCCCATGTTCGGAGTCGAGATCACCGACAGTGAGTACGTCGTCGTCTCGATGCGGATCATGGCTCGGATGGGCACCGACGTGCTGCGGCGGATGGAGGCGACGGACGCCGACTTCGTGCCGGCCCTGCACTCCGTGGGCTCTCCCCTGGAGCCCGGCCAGGCCGACGTCCCGTGGCCGTCGAACGAGACCAAGTACATCGTCCAGTTCCCCGAGGAGCGGATGATCTGGTCCTACGGGTCCGGCTACGGCGGCAACGCCCTGCTCGGCAAGAAGTGCTACGCCCTGCGGATCGCCTCGGTCATCGGCCGCGACCAGGGCTGGATGGCCGAGCACATGCTCATCCTCAAGCTCACCTCGCCCGCCGGGAAGATCCACTACATCGCCGGCGCCTTCCCCAGCGCCTGCGGCAAGACCAATCTCGCGATGCTCGAGCCGACCCTGGACGGCTGGCAGGTCGAGACCATCGGCGACGACATCGCCTGGCTCCGTTTCGGCCGGGACGGCCGGCTCTGGGCCGTCAACCCCGAGGCCGGGCTGTTCGGCGTCGCGCCGGGCACCGGCTGGGACACCAATCCCAACGCCATGCGCACCATCGACCAGGGCAACACCGTCTTCACCAACGTCGCCCTCACCGACGACGGCGACGTCTGGTGGGAGGGCATGACGGCCCGGCCGCCCGCCCACCTCACCGACTGGCACGGCCACGACTGGACGCCCGCCGACGACACCCCCTCCAGCCACCCCAACAGCCGGTTCTGCACGCCGATCCGGCAGTGCCCGATCCTCGCCCCGGAGTACGACGACCCACAGGGCGTGCCGATCTCCGCCATCCTCTTCGGGGGACGCCGCCGCACCACCGTCCCGCTGGTCACCGAGGCCCGGGACTGGGTCCACGGGGTCTTCATGGGCGCCACCCTGTCGAGCGAGACGACCGCCGCGGCCACCGGCCGGGTCGGTGTCGTGCGCCGCGACCCGATGGCCATGCTGCCGTTCATCGGCTACCACGCCGGCGACTACATCGCCCACTGGATCGCCATGGGCAAGGAGGCGGACGCCGCCAAGCTCCCCGGCATCTACTACGTCAACTGGTTCCGCCGCGACGCCGACGGCCGGTTCGTCTGGCCCGGATTCGGCGAGAACATCCGCGTCCTCAAGTGGATCGTCGACCGGCTCGAGGGTGACGCGGCAGCCCGGGAGACGCCGATCGGCCGGGTGCCGACCATCGAGTCCCTCGACACCTCTGGACTCGGCCTGACCGTCGACCAGGTGCGCGCGGCCCTGCGGGTCGACGTCGACGAGTGGGCCGCGGAACTCCACGGCATCCGGACCTGGCTGGAGAAGTTCGGCGACAAGCTGCCCGCCACCCTGTGGGCCGAGTTCGACAACCTCCGGGCGCGCCTCACCTGGTGACCGGCGCCGTCCCGGGGACCTCACCCGGGACGGCAACCGCGACCACCGTCCCGCCCGGACCGGTGGCGAGGTCGACGCCTCCGCCGTGGGCCTCGGCCACCGCCTTGACGACCGCCAGGCCCAGCCCCGTGGAGCCGCGCCCGCCCCGCCCGACGAACGGGTCGAGGATCCGCTCCCGCAGCTCCTCGGGGATGCCGGGACCCTCGTCGCGCACAGTGACGGTCAGCGCCGGGCCGGCGCCGCCGACGAGGACCTCCGCCGGTGTCCCGGCGGGGGTGTGGCGCCGGACGTTGACGGCCAGGTTGACCGCTGCCTGGATCATGCGGTCGGGATCGACGAGGACCGTGCCGGCGGCCTCGGCTCCCGGCGCCACCGTGACGGGGAGGTCGCCCATCCTCAGTCCGTCCAGGCGCACCGCCACCTCGTCCGCCAGCCACCCCCTGGTCACCCGCCGGGGCGCCAGCCACGACCCGTCGCCGCGCGCCGCGGCGAGCAGCAGGAGGTCGTCGAGCAGCCGGGACAGTCGGCCCAGCTCGGCGTGCACCAGGCGCAGCGAGGCGGCGGGGTCCCTGGCGGTCCCGGACGACACGAGCTCGAGGTGTCCCCGCGCCACCGCGACCGGGGTCCGCAGCTCGTGCGAGACCGAGGCGAAGAGCGCGCCGCGTGCCTCGACCTCCCGCTCCAGGCGCTGCAGCATCCGGTTGAAGGCCCGCGACAGGTCGGCGACGTCGTCCTGCCGGGCCTCGGGGTCGGGGATGCGGAAGCCGAGGTCCGCCACCCCCGCCCGATCGGCAGCGGACCGCAACGAACGCAGCGGAGCCGTGGCCGCCCGCAGCGCCACGGCAAGCACCAGGGTCCCCAGCACCGCGACCCCGGCCGCCGCCAGCGTCCCCACCCGCGCCACGGTGGCCGCGTCGCGCTCGACCCCCCCCAACCACCCGTACACCGCCAGCTGCCCGACGACGGTGCCCCTGACCTCGATCGGCACGGTGAGCACGCGCAACGGTCCCTCCGCGGTGTCGAGCGTCACCACCCGACCCGGGGTGCCCACGGGCAGGTCGCCGCGCCTCAACAGCGTCGCGACCGGTGCCGGTCCCCCGGTGACGAGCGGGGCGGCACCGGCCACCGTGATGACGGAGAGGTGGCGGTCGCTGCCCGGCTGGGTGCCGAGGTAACTGCTGAGCCGCTCAACGATCTCGTCACGGGCCGTCGGCGACACCCCGTCGAGCAGGCCCGGGGCGGTGGCCGCGAGCACGTCCCGTTCCCGCAGCAGGACGTCGTCCAGGTCCTCCTGCCCCTGGACGGTGGCCAGCCGCCAGGCGACGAGGACCGTCGAGGCGAGCGCCGCCGCGAGCACGGCAGCGGCCAGGGCGGTGACCCGGATCCAGGTGGAGGACCACCGGCTGCGGGCGGGACGCGGCGGCGTCATGTGACCAACCGGTACCCGGCGCCCCGGACCGTGCCGATGACGTCCGAGCCGAGCTTGCGCCGCAGGTAGGCGACGTACACCTCCACCACGTTGGAGCCGGGGTCGAAGTCGAAGCCCCACACCTGGTCGAGCAGCTGCTGCTGCGACAGCACCTGGCCGGGATGGCGGCAGAACACCTCGAGCAGGGCGAACTCCCGCGCGCTGAGGTCCACGGTGGTCCCCCCGCGGGTGGCGGTCCGGCGGGCCAGGTCCAGGGTGAGGTCGCCGACCGTGATCGCGGCTGCGCTGGCCTGGCCGGCGGAGCGCAGCCGGGCTCGCACCCGGGCCAGCAGCTCGGCGAACGAGAAGGGCTTGGTCACGTAGTCGTCGGCGCCCCCCTCGAGCAGTCGCACCCGGTCCGGCACACCGGTCGCGGCCGTGAGCACGACGACCGGGAGCTCGGGGCGCTTGCGCCGGATCGCGGCGAGCACCTGGTCGCCGGGGATGTCGGGCAGCCCCAGGTCGAGGACGACCAGCGCCGTGCCCGGGTCGAGGGCCTCGGCCAGGCCCGCCGCCCCGGTGTCGGCCACCACCGGCACGTAGCCGGCGGCCTCCAGGCCCTGGGACACGAAGGAGCTGATCCCGGGCTCGTCCTCGATCACGACCACGCGCATGAGGGCAGTCTTTCCGGCCCGCCCGCGCCGCCGCCATAACCTTGGAGCCGGCTCAGGTCCACCCAAGGCCCGCCCAAGGCCCCGGTCGCACGGTGGTGAACAGCCCCGCAGGCAGCGGGGCACCGAGCGAGAAGGAGACGGACATGACCAGGTCCACATTGATCACCGGAGTCGTGGCCGGGCTGGCAGTCGTCGCCGTCACGGCCGGCGTGGCAGCGGCCGTGAACCGCGGGACCATCGACGACCGGGTCGAGACGATCTCGGTGGGACCGACCGACGCACCGACGGACCCGCCCACTGCGTCGGCGACTTCGTCGTTCGGCGAGGACGACGTGGATGCCGACGAGACCGTGCCCACCGAGGGTGGTACCGATTCCGTCCTACCTGCCCAGGAGGTCCCGGTCGGGGTCACGTCCGAGGAGGCGGTGCGGATCGCGCTGGCCGCCGTCCCCGGCACCCTCGATGACGTCGAGTTGGAGGTGGAAGACGGACGCACCGTGTGGGACGTCGACATCCACGGCGCCGACGGCTGGGAGTACGAGGTCGACGTCGACGCCCGCACCGGCGACATCGTCGAGCAGGAGCGCGACGACTTGAAGGACGACGGGTCCGACGACGACGGGTCCGACGACGACGGCCTCGACGACTGAGCCGACGTCAGCGTCCTCCCGGGCGGCACGACCCGACCGCCGGGTCCGGCTCGTCTACGGTCACCCCCGTGACGAACCGGACCCGCCGCGCGTTCCGGGCGGCGGCGATCCTCGGGACGGCGGCGCTCACGGCCGGCTGCGGCAGCGGGGACGCCGCTGTCCTGCCCACGGCGACCGGTCGGGCCGTCGGGTCGGCGGCCGACGGCCCCACGACCTCGGCGGGCAATGCGACCGTGGCGAGCACCGCCGTGGCGTCTGCGGCACCCGGCGCGTCACCGCTGCCCTCCTCGTCCCCGCCACCGCCCGCCCTGACTCCCCCCGTCCCGCCAGTCACGGGGCCGGGCAGTGTCGACACGTCCGACCCGGACCGCGTCGTCGGGATCGGAACCCCGCAGAGCTGCACGTCGGAGGCGGTCGTGGCGGCCGTGGCCGCCGGCGGGGTCATCGTCTTCGACTGCGGCCCGGACCCGGTGACGATCGCGATGCGCGAGACCGCGAAGGTGGTGAACGCCGCCGACCCCCGGGTCGTGCTCGACGGCGGCGGCCGGGTGACGCTCAGCGGCGGCGGCGAGCGCCGCATTCTCTACCAGAACACCTGCGACCAGGCTCAGGGCTGGACGACGTCGCACTGCAACGATCAGGACCACCCCCACCTGGTGATCCAGCGCCTCGGCCTCGCCGACGGCGACGCGACCGGCGAGTCGACGGACGGCGGCGGGGGCGGTGCGGTGTTCGCCCGCGGCGGTCGGCTGACGGTCGTCGACTCGACGTTCACCGGCAACCGGTGCGAAGGGACCGGGCCCGACGTCGGCGGTGCGGCGGTGCGGGCCCTGGACCAGTCCGGGGACCGGCCGGTGCTGGTGGTGCGCAGCATGTTCACCGGCGGCGTGTGCAGCAACGGCGGCGCGCTCAGCAGCATCGGGGTCTCCTGGGAGATCGTCGACAGCACCTTCACCGGCAACCGGGCGGTCGGCCAGGGCGCCAACCCGGCCCGGGCCGGTACCCCCGGCGGGGGCAGCGGCGGCGCGGTCTACCTCGACGGCGACCGGTTCACGCTGAGCCTCACCGGTACCCGGATCGAGGGCAACGAGGCGAACGAGGGCGGCGGGGCGGTCTTCTTCGTCAGCAACGACCGGACCGGGACCATGCGGGTCGAGGGCTCGACGCTGCGCGGCAACCCCAGCCGCGGCTTCGAGACCAACGGCTTCCCCGGGGTCTTCTTCCTCGGGACCCGTGACCCCGAGGTGGTGGGCTCCACGCTGAGCTGACCGCCCGGGCGGGCTCGGGTCGGCGGGGCCGTCCGACGGGCTGGCACCATCGGGGGCGTGGGGACGACCGGCTTGCACGCTCGGGTGTACTCGGACGGGCGGACGGTCGCCCGGACCGAGGACCTCGACGAGGCATGCCGGCTGCGGGCGGCGCACCCAGGGGACCTCGCAGTGATCGTCGTGGCCGGGACCGACGAGGCCGACCTCGTCCGGCTCGGGACCGAGTTCGGGCTGCACCCCATGGCCGTGGAGGACGCCCTCGAGGCGCACCAGCGGGCGAAGTTCGACCGGTACGGCGACACGGCGTTCGTCGTGCTCCGGCCCGCCCGCTATCTCGACGAGCCCGAGACCATCGAGCTCGGGGAGCTGCACCTGTTCATCGGGCTCGACTTCGCCATCGCCCTGGCCCACGGGGTTGCCCCCGACGTGCGCGCCATCCTCGATCGGCTGGACGCCGAGCCGTGGCTGACCGGTCGCGGGGGACTCGGGGTGATGTACGCGGCGCTCGACGTCGTCGTCGACGGTTACGCGCCGGTGCTCGACGGCCTCGAGAACGACATCGACGAGATCGAGGACCAGGTGTTCGCCGGCGGCGAGCACACCGTGGCCCGGCGGATCTACGAGCTGGCCCGCGAGACCATCGCCCTGCAGCGTGCGGTGCACCCGTTGCAGAACGTGCTGCGCAACGCGGGCTTCGTCGTCGGGGCTCAGATCAACGGTGGCCACCCGAACGGGACCCGCGGCGACGTGGTGCCCGGGCTCGCGCACGACCTGTCGGACGACCTCAAGGCCGGTATCGCCGACGTGTGGGATCACGCGCACGTGCTGTCCGAGCGGGTCGACTCGCTGCGGGAGGCGCTGACGGACATCCTCCAGACCAACGCCACCCTGGTCGGGCTGGACCAGAACGCCCGCACCGAGCGCCTGTCGGAGCTCCAGGTCCGCCAGAACGAGCAGGTCAAGAAGATCTCGGGATGGGCTGCCATCTTCGTGGCCCCGACGCTGCTGTCCGGGATCTGGGGCATGAACTTCGACCGGATGCCCGAGATCGGCTGGCGGTTCGGCTACCCGGCGGCGCTGCTCGTCATGGTCGGCGTGTCGGTGGCGCTCTACCTGCGCTTCAAGCGCATCCACTGGCTGTAGTGCCGCGCCTGCTGAAGAACCGGCACGATCGTGCCGATCAAGCCCGCTAGGCAGCCGCCGAGACCTCCCGAGCCCGTAGAACCGGCACGTTCGTGCCGATTCAGTGTCGGAGCGCCGCCGCAGGCGCGTATTCTCGCCATGACCGGCACGATCGTGCCGATCGACGAATGACGGGTGACGGCGGAAAGGGACGGACGATGGACGAGGCGGCAGGGCTCGCGGGTGACGTGCACGCCCGCCGACGCGCCCTGAGCCTCGGGCAGGACGACCTCGCCGCGCTGGCCGGGGTGTCCGTCCGGTTCGTGCGCGCGCTGGAGCACGGCAAGCCGACGGTCCGCCTCGACAAGGTCGTCGCCGTCCTCGACGCCCTCGGCCTGGAGCTGCGCGCGGAGCTGAGGCGCACATGACCGCGGCGACCGCGCGGGACCTCACGACCGTCAAGGACGTCGAGGCGGCGGACGTCCACAAGGCCGGGCGCCCGGCCGCCCGGTTGCGGCGCACGTCCGACGGCGTCGAGTTCACCTACCGCGACGACTACCTGGCGGCACCGGACGCCCGGCCGGTGGCGACCACGCTCCCCCTCGACGACCGGCCGGTCGTCACCCCCGCGGGGGCCGTGCCCCCGTTCTTCGCCGGGTTGCTCCCCGAGGGCCGTCGATTATCCGCGCTGCGCCGCGCCGTCAAGACCTCCGCGGACGACGAGCTGTCACTCCTGCTCGCCGTGGGGGACGACCTCGTCGGCGACGTCCAGGTGCTCCCCGTGGGCACCGAGCCCCGCGACACCGAGCCGCTGGTGGTCATCGCCGGGGACCCCGGGAGGGTCGTGTTCGCGGACGTCCTGTCCGACGCCGGAGTCGTCGACCCCGTCTCGATCCCCGGCATTCAGGACAAGGTCTCGGCGCGGATGATCTCGGTCCCCGTCGGTCGCGCCGGCGGCTTCGCCATCCTCAAGGTCGATCCCCTTGAGTTCCCGCACGTCGTGCTCAACGAGGCGTACTTCCTGGGGGTGGCCGCCCGGGCCCGGTTCCCCGTGGTCCGGGCCGAGGTCGTCCACGACGCCACCGACCGCCCCGGCCTCCTCGTCGAGCGTTTCGACCGCGTCGTCACCCCGGACGGCTCGGTGAGACGGCTGGCCGTGGAGGACGCCGCGCAGGTGCTCGGCCGGTATCCGGCGGACAAGTACTCGGTCAGGACCGAGGAGGTCGCCGTCGCGCTCGCCGCCCGGTGCCCGGCCAGGGCCGTCGCCCTGCGGGATGTCTTCCGGCAGGTGTGCCTGGCGTGGCTGACGGGCAACGGCGACCTCCACGCCAAGAACCTGTCGATCCTCGCAGCCCCGGACGGCGAGTGGCGGGTGGCGCCGGCCTACGACCTCCCGTCGACTCTGCCGTACCGGGACCGGACGACGGCGCTGCCCGTGGGCGGTCGGCGGGACGGCCTGTCCCGGCGGTCGCTGCTCGCCTTCGCGACAGCGACAGGGCTGCCCGCGGCGGCGGCCGAGCGCACCCTCGACGAGGTGCTGGCGGCCACCGCCGGGGTCGTCGACGAGCTGGCGGCCGGGGCGCTGCCCTTCGACCCTCGAACCACGCATGACGTCGTCCGGTCGCTGCGGAACCGCCGCCGCGCGTGCGTGCGGACGTCAGCCTAGGACCGGGCGGGGGTGACGACGGCGGGGCGGTCGGGGTGGTCGTACCGGATGACCAGGTCGGCGCGCCGAGCCGGGTCGTACTCGGCGAGGTAGCGACGCCAGGCGCCCGGGCGCGGGTCCTCCGGCTCGCGGAACCGCCGGTCCAGCGCGCCGGGCGACAGGTCGAGGTGGGCGACGGCGTCGAACGAGCCGCTCAGCTCCCAGCGCAGCAGGTACGGGCTGTCGACCACGACGACGGTGCCCGGCGCGGCGTCACGGACCGGCTCCCGGGCGGGCCGGTCGGCGTCGGCGTCCCACAGCCGGGGCAACCACCGCGGCGCCGCGGGGTCGACGAGCGGCTCCAGCACTTCCCGCTGCAGCGCCGCCCAGTCCACCCAGCGCTCGAAGGCGGCGTCGACGTCGGCCGGGCCGTACTCCAGTCGCACCGAGCGACGGGTGAGGAAGTCGGCCGCGCTCACCCGGGCGACGGCCCGGCCGCGGGTCGCGAGCACGTCGGCGACGGCGTCGGCCAGGTCCCGCCCGTCGACCTCCACGGCCGCGTCCACGCCGAGCCGGACGCCCGTACCGGCCCGCGCCGCGGCCGGTACCCGTGCATCCGCGAGATCCGCGACGGACTCGGCCAGCGCCGCGGGCGTGAGGGGGACGACGGTGCCCCCGGGGCCGCCGGTCAGTCGCGCACCGACCAGCGCCGGATCACGGGACGCTCGTGCTCGAAGCCCAGCACCCCGTACGTGGCCGTCTCCAGGCGGAACAGCCGCGCGGCAGCAGCGTCGAGGCCGAGCCACCGGGCGGTGAGCAACCGCAGGCTGTGAGCGTGGGCGACGAGTGCCACGTCGCCGTCGGCCAGCCGCGGCCGGACCCGCTCGAGGACCCGGTCCACGCGCTCGGCCACCTGGCCGAGGGTCTCGCCCGGCGTCTCCCCGCGCGGCACCCCGTCCGCCCACACCGACCAGCGCCGGCCCACCGACTCGACGATCTCGGGCGTCGTCATCCCCTCGTACCCGCCGTAGTCGCGCTCGACGAGGTCGGGGTCGGCAATGGCCGGCGCGAGGCCGGCGATCTCGGCGGTACGGGCAGCCCGCCGCAGGGGGCTGGTCCGGACTTCGACGAACCGATGGGAGTCGAGAGCCGTGCGCAGGTGTCCGGCCTCGGCCACCCCGGCGGCGCTGAGGTCGAGGTCCGTGCGGCCGGTGTGGCGACCGGCCAAGCTCCACTCCGTCTCACCGTGGCGGACGACGTAGACCTGACCCGGCGAAGTCACGGGCGCCGAGCCTGGCCGACGGACCCCATGGCCTCGGAGCATGGCGGAGGTGGAGGGATTTGAACCCTCGAGGGGGTTTTTACCCCCAACCCGCTTAGCAGGCGGGCGCCATAGACCACTAGGCGACACCTCCCAGGTGCTCGGCCAGAGTAGCCGCACCGCGGGTGTCGATGTGACGCGTCACGGCGGGCGACCCCCTCGACACGCCGTGGGACACGACACGTCATGGCTGCTCAGCATGGGTTGCGCGGCTCCTTACCATCGAGTCCATGGTCCTCGGACCCGTCGCCACCGACCCGGAGCTCCTCACCGAGGGGCTGAGCCGGGCGCAGTACGACGCCCTGGTGGAGGCCGGACACTTGCGGGACGAGCCCGTGGAGCTGCTCGAGGGGGTGCTGGTCCGGATGAGCCCGCAGGGCGTCGATCACGCCCGGGCCGTGGACCGGATCGCGACGGCCATCATGCTGCGGCTGTACCTCGACCGCGGCGAGGCGTACCGGGTGCGCCAGGAGAAGCCGTTCGCCGCCTCCGACGACTCCGAGCCCGAGCCCGACATCGCGATCGTCGACGCCGCAGGCGACACCTGGGGGGCCGGCCACCCGTCGTCGGCGCACCTCGTCATCGAGGTCGCCGACACCAGCCGACGCGTCGACCTCGTCCACAAGCCTCGGATCTACGCCCACAGCGGGGTGCCCGAGTACTGGGTCGTCGACCTGCCGCGCCGGGTGATCGTCCGGCACGTGCACCCGACGGACACCGACCGACGGGCGTACGAGATCGTCGAGGACGTGAGCTTCACGCAGCCGCTGTCGATCCTGGGGGTCGAGGTCACGCTGGCGGACCTCCTGCGCTGAGGTCCGCCGACTGCGGCGCCGGTCACCCGGAGTCGGGACCGGCTGGACCTGCTGGAGGGCTCGGACTCCGGCCTGTCGACCCGACTGGCCGGCCGTCTCGGCCTGTGGGCACGCGCGCCGTCCGTCCACAGGAGGACGGGGGCGGCTCACGTGGTCCGCGCCTGCCCGGGACCTTGGGTACCGGCACCGCACGGACCCTGAGCCGCGGTGACAAAGGCCACGCAGCGCAGCGAACTCGACACGAGGTGAACCAAGTGAGTAGCGTTCACTCTCCAAGGAGTACCTGATGAAGACGCTCTTCAGCCTCTCTCAGGGGAACATTTCTGCTACAGACTTGGACACGGAGAGGGGGGCGTCGTGGCGACCGAGGGGCTGTGCCGTGGACACGTCGGGCTCGGGGCACCGGCATCGGCGGCCCCCGTCGTCATCGTCGGAGCGGGCGTCTGCGGCCTCACCGTCGCCCTGCGCCTGGCTGCCCTCGGCACACCCTCCACGGTCCTCGAGCGGCGGCGGCACACCGCCCCGCCGGCGTCCCGCCCACCCGGGTCGGCGGGAGACCTGGTCCAGCCGAGTGACCTCGGGATCTGGGACCACGCGGACCGGGGCGTCCGGGCGCGGATCGAGACCCTCGGGACTCGGTGCGAGCACGCGGAACTCCGGTGGGGGCGGCGCCTTGTGCACGACATCCCAGCCGGTCAGGGGGACGGCGGCCGTCGGCCCGTCGCCCTGCCGCGCCCGTCGCTCCGGGGCACCCTGCTCCAGGCGGCCCGGCGGAACGACCTCGTCGACATCCGGTTCGGGGCCCGCGTGCTCGGCGTGATCCAGGGACCGGACGACGTCACGCTCGTCCTCGACGAGGACGTGGTCCGCGCTCCGTGGGTCGTGGCAGCCGACGGACCTCGATCCATCCTGCGGCTGTCGTTGGGGATCGCGCAGTCGTCCATGGCGCTGCGTCACGTGATGGTGACGCTCGACCTGCACGGCGACCGGTCACTCTCCCCGCTCGGGGCCACGACGATCTCGTGGTTCTCCCCGCCGTCCGACCGACGAAGCCACCTCCTGGTCACTCCTCAGCCTGACGACGTCTGGCGTCTGGACTGGACGTATCCCCACACCGTCGACCTCGAGGCCGACGAGCGATCGGGGCAGCTGGGAGACCGGGTCTCCGCCCTGATCGGGTCGTCCGGGTGGACGCTGTCCACGGCAACGATCAAGCGGGTGGCCCGTCATGTGGCAGTCACCTACCGACGGGGCCGTGTCCTCCTGGTCGGCGAGGCCGCTCATCAGGTGACGGCCCCCGGCGGCACCGGTCTCGGCGAGGGTCTCCGGGATGCCGCGGCAGCCGCCGACACGCTCGCCATCACGCTGCGCGAGCCTCAAGTGGCAGAGTCGGTCCTCGACCGATACGCCACAGCCAGGCGGGAGGCAGCGCTGGCCGCCGCCGCCGGACGGCTGAGAGCGGTCAGGCGCCGGGTGCCCGACGCCGCACCCGGACGGGTGTTCCGCTCCGCGGCCTTGGTGGCCGCTCCCTGGTCGTCCGCCGCTCAGCGCTACCTCGGACATCCGCCGAGCCACACACTCATCGACGGACCGCCGGACGACGTGCGCCCGCGAACTGCGACCGTGCCCGCACCGTCATCGCCGCCGGACGCCGGCCACCGGCAGCGGGAGCGCGTGTGATCGCTCACCGCGCGGACAGGTCAGTCGAGGTCGTCGTCGAGGTCGTCTGCATCGTCGGCGTCGTCGGCCGAATCGAACGGCTGCCCAGTCACGATGTCGGTGACCCGCTTGCGCCCCAGCCCGGTCCAGTTCTCGAGGGTCTCGCCCCGGACGCCGAGGGCATGCGCCCGGATCATCAGTTGATCCCGCAGCGCCTCGCCCGCCACGAAGGACGCCTTCGCGCGGACTACCAGGTCTCCCCAGTACGAGAGCTCGTCCAACGCCCCCGGGTTCTCGATGTCGGGCCGCTTCTCGGTCCGGGCCGCCCGGTACTCCGCCTCGTAGCCCGGGTCCCGCGCCTTCCTCGTGAGGCCGAGTTCCCGGCGGACGGCCGTTCGGACCCCCTCGTCGGTCAGGCGCGCCAGACGCGCGACCTCGGGCGAGGGAACGTCGGCGTACAGGACGGCCGAGGCGATGAGCTTGCGGCGCTCCGCCTGGAGGCGACGGAGCTTGGGCCGGTCGGCGAACTCGACGGCGCGGCGGATCAGCCGCTCCAGGACAGCCTTGTCGGTGGTCTCGACGGGCTCCACGACATATCGGGCGACGTCGCGGATGATGGCGACCTCCGTCTCCGTCGGTCTGGCACCGCTGGCGGCGTCGTCCCTGGGCACCCTCCACCGTACCGAGCGGTCTGCCAATGACCGGCCGCGCGAGGCCCCGGACGAACGAACCCGGGGGAACAGTTCGCCGCACCCGCACTCGGGTGGGGCTCGTGCTGCCGGAACCGCTCGCGTCCACGGCGGCCGGCCACCTGCCGGGGCACGCGAACGCTCGTGCAGGGCGTCCCCTGCGCCAAGGCCCCCTTGCCCGGGCCGACCCCTGAGGGCGGTGGCCCCCCACGAGAACACCAACGGCGACAGACCGACGGGAGAGTACCCCACGATGCCAGATGACCCCTCGAGTTCCCGGAGCGGCCGGTTATGGACCGTGGCCCTGACGATCAGGGCGCCGGCGATCACCGGCTCCCTGACCCGGCACCGGAGCCGGGCGGGTCGATCGTGACGCGCGTCGTCATGGCACCTGCGGCTGCTCTCATGCTGTCGACCTTCCTCGTCCTGGCCATCGTCGGTTTCGACGGGCTGGCGGGGGTGGCCACGGACGACCCACTGGACCTCGTCGTCCCGTTCGCCTCCGCCGGCGTGCTGGTCGGTGGCGTGGTGGCTGGACTCCTGCTGCGCCGGACGCGCCGGAGGGGCCACCGGCGGATCGGCCTCGGAACGGGGTCGGACACCGGCGACGCACTCGTCCGCGGGCACGTCCGATGACGAGTCACCCGAGGCCGTCGCTGCACCGCGCGATCAGCCCGAAGGAGGCCCCCCGGATCGCAGACCTCGTCGCCGCCGCCTTCTCGTCGTTGCCCCCGGCCGAATGGCTCGTCCCCGACCGGGAGCACCGGCACGGCGTCCTCGCAGGCCAGTTCGCCCTCGTCATCGAGCACGCCCTGCGGCATGGTGAGGTGTGGCGCACTCTCGACCACACGGCCGTCGCCGTGTGGTTCCACGCCGACGGCACGCCTGTGCCTCCGATCCCGGACTACCCGGACCGGCTCCAGGCCGTGACCGGTGCCTACCGGGCACGGTTCGACGACTTCGACAAGGCCCTCGACCGCGTGCACCCCGGCGCCACCCACCACCACCTCGCCATGCTCGCCGTCCACCCCGACCACCAGGGCCGCGGCCTCGGCAGCGCCCTGCTCCGGTTCCACCACCGCTACCTGGACCGGCACGGGGTGCCCGCCTACCTCGAGGCGGCGTCCGACCGCAACGTCGGCTTCGCCGTCCGCCACGGCTACCGGCTCGCCGGGCCACCCATCACGCTGCCGAGTTCGGGGCCGTCGCTCTGGCCGATGTGGCGGGCCGCGGGAACGGCGTGACTCTCGCCGGGCGACAGCCGCGAGAACCGTCCCGATCGGTCGGCGATCGCATGTCGTCGCAGGGACGCACGACCACCAGGCCGGGACCCGGCTCTGCGACGTGGACCCCCTGACAGCCGGCCACACGGTGGCGGGCCGTCATCGACGGTGCCGCCCGGACGCTGACCAGCGGGTCGGACCGGGGACTCAGTCGTTCGAGCCTTGCGGACGCCTCGCGCGACTGACATGGTCATCGACGTCCGACGAGCGACCGCTGGCGGTGGCTCCCGCCGCGACCCATCCAGGGGCTCCCGCATGAGAACGGCTCATGACATGGCGGCTCAGGCGATGGCACAGATGCCGCAGCAGTTTCGCTTCACGGCAACCGACGCTCAGGTTCTCGCGCGCTACCGGTCCGTGCTGCTGAGTCTCGAGTCAGCCTTCGTGAAGGGGTTCTACGACATCGCATTCGGGCACCCGGCCACGGCGGCGGTCTTCCAGGAGGGCGAACGCCCGATGCGGGAGCAGACCTTGGCCGAGTGGTGGCGCCGCACCGTGGGGGCCGACGTGGACGACGACTACTTCGCGTGGATGGCGATGGTGGGTCTGGCGCACGTCCTGCGCGAAGTCACCAATCCGATGATGCTCGCCATGACGGACCACATCTGGCGGTTCGCGTTCGAGCACCTCGACACCATCCTCGGCTTGCCGCCCAGGGACCCCGACCAGGTCCAGGCGACCGATCTCGCGACGGAGATGAGGATGCTGGAGGTCCTCTTCGCCTTCTCCCGACTGGGGACGACGGTCGGGGCGGTGATCGCCCACGGCTACGGCGAGGCAACCTCCTCCGCCCTGTACGAGGTGGCCGGGATGCCGGACGCCCTCGTCAAGCGCCTGCGCGACCGGGAGGTCACGGCAGCGCTGCGAGCGGACCGGGCCAGACTTCGACGCTGACCCGCCCCCCTGGCCTCGCTCCGCCACCCGCCGCACCACCTCGAACGCGACGTCCTCGTCGGCGCTGCCGACCGGGACCACCCACGGCGACCCGTGCGACGGGCGTGTTGGCGAGGCGGGCTCCCTCGGACTCGACCTGGTCAGGTGCCGGGCTGTGGCGCAGCCCAGTTGAGCGAAGGCGGACGCACCTCCTATTCCGGACACAGGCGACCAACTGGACGCGAGCAGTGCCAAGTGAGTAGCGTCGCCTCACCACTTTCGAGCTAGTCAGCAGGCTCATCGTTCCGACGGCTCAGTTCACCAGTTGCTCCGATGCGGGCTGTTGCTCGGTCCCGGCTGGGGCCGCCGACGGCGGATGCCTGCCCTCCACCCCACCTGACCGGACGCCGACCCGCCCCGATCACACCGCGCCTCGACCGCACCACGACCTGCCTGTCTCCGACGCTCGTCCTCGCCTCCCAGGAGCGACCGTGCTCGCCGACGACGCCTACTGGCTGTTCCACGACGACCGATCCGGGCGATCCCGGATCCCCTCCCGCGTCGCCGGGACCGCCCTGGCGGCGGCGGTCCTCGCCGAGCTCGCCGCTGAGGGCCTGCTCGTGGTCACGTCCCGAGTGGTCCGCCCGACCCCGGCGGCCCGTCCCTCAGGCGACCCGGACGCCATGGCCCACCCGACCGCCCACCTCGCCCGCCCGCTCGACACGGCCGCCGCCGAAGTCCTGTCTCGGATCGCCGCCGAGCCCGACCACCACCCGCCCCGGGACTGGCTCACGGTGCTCTCCGCCGACGCCGCCGCCCTCGTCGCCCGACGCATGGTGGCCGACGGCAGCGCCATCGCCCGGCCCGTGCGCCGAGGGCTGCGCCGGGAGGTGATCACCCTCCCGGTCGACCCGATCGCCGCCGCCTGGCCCTCGGCGCGGCTGAGCACGGGGGTCCGGGGGCACCGCCGCTTCGGTCCGGGTGACGTCTTCCTGCTCGGTCTCACGGCCGCGACGCCGCTGTTCTCCGATCTGTTCGTCGACTCCACCCCGCACATGCGCGAGGCCGCTCTCGCTCAGCAGGACCGGCTCCCGAAGCCGTGGCTGGAGCTGCTGGAGATCACTCGTCTCGCCGTCGCCTCCGGCGTCATGACCCACCGCACCTGACCCCACGCTCGACCCGCCCATCCGCCGCACCCCACCCGGGAGTCCCCGTGCCACCGCCCGTGCCGCCCACCCGCCCCCCGACCGCCCGCACGCCGACCGTCACTGGCCGCCGACCGACCTCGATGGCGGCCGCGCTGGCCGCCGACCGTCTGGGGTTGTGGCCGGTGTTCTTCTTCGCGGTGTCGGCGATGACGCCGCTGACGGTGGTGGCGGGGGCGGTCCCGATCGGGTACGGCCAGATCCGGGAGACGTCGATCCCGGTGGCGTACGCGTCGATGGCCGCCGTGATGGCGGTGTTCGCGGTGGGGTTCGTCGCGATGGCCCGGCGGATCCCGAACGCCGGTGCCTTCTACACCTACGTCGCCCGGGGCCTGAGCCGCCCCCTGGGAGTGGGGGCCGCAGGCGTGGCCCTGGCCGCGTACAACGCGATCCAGATCGCGTTGTACGGGGGGTTCGGGTTCGCCGCCGGCGGGGTCATGGCCTCCCTCGGCGTCCAGGCCCACTGGGGGGTGTGGGCGGCGGGCGCCTGGGTGGCCGTGGCCTGGCTGGGCCTGCTGCGGGTCGACCTCAACGCCCGCATCCTCGGCGTCCTGGTCCTGGCCGAGATCGGGGTGGTGCTGGTCTTCGACGTCGTCCTGCTGGCCCACCCCGCCGACGGGGTGGTCCGCTTCGACACCCTCGACCCCACCGCCCTCGCCACCGCCGGCGGGGCCGCGGTCCTGGTCGGCGCCATCGCCGGGTTCGTCGGCGCCGAGGCCCCCGTCGTCTACACCGAGGAGGCCCGCGACCCCCAGCGCACCATCGGCCGCGCCGTGTACCTCACCCTCGCCGTGGCGTGCGTGCTGTACGCCGGGTCGGCGTGGGCGATGTCCGTGGCCACCGGCCCCGACCGGATCGTCGACGAAGCCGCCCGCCACGGCACCGACCTGTTCTTCGTCCTGCCCGCCCCCCACCTGCC
Source organism: Kineosporiaceae bacterium (assembly GCA_050329415.1). GTDB lineage: Bacteria > Actinomycetota > Actinomycetes > Actinomycetales > JBBAYJ01 > JANNOG01. The sequence goes on from JBHJOS010000048.1 coordinate 21,365, forward strand.
CGACTCGGTCATCGCGGTCGCCGCGGTGCTGTTCGTCACCAGCCTCTTCGCCGCGATGCTGGCGTTCCACCACACCATCGCCCGGTACGTCTTCGCCCTCGCCCGCGAACGCGTCCTGCCCGCCTCGATGGCCCGCACCAACCGCGCTGGCGCGCCCGTCGTCGGGTCCCTCACCCAGACCGCCACCGCCGCCGTCGTGCTCGCCGGGTGCCTGTGGGCCGGAGTCGACCCCGTCAGCGGGCTGCTCTTCGTCGCCAGCGTCGTCGGCGGGCTCGGGATCCTCCTGCTCCTCACCTTCACCTCGATCGCCGTCCTCGCCTGGTTCCACCGCCACCCGGACGGCGAGTCCCGCTGGCGACGCCTCGTCGCCCCCACCGTCGCCTCCCTCGCCCTGACGATGGTCAGCCTCGCCACCGTGGCCTTCTTCGGCGACCTGCTCGGCGTCACCCACCCGGCCCTGGCCCACGCCGCACCCGCCGCCTACCTCGCCATTCTCACGACCGGCGTCCTCTGGGGCCTCCACCTGCGAGCGCGTCGCCCGCACGTCTACCAGCGGATCGGCCTCGGCCCCCACGCCACCCACACCCACCGGCCCCCAACCGGCACCCCACCGGGGGGGCGCCACCGCCGGACGACACCCACGAGGCCCTCGCACACCCCACCCTCGGCGACCGGGCGGACCCCATGACCCCCACGACGCACATCAGCACGCTGCCCGCCGGACCCACGACCGCCGCCGACGACGAGGCGGGGCCTGACGCCGCCGTGCTCGCCGTCGCCGTGCTGGCCGCTGCCTTCCGCGACGGCGCGGTCGCTCGCTGGCTCGAGCCCGACCCGCACTCGCGCGCAGTACTGGCCGAGCGGTACTTCACCAGGGTCCTCGCCCACGTCCAGACCATCGGCGAGGTCCACACCACCACCACCGACCCATCCCTCCACACCACCACCCCTCCCACCACCCGACACCCGGCCCGGGTCACCGACCGGTCGCCGGGCGGGCGCCTCGACGGAGTCGCCCTCTGGTCCCGCCACCCCCTCCCCGCGGTGCACGACAGCGAGGACGACCAGGAACCCGCCCGCGAGCACGCAACGCTGCCGCCGGCCGTCGCCGCCCGCCTGGGGGTCCTACAGGACCTGCTCGCCGACCGCCGGCCCACCGAACCCCACCACTACCTCGCCTACCTCGCCGTTCACCCGTCCCGCCAGTGCCACGGACTCGGCTCGGCCCTGCTCGCCCACCACCACGCCATCCTCGACACCCGCGGCGAACCCGCGTACCTCGAAGCCGACGATCCCCGCAACCGCGACCTCTACCTCCGCCACGGCTACCGCACCACCCGCACCATCCACCTCCCCGACGACGGCCCATCACTGTGGCCCATGTGGCGGGATCCCCAGCCGCCTCGCCCGGCAGGCCGAAGGCGGTCAGGCCTCGCGCCCGCGCGCCCGAATCCGGTCGACCATGGCCCGCTCCAACCAGGTCCACCCGACGAGCGTGGCGGTGGTGACGTCGTCCTCCGGCATCAGCGCGATGAGTCGATCCCTCAGCGGGCGCGCCGCCTCGGCCCGAGCCTGCAGGAACCGCACCGCCTCGGCGGCGTCCGCCAGCAGGTCGAAGGCCTCCGGGATCTCCAGCTCGGGCCGCTTCGCCGCCGCCAGACGGCGGAACTCGGGGTCCTTGGTACCGACCCCGACGGCGTCCTTCACGACCTTGTTGACCCACTGCCGCGTCACCCCGGCGCGGTCCCGGACGGCTGCGGTCGGCGCGCCCCCGTACACGACCGCCGACACAATCAGCTCGGTCCGCGCGCTCTGGGCCATGGCGACGACGGCCTCGTCCGCCATCCGCGCCGCGCGCTTGAGCTGCTCCTGCCGGTGCTCCAGCGGCGCCCCCTCGTCGACCGGCCCGACGTCACGGCGGACCAGCTGGTGCACCACACCGGCCAGGGGCCACACCGGCTCCGGGGGCGGCTCCTGGGACCTCCCACGGCCGACCACGCTGCACGGTATCGCCTGGGGTGCCGGTGACGAGCCTCCCCGCGCACAGCCCGATGCCGGCCGCGAACGGTGTCGAGGCCCGTCGCTGGCTTCCGCCCGAGCGTCGGACCGGGCTGGACCGAGTCGCCGACTGGCCGCTGCACCGCCGACTGGTCGCGATCATCGCCCTGCCCGTCGCGGCCACCGTGGTCCTCGCCGGGTTCCGGGTGGGTGGCCTGCTGGAGGCCGCCGCCGACGACTCCGCGGACGCCGCGCTCTCCCGTGCGCAGCGCGCCGCCGGAGACCTGGCGGCCGCGATGGGTCACGAGCAGGTGGCCTCGGCGGCGCAGGCCGTCAGGGCGGCCCGGCCGGGCCGACCCGACGATCCTGTTCCGGGGGGTGTCGCCGACGACCTGGCCGACGACCGGGCAGCGACCGAGGCCGCCGTCACCCGGCTCGACCAGGCGATGACCGGGCTGGTGGAATCCGGGGAGCCGGTGGCGACCCGGGCCCGGTCCGTCGTTGCAGCAGTCGACCGCCTGGCGGGCATCCGAGACGACCTCGACGCCCCTGGGCGGCGACCGACAGCCTCGCTCGTGGCCTTGCTCCGGGAGATGACCGGGGTGAGCGGGGCCGCCGTCCGCCTCGGCGACGCCCTCGCCGACGACCTGGCCGGTGACGACGTACGGCAGCTGGGTCTCACCAGCCAGGCACTGGCGGCCGGGAATCGGCATCAGGCGGCACAGGACGCTCTCGTCCTCGTCGCCCTGTCGCGGTGGGGAGAGGGAGCCGTCGGGATGGCCGAACTGCGCTCGGCAGAGACCGCCCGCCTGGCCTCCGTGTCCACGTACCGGGACCTCGCGACGCTCGACCAGCGACTGGCCCTCGACGCGATCCTGGCCGCGGAACCCGCGGCCGCCCGCGCGACGGCGCTGCAGGACGTCGCGGCGGCGGCGGGCACCGGGGTCACCCCACGCCCCGAGCTCGCCCCGGGCCACTGGTCCGAGCTGGCGGCGACGACCAAGGCGGCGGCCGACCACCTGCGCCGTACCCGCCAGGACGAGCAGGTCGACCTCGCCGTCGCCCAGCGCCAGGACCACCTCGACCGCGCCGCCGCCGAGGGCGTGGCGGCAATGGTCCTGCTGGCCCTGGGCCTGGCGGTGACCCTGCTCGCCGCGCGGTCGATCCTGCTGCCGCTGCGCCGGCTGCGCGCCGACGCCATCGCCATCGCCGAGGAACGCCTCCCCGCGGCGATCGGCCGCATCCGCGACGCCGGACCCGGCGGGCTCGACAGCGGCGACATCCAGGTCCACCCCGTCGACGTCCGGTCGAGTGAGGAGATCGGCCAGGTCGCCCGCGCCTTCGACGCCGTCCACGTCGAAGCCGTCCGCCTGGCCGCCGACCAGGAACAACTCCGCCGCAACGTCAACGACCTCTTCGTCAACCTCTCGCG
>JBHJOS010000084.1:0-45423 GCA_050329415.1 Kineosporiaceae bacterium
CTGGGCGGCGCTCTCGGGATCGCGGCCCTCGGCAGCGTGGGAGCCGCGCTCTACCGGGCCCGCCTCGAGGGCCTCCTCCCGGTGGGGGTGCCCGACGAGGCAGCCGATTCGGCCCGGGACACCCTGGGCGGCGCACTCGAGGTCGCCGAACTCCTCCCGGGGGCGGCTGCGACGGATCTGGTCGCTGCGGCACAGTCCGCCTTCGTCACCGGGATGCAGGTCACCACCCTCGGCGCCGCCGCCGTGGCGGCGGTGACGGCGATCGTCGCCGGGGCGGCGCTGCGTCGGCCGGCCGGCCACTTCGACGGGTCGGCCGCCCACCACGACGGGGACCCCGCCGACTCGGCGCCTCTCGTCGAGTCGCCGGACCCCGGGGACGTCGTCCCGACCCGATCCGACTGATCGGCAGAAACTCCTGCCGGCCCGGCGGCCTGAGCCCCGTTCTGTCCGGTTCGGGTCGGTTCGGATTGACCGGTCGCACAGGTCGGTGATGCCTCGAAGGCACGGTTGGTTTAACCTCACTGTCGCTCCCATCGGTGGGAGCTGCTCAGAGGGGACTCCACGGGTGTCAGCCAACGGTTCTCGCACTGTCGACCGGCGTTCCGTCCTGCGCGGTGCCGGAGCTGCACTCCTCGTCGCCGGGGGGGTTCCGCTCGCAGGCTGCGGACGCCCGGGGCCCGACACGTCGCGGGCCGACATCGGGGACGCCAGGCCGATCCGCATCGGTTACGTGTCCCCGCAGAGCGGGCCGCTGGAGCCGTTCGCGGCCGCGGACCAGGTGGTCGTCGACGCCATCCGGGTTCGACTGGCACAGGGGGTGACCACCCGCGCCGGCCTCAGCGCGGTCGAGATCATCGTCCGTGACGGCGAGTCGGATCCCGTCCGGGCCGAGGCGGTCGCCCGGGAGCTCGTGAGTGCGGAACGCGTCGACATCATGCTCGCCGCCTCGACGCCCGCGACGACGAACCCGGTCGCCGACGTCTGCGAGGAATCCGGTGTGCCGTGTGTCACCACCATTTCCCCGTGGGACTCCTGGTTCTTCGGGCGGGGCGCCTCCATGGCCACGGACTTCCAATGGACCTACCATTTCTACTGGGGGAGTTCCGATGTTCACTCGGTGTTCCTCGACATGTGGGACACGCTCCCCACGAATCGGGTCGTCGGAGCCCTCTGGGGGGAGGACACGGACGGGCGCAGCTGGGGTGATCCGGTGGCCGGATTCCCGGTCGCCGCCGCCGGGCGCGGGTACGACCTCGTTGATCCCGGTCTCTACCCGTCCGGCACCGCCGACTTCTCGGCCATCATCGACCGTTTCATCGACGCGCGCGCAGAAATTCTCGTCGGGATTCCCACCCCACCGGAGTTCCTGGCCTTCTGGCAACAGGCGGCGGACCGCGGTTTCCGCCCCCGTATCGCGACCATCGCACGCGCGCTCCTCTTCCCGTCGGTCGTGACCACCCTCGGACCGCTGGGTGAGGGTCTGGCCCTGGGAGCCGGGTGGACGCCCACGTACCCCTACGTGTCGTCGCTCACCGAACAGTCCGCAGCGGACCTGGCTCAGGAATTCACCGATCTCACGGGTGAGCCGTGGATCCAGCCGCTCGGTTTCGTCCATGCGCTGTTCGAGGTGGCCGTCGCGGCATTGGCCGGGGCCGACAGTCCGGACGACCGGGAGGGAATCGCGGACCAGCTCTCCCAGCTTGAGGTCGACACCGTCGTGGGCCCCCTCAGCTGGGCGGCCCGTGAGGTCCGGAACGTCGCGACAACGCCACTGGTCGGCGGGCAGTGGCGAATAGTGGAAGGACGGCCGGAAGTCGTGGTCGTCTCCAACGCCCGGGCGCTGTCGGTGCCGACCGCCGACGAGCTGCGAGAGCTCCCCCGGTAGACCCCCACAGCGGGCCTCGGGAGGCTGCCGACGCGCCGACGCGCCGACGACTCGGCCGACGACTCGGTTCCACCGACCTCGGCTGCTCCGCGATCAAGGCTCTGAACAGCCCCGGAGCACCGGCCGGGACTCACTCCGGGCGGCCGCGGCCTCGATCAGGAACGGTGTACGGCACACAAACGACTTAGCGTCCACTACGGTCGTTCCGGTGCTGACGGCCCTGACGTGTCGGGCCGGTGGCGCCGCTCCGGCATGGATGTGTCGACCACCACACAGCGAGTGATTCTGAGCCCCGAGCGGGCGTTGAGGAGGGTTCATGAGACGAACGGGAATCGCATTGGCCGCGGGGCTGGTCCTGGCCTTGGGCGCCGCCGCCTGCGGCGGCGACGACGCAGACACCACGGACGAGACCGAGACGGCTGCGGAACCCACGGGCGAGGAGGACACCGCCGGAACGGGCCAGGCCGCGGAAGCCAGCGTCCCTGCGACGACGGTGACGGTCGGGGTCATTCCCATCGTGGATGTGGCCCCCCTCTACCTGGGTGTTGAGCAGGGCTTCTTCGCTGACCGCGGCCTGGAGATCGAGGCGGTGCCGGCACAGGGCGGGGCGGCGATCGTTCCCGGGGTCGTCAGCGACGACTACCAGTTCGGGTTCTCCAACAACACCTCGCTCCTGCTGGCCACCGACAGCGGGATCGAACTGGAGATCGTGGCGCCCGGTTCGGCGTCGACCGGTGTCGAGGGCGAGGACTTCGGTGCCGTCGTCGCCTCGTCGAGCAGCGGCATCACCGAGGCGGCGGACCTGGCCGGTCGCCGGGTGGCCGTCAACACGCTCAACAACATCGGCGACACCACCGTGCGGGACGCCGTCGCCCAGGCCGGCGGCGACGACTCGACCATCGAGTTCGTCGAGCTGCCGTTCCCCGACATGCCGGCGGCGCTGGAGAACGGTGACGTCGACGCCGCCTTCGTGGTGGAGCCCTTCCTCACCATCACGACCACCGCGGGGGGGACGCCCGTCGCCTGGATGTACGCGACCGCCGCGGAGGACCTCTCGGTCGCGACGTACTTCACCTCCGATGCCTATGCGGAGGAGAATCCGGAGGTCGTCGAGGCCTTCGCCGCAGCGATGATCGAGTCCCAGGAGTACGCCACCGAGAACCCTGACGCGGTGCTCGACATCCTCACCGAGTACACGACCATCGACGCCGCCCTCATCCCGGAGATCACCCTCCCGGCCTTCCCGTCGGAGGTCAACGAGGCGTCGATCGAGGAGCTCAACCGGCTCGCGACCGACCAGGGCGTGCTGCCCGAGGAGGTCGACCTCGGGGCGCTCCTGCCGTGACGTCGGCCGCCACCAGATGACGGCCGGGGACGTGCCAGGCCCGGGTCCCCGGCCACGGCCGTCGCGACCGGTTGGCCTCGGCGTGGCAGGGCTGCTCGTCGTCGGGGGGATGCTGGAGGTCCTGCCCCGGATTCCCGGGGCACCCGCCGGCATCCCTCCGGTGAGCGAGTGGCTCGTCGCCCTCGCCGGGCTCCTCGCCACCGGGGAGGTCTGGGTCGCCCTCGGCCAGACGGTCGCGTCGTGGTCGCTGGGGTTGGCCATCGCGGTGGTCGCCGGCAGCGTGGTGGGTCTGCTGATCGGGTCGTCCCGGGCACTCAAGGCGTCGACTGCGTCCACGATCGAGTTCCTCCGGCCCATCCCGTCGGTCGCGCTCATCCCGCTGGCTGCTCTGTTGTACGGGCCGAGCATCCGCTCTGCGCTGCTGCTGGCCGTCTACGCCGCGTTCTGGCAGATCCTCGTGCAGGTCATCGCAGGTGCCGCCGACCTCGACCCGGTCGCCGAGGACACCGCCCGCAGTTACCGTCTGGGTCGCCTGGCGCGGCTGCGGCACGTCGTCTGGCCCACCACCCTGCCCTACCTCATGACCGGGGTCAGGCTCGCCGCGACGGTCGCGCTCATCCTCACCATCACGGCGGAGCTCTTCCTCGCGGTGCCCGGGATCGGCCGCGAGATCCTCGACCAGCAGCAGGGCGGCAACGTGCCCGAGGTGTATGCCCTCGTCCTGCTCACCGGCCTGCTGGGGGTCGTGGTCAACGTCGGCGCCAGGCAACTCGAGCGACGAGTCCTGTCCTGGCACCCGTCCGTTCGGTCGGACGCATGAGGCGGGCCGGTCGGGGGATCACCGGCGTGCTGCGCCGTGCCGTGGTGTTCCTCGCCCTGCCGTTGGTTCTGCTGGCCGCGTGGTTCGTCCTGTCCGACGGCAGCACCGACCCCCTCGCCCCCTCCCTGCGGTCGATCCTCGAGGCCTTCGGCGACACCTGGCTCGACGGCGACCGTCTCGTCTCCGACGTCGTTCCCAGCCTGCTGCGGCTGACCGCGGGCTACGCCGTGGCGACGGCTGCCGGCGTGAGCATCGGTGTCGCGATCGGCCTGCTGCCCACTCTGCGGGCATTCGTCGAGCCCGCCCTGGAGTTCCTGCGGGCGGTCCCGCCGGTCGTGCTGGTCCCGGTCATCGGCATCATCGCCGGTCTCGGCAGCGACACCTCGCGGGTCGCCGTCATCGCGGTCGGATGCGTGTGGCCCATCCTGCTCAACACGGTCGAGGGCGTCCGCGCGACCGACCCGGTGCTGCGCGACACGGCCCGCAGCTACGGGATCTCCGGACGGCGACGCCTGGTGCACCTCACGCTGCGGTCGGCGAGCCCACAGATCGTCACGGGCATGAGGCAGGCCCTCTCGATCGCGATCATCCTCATGGTCATCAGTGAGATCTCGGCGGCGAGCAACGGTCTCGGCTTCACGATCGTCCAGTTCCAGCGGACCTTCGCCATCGACCGGATGTGGAGCGGTGTCTTCGTGCTCGGCATCGTCGGTGTCCTTGTGGCGCTCGGGTTCCGGCTGTTCGACCGGGCAGTCCTCCACTGGTACCACCGACAACGAACCAGGCACCGGGAGGGTTGAGACGGTGATCGAACCGAGCGACCAGGTGGGCAGTACCGCGAGGATCTCGTCCGGCGGTCCCGATCTCTCCGTGATCCCGGGACCGGACGCCTCGCCGCTCCTCGATGTCCGCGGCGTGCGCAAGGTGTTCACCGGTCGCGGGCGCACCGTCGAGGCGGTGCGCGACGTGACGTTCTCCGTCCCGGAGGAGCAGTTCGTCTGCGTGGTCGGGCCGTCCGGTGCCGGGAAGACGACCCTGCTCAAGTGCATCGCGGGCCTGATGCGCCCGACCGCCGGGGTCATCACGCTGGAGGGCCGGACGGTCGACGGCCCGCCACCCGGGATGGCCGTGGTGTTCCAGGAGTACGGCCGGTCGCTCTTCCCCTGGCTGACGGCCGAGCAGAACGTGGACCTGCCGCTGCGGCACAAACGGCTGACCCGGTCCCGCCGCCGTCAGCTGGTCGCCGACGCGCTCGAGGCCGTCTCCCTCGCGGACGCCCACCGTGCCTACCCGTGGCAGCTCTCCGGCGGCATGCAGCAGCGCGTGGCCATCGCCCGGGCCATCGCCTACGAACCCCGGATCCTGCTCATGGACGAGCCGTTCGCCGCCGTCGACGCCCAGACCCGCGCCGAGCTCGAGGACCTCGTCCTCGACCTGTGCCGCCGCTTCCGCATGACGGTCCTCTTCGTCACCCACGACATCGACGAGGCCGTCTACCTGTCGCAGCGCGTCATCGTGCTCTCGGCCTCGCCCACCGTGGTGCAGGACGACCTCGCCGTCGACCTGCCCCGCGACCGTGACCAGATCGCGACCCGCGCCTCGCCCCGCTTCACCGAGCTCCGGTCCCGCGTCTGGGCCGAGATCCGCGCCGCCCGGGGCCAGGGCAGACCTCCGCGCCAGCCGGAGCCGGGCCAGCCGGAGCCGGGGCACGGCGGGTCCGGGCACGCCTAGCATCGACGCCGTGCCCCAGGTGACAGCCGAAGTCACGGTGCCGGTGACACCGGCCGTCGCCTTCGCCGTGTCCCAGACCACCGGTGCGGTCCGCCTCCGGTGGGATCCGTTCATCCGGTCGCAGCGCTTCCTCGACGGAGCGCAACGACCCGGCAAGGGGGTGCAGACCCTGACCCGGGCGAGGGTGGGCCTCAGCATGATCAGCTTGTACGTCTCGTATCGGCCGCCGACGTCGGTGGGGATGACGATGGTCCGCGGACCCTGGTTCTTCGCGGCGTTCGGCGGCGGCTGGCGGTTCACGCCCGAGGGCGGCGGCACTCGCGCGGTGTGGAAGTACACCTACACGATCCGGCCCGGATGGCTGCGGCCGGTCGCCGAGCCCGTCGGCCAGTGGCTGCTCGGCCGTGAGATCCGTCGGCGCGTCGCCGGCTTCGCCCGGGGCTGCGCCGATTCGGTCGTCCTGGCCGCCGCCGGGCACGAGCCCGGCGACAGCTGACGATCGCTCTCGGCCCGCTCAGGAGCAGGCCCGAGCCGCCCACGGTAAAGGCCGCTCAGGCCGAGCGGTCCTGCTCGGCGACGCCGTCCCCGGCAGCCGCGGTCGTCCGGGCGCGACGGCGCCCGCGGGCGACCTCCGTCTCCAGGGCGTCGAGCGGCTGGCCGAACGGCGCGAGCGGGTCCGTCAGCCGGGCGAGCCATTCCTGCGCGACCGCGACGCCGGTTTCGTCGATCGAGTACAGCCGCCGGTTGCCCTCGGCCCGCACCCGGACCAGCCCGGCGTCCCGCAGCACCCGCAGGTGCTGCGAGACCGCGGGCTGAGTGATCGGCATCCGGGCACGCAGCGCGCCGACGACGGCTCCGGCCGGCTGCTCCCCGGTCGCCAGAAGCTCGAGGATCCGGCGCCGGGTCGGCTCCCCGAGTGCGTCGAGAGCCTCGGTCACCCGGCGTCCGGCGACCCCTCGGGCCGGCCGGTGTAGAAGGCGACCGTGCGGGCCGCGGCCTCGTGCGCCGGGTCCGCCTCGTCCCCGTCGGCCACGGCCGCGGCGGCCCAGCCGGCGGCGGCCCGCTCGATGAAGGCCATTCCCTCCGGCGAGGTGGCGAGGGCCTCCGCCGCCGCGGGATCCACGCTCGCCCCGGTCTCGACATGCCGGTCCAGTCCCCAAAGTCCCAGGTCCCAGCCGACCCCGACCGCGCCGGGGCCGAACTGCTCCCAGAAGCCCGGGTCGACCGGGGCCTCGTGGACGAGCTCCAGCACCGTGCCCTCGGCGGCCGGGGACAGCCGCACCCGCAGCCACGACACCGTGTCCCCGTACTCCCACGTGACGGCGAACGAGTCGGGTTCGTCGCACCGTTCGACGACGCCCCCGGCGTTGCCCTCGAGCTGGTACCGACCGCCCACGCGGAGGTCCCCGGTGACGGGCAGGAACCACCGGGGGATCCGGTCCGGGTCGGTGAGGGCGTGCCAGAGGTCGGCCCGGTTGGTGCGGTAGGTGCGCCGGGCGATCGCGATCTTCGTCGGGGTGCCGTCCCGGGAGCCGCTGCGGATCTCTCGCGTCACGAGGCCCGCGATGGCGGCAGTGTCGAGGGTCATGTGTCCTCCTGTATAAGGAGAGACTTATTTTCGGGGTCACCCTAGGACCGGCTCAGGTTCATCCGCAAGGCCCGGCCGCGCTTGCCTCGGCCAGCCGCTCGGTGAGGAAGTCCCGCTCGACCCTGTTGTCAGTGAGGGCCAGCGCCTCGTGGTAGGCGGAGGCGGCCTCCGGCCATCGCCCGAGTCGTCCCAGGAAGTCGGCGCGGGCGGCGCTGAGGTAGGGGTAGGTGGCGAGGGCCGGTTCGGTGAGCAGGGGGGTCAGGGCGTCGAGCCCGGCCTCGGGCCCGTCACGGAACCCGACGGCGACAGCGCGGTTGAGGGCGACGACGGGTGAGGGCCACAGCCGGAACAGGGTGTCGTACAACCCCACGATCTCGGTCCAGTCGGTGTCCTCCCACGTCGGCGCCTCGGCGTGGACGGCCGCGATCGCGGCCTCCACCGCGTATCGCGTCGGTGGGCCCCGGTGCAGGGAGTCGGTCAGCAACGACACGCCTTCGGCGATGAGCTGCCGGTCCCAGCGGGAGCGGTCCTGTTCGGGCAGGGGCACGAGGCGTCCGTCGGCGCAGACGCGGGTGTCGCGTCGGGACGCGTCGAGCAGGAGGAGCGCGAGCAGTGCGCTGACCTCACCGTCGGTCGGCATCAGCCGGTGGAGCATCCGGGCCAGCCGGATGGCGCTGTCCATCAGGTCCGGGCGGGTCAGGGCGTCCCCCGTGGGCGCCGTGTGGCCGGTCGTGAAGATCAGATGCACGACGTCCAGGACGGTCTGCAGCCTCTCCGCCAGGTCGTCGGGGCCCGGTACCCGGTACGGGATGCGAGCCGCGGTGATCTTCTTCTTCGCCCGGGTGATGCGGGCGGCCATGGTGGCCGGCTGAACCAGGAAGGCGCGTGCCACCTCGGGCGTGGCCAGTCCGCACACCAGGCGGAGTGTCAACGCGACCTGTGCCTGGCTGGACAGGGCGGGGTGGCAACAGGTGAAGACGAGACGGAGGCGGTCGTCCTCCAGACCGGCCTCGGGTCCCGGTGCCGACTCGTCCGGGACGAGCAGCGGCATTCGTCGCCGGAACGCCGACTCACGGCGCAGGACGTCACGCGCCCGATTCCGCGCGATGGTGGTCAGCCAGGCGCCGGTTCGTTCAGGGACGCCCGCGGACGGCCAGGTCTGCAGGGCCTGGGCGAAGGCCTCCTGGGTGCATTCCTCGGCCAGGTCGAGATCTCCCGTGAGACGGGCGACGGTGCTGAGCACCTGGGCCCAGTCGCGGCGGTGGGCCGCTGCCAACGCCGCGACGACCTCCCCGGTCGTCACTGCCGATGATCGTGGTCGACCACCGGTCGGATCTCCACCCCGCTGTGCCCCACGTGCACCTCGCGCAGCAGGGTGACCAGGGACAGCACCTCATCGAGGTCGGCCGCCTCGAGGAGGTAGTAGCCGCCGAGGGCTTCCTTGGTCTCGAGGAACGGTCCGTCCGTCGTCGTGATCCGGCCGCTCGTGTCCGTCCGCAGGGACGTGGCTGTCGGCGCCGGCTCAAGTTGCTGTCCGTCGATGACCCCCGGCCCGGCCTTGGCGACGAAGGCTGCGTGACCGGCGTGGTTCTCCTCCCATTCCTCGGGGGTCATCGCCGCCCACTGTCGGGGGTCGCCGTAGATCAGAACCATGTACTTGGCCATGTCCGTGTCCCATCGTCCGCAGGCCCCTCGGTGGTGGCCTCGACCGTACGACGAACGGGCACGACCGCAGATCGACGAACCCGACCACGGCCGCGCTCGGTGCCCGCGACTACGTCGAGTGGACGGCGGTGCTCGACCGGACCGATGAGATGTGCGCGAGGTTGGCCTCTCCCCAGTCGCCCAAGGAGGCCAGCGCGTCGTTCAGGGATCGGCCGAGCGCCGTGAGGTCGTACACCACCTTGGGCGGTACCTGCTCGTGGACCTCGCGGCTGACGATGCCATCGTTCTCGAGTTCACGAAGCTGCTGCGTGAGGACCTTCTCGCTGATGCCGTGCAACGCGCGCCGGAGTTCGCCGTACCGGTGAGGCTGCTCGTTCAGCTCCCACAGGATCAACGGCTTCCACTTGCCACCCACGACGTCCAGGGCGGCGTCGAGGCCGCAGATGTAGTCCGTGCACTTCACGAGTGCATACATACCATGGGGTTGGTACGCACCAAAAGGTCGGTACTTGCGCTGCGGCGCGTGGCGCCGCAGCGTGACCGCCATGACAACGCCCACCACCGTTTCCGTCCTGGGCCTCGGCGCCATGGGCAGAGCCCTGGCCGGCGCCTTCCTCATGGCAGGGCACCGCACCATGATCTGGAACCGCACCCCCGGTCGGGTCGGTGACCTCATCGCCCGCGGGGCCCACGAGGTTCCGGCCGTGCCGGACGCGATCGAGGCGTCCTCACTCACCGTGATGTGCGTGCTCGACCGGCCTGCGGTCGAGTCGGTCCTGGACGCCGCCGGGAACTCGCTCGCCGGTGCCCGGTGTCGTCAACTTCACGTCGTCGACCCCGGACGACGCCCGCGCAGTCGCCGCTCGTGCGACCGATGCCGGCGCCCGCTACCTCGATGGAAGGATCATGGTCCCGGTGCCGCTCGTCGGCACCTCCGACGGGTTCTACCTGTGCGCCGGTGACGCGTCCGTGTACGAGGAGCACGCCGCCGCGTTCGCCGCGCTCGGCGGACAGTCGGACCTGCTGGGCGAGGACCACGGCCTGGCCGCCCTCCACGACCTCGCGATGCTCGACGTGTTCTTCAGCGGCATGACGTCGTTCCTGCACGCCGCCGCACTTGCCGGCGTCAACGGGGTGCCGGCCGACACGTTCCTCCCCTACGCCCGGCGGGTTCTCACCGTCCTCGATCACACTCTCGCCGGCCTGGCCCGGGACGTCGATCGGGGCTCGTACCCCGGCGAGGAGGACAACCTCGTCATGGATCTTGCCGCCCTCGAGCACGTCGTCGACGCCAGCGCGGCGGCCGGTATCGACACCACCGTCCCCGCCGTGGCCCGCGACCTCGCTGCTGCCGCCGTCGAGCGGGGCCACGGCGCGGACGGCTGGTCACGGGTCGTCGAGCTGCTTCACCAACCAGGCCGAGCCATGTCGACCGAGTGAGTCCGCATTCGTCACTGGACCGCCGGCGCTCTCCGGTAGACGTTGAGGACGACACCGCCGGGCCACGCCTCGCTGGAGACGAGGGCAAGGGGCAGGTCGACGACCGACCGGAACAGCGGGATCCCGTGACCGAACACGACGGGATAGACCTTGACGTGCAGCTCGTCGATCTCGGGCGCGAGCTGGGCGGCGAGGTCTGCGCCCCCGCACAGCCAGATGCCCCGCCCGGGCCTGGCCTTGAGGTCGCGGACGAGCTCCACCGGATCCCCCGACCAGGCCCGCACGGTGTCGTCGGCCGGCAGGTCCCGGCGATGAGTGACCACGTGCTGGTCCAGGTGCGGGTAGGCGCTGGTGAGGCCGGCGTCGAGGGCGGGCTGATGGGTCCTCGCGCCCATCACGACGGTGTCGAAGGTCCGTCGCTCCTCGGTCACCCCGAAGTGCGCCCTCAGGTGGGCGGGGCACGTCTCCGGGTACCGCGCGAACAGCTCGCGCAGGGTGTCGAGGTGCTGCGGGAATCCGTCGGCCGAGCCGTGACCATCGGCGATGAAGCCGTCGACGGTCGTGGCGATGAGGTACACGAGTGGTCGAGTGCCTCGTGCGGTCACGCTTGGCTCCTGTCCGGGTCGAGGGCGGCCACAGCCGCGTCAGCCGACGTCCGGGCGTAGCTCGCGGCGATTGCGGCGGCGCGATCGCGCCGCGAGGAGCGTAGCCACTGCGGGGACAGGGCTACCGCGTGCGGGGCCAGCCGGAGCGCCCCCTCCGCGTGTCGTGGATCCTGGAACGTCAGCCGCAGCCGCAGCCGCAGCCAGCCGTTCGCTGGGGATGGGGTTCAACCAGGGCGAGGTCGTCTCCGGGCACACGCGGGTCCTGTACTGCTCGGGGCAGACCGCGATGAGCGCCGAGGGCGAACCCCGGTACGACGGTCACATGGCGGCGCAGTTGGCGCTGAGCCTCGACAACCTGGAGGCGGTGCTCGGCGAGGCCGACATGTCATTGGGCAACCTCGTCCGACTCAACGTCCACACCACCGACGTCGACCTGCTTCTCCCGCACTGCGGCGTGCTGGCGTCACGGCTCGGTTCCGCCGGTGTGGCGCCGACCACCACGATGCTCGGGGTCACACGGCTGGCGATCCCCGGCCAGCTGGTCGAACTCGAGGGGACCGCGGTCGCCTGATCCGGCCCGCCGCCTCTGGCGGGGATGCCGGAGGCGGCGGGCAGCAGGACGAGGGGTCACCGTCACGCCGGGACGAGGGCTCGCGCCGCCAGGTGGTGGCCCGTGAGCGACCTCTCGACCCCGACCAGGTCACGGGGCGGCCCCTCGAAGACGACGCGGCCGCCGTCGTGCCCGGCGCCCGGCCCCATGTCGATGACCCAGTCGGCGCGAGCGACGACGTCGAGGTTGTGCTCGATGACGACCACCGTGCGGCCGCGGTCGACCATCCGGTCGAGCAGCGCGACCAGGCCGTCGACGTCGGCCATGTGCAGGCCGGTGGTCGGCTCGTCGAGGACGTAGATCTCTGTCGCCGGACCCGCGAGGTGGATGGCGAGCTTGAGCCGCTGCCGCTCGCCCCCCGACAGCGACGTCAGGGGCTGCCCGAGCGTGACGTACCCGAGGCCGACATCGGTCAGGGAGTCGAGCATCGGCCGGACCTGCTTCTCGGCGAAGAAGTCCCGTGCCTCGGCCACCGTCATCGCGAGGACCTCGCTGATGTTCCGGCCCCGCACCTGGTACGTCAGCACCTGCGGGGTGAAGCGCTTGCCGCCGCACTCCTCGCACGGGCTGGCGATCCCGGCGGCGAACGCCAGGTCGACGTAGATCAGCCCCAGTCCCTTGCACTCCGGGCAGGCGCCCTCGGAGTTCGCGCTGAAGAGGGCCGGCTTGACGCCGTTCGCCTTCGCGAAGAGCTTGCGGATCGGCTCGAGGACACCGGTGTACGTGGCGGGGTTGGAGCGGCGGGAGCCGCGGATCGGCGACTGGTCGACGAACTCCAGGCCGTCGCGCCGCGGCAGGCACCCGTGGATCAGCGAACTCTTCCCGGACCCCGCGAGTCCCGTCACCGCGGTGAGCACGCCCAGGGGGATGTCGACGGTCACGTCCTGCAGGTTGTGCAGCCGGGCGTTCGCGATCCGCAGGTGGCCGGTCGCCGGGCGCGACGTCTGCTTCACCGGTTGCCGTTGCTCGAGGTGCCGGCCAGTCACCGACGACGACGACCGCAGCCCCTCGACATCGCCCTGGTAGACGACCGTGCCCCCGGCGGTGCCCGCGCCCGGGCCCATGTCGACGACGTGGTCGGCGACGGCGATGACCTCGGCCTTGTGCTCGACGACGAGGACGGTGTTGCCCTTGTCGCGCAGCCGGAGCAGCAGCTCGTTCATCCGCCGGACGTCGTGCGGGTGCAGGCCGGCGGTGGGCTCGTCGAAGTCGTAGGTGATGTCGGTGAGCGCTGAGCCGAGGTGGCGGACCATCTTCACCCGCTGGGCCTCGCCGCCGGACAGCGTCGAGGACTCCCGGTCCAGGCTGAGGTAGCCGAGCCCGATCTCGACGAGGCTGTCCAGCGTCCCCCGGAGCATGGCCACCATCGGGGCGACGGACGTGTCCACCACGCCCGCCAACCACTCCCTCAGGTCGCTGACCTGCATCGCCGCGCACTCGGCGATCGACCGGCCGTGCAGGCGCACTGCGAGCGCCCGGGCGTTGAGGCGGGCGCCGCCGCAGGCGGGGCAGGTGGCGAAGGTCGCGATCCGTTCGACCGCCGCCCGGGACGGGCCGTTGAGCGAGTCGATGTCCTTGGACAGCAGCGACCGGCGGAACCGGTTCTCGAGCCCCTCGTAGGTGAGGTTGATGTTGTTGACGCGGACCTTCCGGTCCTTCCCGCGCAGCAGCAGCTCCCACTGCTCCTCGGTCCAGTCGCGCAGCTTGGTGTCGGGGTCGAAGAAGCCGGACTCGGCGTAGACCTGCCACAGCCAGCCACCGACGTTGTGGTTCGGCAGGAGAATGGCGCCCTCGTTGAGCGACTTGTCACGGTCGACCATCCCGTCGATGTCCAGCGTCGAGACGCGCCCCGAGCCCTCGCACTCCGGGCACATCCCCTGCGGATCGTTGAACGAGAACACCGACGACGACCCGACGTGAGGCTCGCCGGCCCGGCTGAAGACGGTCCGCAGCATCGAGTACGCGTCGGTCGCGGTGCCCAGCGTGGAGCGGGAGTTGGCGCCCATCCGCTCCTGGTCGATGACGATCGCCGCGCTCAGGTGCCGCAGGGAGTCGACGTCGGGCCGGGGCAGGGTCGGCATGAACGACTGGAGGAACGCCGAGTACGTCTCGTTGATGAGGCGCTGGGACTCCGCCGCGACGGTGCCGAACACCAGCGACGACTTCCCCGACCCGGACACGCCGGTGAAGACGGTCAGCGCCCGCTTGGGGATGTCGACGTCGACGTCGCGCAGGTTGTTCTCGCGGGCGCCCCGGACCTCGATGTGCTCGCGCGTGGTCATGTCGTGCGGACCTCCCGGCCGGTGTGGATTCCTCGGTGCTTCCGGCGATCTGCTCACCTGCGAATCGCTCATCGGCTCAGCCGCTGGAAGGCGCGTACGGACAGCGGCAGGAACACCACGATGACGACGACCGGCCAGACGACGGCGAGCAGCATCGCATTCTCGCCGGCCCAGGTGGTCGCGTCGCCGACCGGGTTGCCGAAGAGCTCGCGGGTGGCCGTGATCGTGGCCGACAGCGGGTTCCACTCGACGATCGTCGCCAGCCAGCCGGGCATGAGCTCCGGGGCGATGAACGCGTTGGACAGCATGGTGAGCGGCCACAGCAGGCCGAAGACCCCGTTGGCCGCCTCGGTGGTCCTGGCCTTGAGACCCAGGACGATGCCGACCCAGAGGAACGAGAACCGCAGCAGCAGGAGCAGCGCGAACGCCCCGAGCGCCGCGGCCAGGGAGCCGCCCCACTCCCACCCGATGAGCAGCCCCGTCCCGACCATGAGCCCGAGCGAGGCGACCGAGTAGAGCATGCCCGCCAGCGCCCGCCCGGTGACCACGGCCGACGGGGCGATGGGCATGGACCGGAACCGGTCGGTCACGCCCTTGCTCGAGTCTGCCTGGACGGCTGCGAGCGTCTCGCCGATCCCGAAGGCCATGGTCTGGGCGAAGACCCCGGGCATGAGGAACTCGCGGTAGCTGCCGTCGCCCGGCACGACGATGGCGCTGCCGAACACGAAGGCGAAGAGCAGCACCGTGACCACCGGGAACGCCAGACCCCACAGGATCATCTGAGGCTCCCGGACCCAGTGCGACACGTCGCGGTGGGCGATCAGCAGCCCGTCCCGGACCGCGCGTCGCAGCCCGAGCGCCGCCGGGCGGGTCGGACCGGGGTCGGGCGTCGGGGGAATCGTCGTCCGGGTCGTCACGAGGGCACCTCCGCGGTCTCGGGCTCGTCGGCGCGGTGGCCGGTGAGCTGCAGGAACACGTCGTCCAGCGTGGGTCGGCGCAGCCCGATATTCGCGCGGAGTGACGCCACGCTCGGTGAGTTCGGCGAGGGCCCGGGCCAGTGCCGGCACCGGATCGGCGACCGGGGCGACGACCCGCAGCGCCTCCTCGGAGACCTCGACCGGCCCGTCGGCCACGCGCGCGACGACCTCCCGCGCGGCGTCGAGGTCGTCGCGCCGGTGCACGGCCACGTCCAGCCGGTCCGCGGCGACCCGCGCCTTGAGCTCGGCCGGGCTGCCCTCGGCGATGACCCGCCCGGCGTCCATGACCACCACCCGGTCCGCGAGCTGATCGGCCTCGTCCAGGTACTGCGTGGTCATGAGCACCGTCGTGCCGCTCGCCACCAGCCGGCGGATCGCCGTCCACACCTCGGCCCGGTTGCGGGGGTCCAGCCCGGTCGTCGGCTCGTCGAGGAACAGCACGGCCGGGGCGAGCAGCAGCGTGACGGCGAGGTCGAGCCGCCGCCGCATCCCACCGGAGTACCGCTTGACGGCCTTGCCGCCGGTATCGGCCAGGCCGAAGCGGTCGAGCAGCTCGTCCGCCCGCCGGGCCGCCCCGGCTGGGTCGAACCCGAGGAGCCGGGCGAACAGCACGAGGTTCTGTCGGCCGCTGAGGATCTCGTCGACGGCGGGTTCCTGGCCGCTCATGCCGATGCGCTCGCGGACCGTGTGCGGATCCGTGACGACATCGGCCCCGGCCACCCGGGCGCCGCCGGCGTCGGGCCGCAGCAGCGTGGTGAGGATCCGGACCGCGGTGGTCTTGCCGGCGCCGTTGGGGCCGAGCAGCCCGCACACGGTGCCGGGCGGGACGGCGAGGTCGAACCGGTCGAGCGCGCGCCGGTCGCCGTACCGCTTGACGAGCCCGTCGGCCGCGATGGCAGGGATGGTCACGAGGACCCTCCGATCTCCGTACGGCGTACAGGTAGCGGAGAGACATTAACGTACGACGTAAGGAGTAGCAAGGACGGCGACTGACCTCAGGCCAGGGACGAGGCCGAGTCGGCTTCCCGATCTCTCTACGATGTATGCAGAACTAGCGCGGACACGCGGCGGGAGGAGTGGCGAGGCGATGGCGGAGTACGCCGGGCGCGGCGACGCACGGCGCACGATGGAGCTTCTCTGGCGCACCGGCCCGACGCCGGGCCGCGGGCCCAGGCCGTCCCTGGACCCGGACGCCGTCGCCGCCGCGGCGATCGAGATCGCCGACACCGAGGGGCTGGCCGCCGTCTCGATGCGGAAGGTCGCCGAACGCCTCGGACGCAGCGCGATGTCGCTGTACAGCTACGTCCCCGGCAAGGGCGAGCTGTTGGATCTCATGCTCGACCGGGTCCTCGACGACCACCCGCGCGACTTCGACACCGGCCGGGGGTGGCGCCCGGCCGTCGAGGCGGCGGCTCGCGCCGCGTGGGACTTCCAGCTCCGCCACCCGTGGGTGCTGCAGGTGGCGGGGGGCCGAACGCCGCTCGGGCCGACCCGGCTCGACCTCGACGAGGCGGCGCTGCGCCTCTTCGACGGGTCAGGCCTGACCGCGGTCGAGACCCTGCGTGCCTGGGGCGCCGTCACGAGCTTCGTCCAGGGGGCGGCCCGCACCGTCGCCGACGCCCGCGCCGCCGAGCGCGAGACGGGAGTCAGCGACGACGAGTGGTGGCTGGCCCGCGCGCCGATCCTCACCGAGGCGATGAACGCGGTGCCCGACCGGTACCCCGCCCTGAACCGGCTCTCGACCGAGGGGGCGTTCGACCAGACCGATCGAGACCCCGACGACGCGTCGTCCTACCTCGAGCGCGAGGCCCTCGACGCCTTCGAGTTCGGGCTGCGCCTGCTCCTCGACGGCATCGAGGCCCACGCCGCATGAGTCGATTGCCCCGACGCTCCTCCTGGAGAACGCATCAACCGTCGGATATGATGCCCACTATGAGAACGACGCTGACGCTCGATGACGACATCGCGCGGGTTGCTCGGCAGCTAGCCCGGGCCCAGCATCGCTCTCTGGGCCAGATCGTCAGCGAGCTGGCTCGTCGCGGCCTGGCCCCGAACCGGCGGTTCGACGACGGGCCCGGCGGTTTCCCGGTGGTGCGCTCGACGGCTGCTTCACGGCCGATCACGGCCGATGACGTCGCCGACGCGCTCGACGAACCGTGACGGCTCTGCTGGACGTCAATGTCCTCGTCGCCTTGGCTTGGCCCGAGCACCTCCATCACAGCCAAGCCTCGGTCTGGTTCGCCCACCACTGTGACGAGTCCTGGGCGACGACACCTGTGACGGAGCTCGGTCTGCTGCGCCTCTCGACGAATCCGCGCGTCGTGGGCGACGCGCTCACGCCGGCCGAGGGCATTGAGCTGTTGCGGCGCCTCCGCGGCGTCCCCACGCACCAGTTCTGGCCGGACGACATCGCCGTGGGAGGCGAGGACGTGGACTGGATGACCGTTCACACCCATCGGCAGGTGACCGACGCTCGTCTCGTCGGCATCGCACGTCGACATGGTGGCCTCTTGGCCACGCTCGATCGTGATCTGGTTCGGCGACACGGACCCGACGCCGTTCTCGTCGAGACCTGAGTCCTTCGCAACCGTTCGAGGTCGGCGGGTCCTCCGCAGGCTGAACCACGGGCACGCGTCGCACACCGCGCGGGCGTCGCGGAGGATGGCGGCATGGACGTCGTCATCGCCGGGGGCCACGGGAAGATCGCCATGCGGCTCGGGGAGCTGCTGGCCACGCGCGGGGAGCGGGTCCGCGGCCTGGTCCGCAACCCGGATCACCAGGACGACCTGCGGGTCCGGGGGATGGAGCCGGTGGTGGTCGACCTCGAGCAGGTGGCGGTCGACGCGGTCGCCGCCGCGGTGGCCGGTGCCGACGCCGTGGTGTTCGCGGCGGGGGCCGGCCCGGGCAGCGGCCCCGCCCGCAAGGCCACGATGGACCTTGGCGGGGCCGTGCTGCTGCTCGACGCCGCCCGAGAGGCCGGCGTCGCGCGCTACGTCGTCGTGAGTTCGATGGGAGCCGACGCGGGCGCACCGGACGACGGCGCGTTCGGCAGCTACCTGCGGGCGAAGGGGATGGCGGACGATGCCGTCCGCTCGAGCGACCGGGCTTGGACCGTGGTCCGGCCGGGCGCGCTCACCAACGCCCCCGGGACCGGGCTGGTCGGGGTCGGCCGCGCCCTGCCGCGGGGGTCGGTGGCCCGCGACGACGTGGCGGCCGTGCTGGCGGCGGTGCTGGACGAGCCGGGCACGGGCGGGGTGACGTTCGACCTCACCGAGGGAACGCGGCCGGTCGCCGAGGCTGTCGCCGATCTGGTACCGACTGCCGGCTGAGGGAACTGACGTGTCACGCTACTGACGCGTCGTGTCAGCAGCGTGGCGTGCATGTTCGTCGATCGTCGAGCGGAACGTCGATGCCGCGCCCCCCGGCGTGGGCGTCGTCACCGCGGCCGACATGTTCCCCGGCTCGGTGGACGTCAGCCGCTGAGGCCGCCCGCCGCCCGCCGCTCGGCGACGGCGGACTCGGCCGCCTGACGGGCCGCATCGAGTCGCGCGGACGCGGCCGCGGCCGCGGCGAGCCCGGTCTCCGCGGCCCGCAGCGACTCCTGGGCCTCGGCGAGGCGCCGGCCGAGTTCGTCGACCAGGGCAGCGGCATCGTCGCGCCGGGCCCGGACCGCCTCCTCCCGGCGGCTCGCGTCGTCCGCCGCTGCCCGGGCGGCCGCGAGGTCCCCCTCGGCGACCGCGAGCGCGTCCGCCGCCGCCCGTCGGTGCCGCGCGAGGACGTCCTCGCCCCGTCCCGGTTCGGGTTCCGCCTCCGGTTCCACGGGCCGCTGCTCGACGACCGGCCGCAGGACCGCCGCGGCGGCCTCGACGTCCACCTCGCCGAAGCCGGAGTAGACCAGTGCCCGGGTGAGCGTGCCGGAGGTGACGGCCGCCGCGGCCGCCTCGGTCGCCACCGCCGCGGTCAGGGTCTCCGTCAGCTCCCGCTGCACCGTCGCGGAGACGGGCTGACCAGCAGTCGCCCCCAGCTCCCCGGCCCGCACCACGAGCGTCGGGACCAGCTTCCGGCGCCGCTGGTCGAGCTCGCGCAGCGCCGCGGCATCGAGCCCGGCCTGGGCGGCGCGCGTCCGGTCGCCGAGGGCCGCCAGCTCCCCCAGGCCGGAGGCTCCCTCGGAGTCGCGTGCCAGGAGGTTCACCAGCCACGCCGTGACGGTGGGCCGCCGCAGCTTCCCGATCGCGGCCGCCGCCTCGCGAGCCCCGGCCGCCCGGGCCCGCGCCACCCACTCCGAGCGGCGGGACAGGAACTCGCTCGGCGCCGCCCCGTACACGTCCTGCGCCGCCTTCTCGAGGTCGACGCTGCCCGCGGTCACGCCCGCATCGTCCCCCGGTCCCGGGTGCCTGTCCGGGGTCCGGAGTACAACACCGGGCATGGTGACGAACTCCGCGGATCACGCGACCGAGGGACCGCCGGTCGCCGAGCGACCCGAGATGCCGGACGGGTACGGCGTCCCGGACGGCACCGACGGCCTGCTGCCGTGGGAGGTGGTGGACGAGCGACTGCGCGAGTCCCGGGTCTACTGGATGGCGACCACCCGCCCCGACGGCCGCCCGCACGTGGTGCCGCGCTGGGGCGTGTGGCTGGACGGGCGGCTGTACTACGACGGCGCGCCGACCACCGTGCACGCCCGCAATCTCCGGACGAATCCGCACTGCGCCCTCCACCTGGAGGACGGCACCCGGGCCGCGGTGCTCGAGGGCACGGCGGCGCCCGCGACTCCGCCCGGGCCCGGGCTGGGAGGCCGGATCTCCGCCGAGATGAGCCGGAAGTACGGGGTCGACGGGTACTCCCCGCCGCCTGACAGCTGGGACGGCGAGGCGGCCGGCGGGCTGTGTGTGTTCACTCCGGTCAAGGGGCTCGCCTGGCACAGCTTCCCGGCGGACGTCACGCGCTACCGGTTCGACGCGGATCCCGCGGCCCACCGCCCCTGACGTCGGCGCCGCCCCTCTCGTCGACCCCGGGCCGACCCCCGGTGCCGCGTGCCCCGGGACGCGTGCCTATCGTTCCTCGAACGCCGTGATCACGGACAAGGGGGTACCGGCGTGGGAATCCAGACCGCCCTGGACGCCGTCGAGCGGGCCGAACGAATCGTCGACGCCCTGCGGTACGCCGACGACCTCGCCTTCGAGGCCAGCCGCGACGGCGGGCCCCGCACGGTCCGGGTCCTGTCCGGGGCGCTGACCGGGGACGACCAGCTGACGGCGATCGCCGCGGCCCATGCCCTCGGACGGGTCGTCGACCAGCGCGCCGACGAGATCCTGGGCCGCCTGCTGTCGTCGGACCGCCCCTTCCTCGTCGAGCACGCCGCCTGGGTGCTCGCGGCGCGCCGGCCCGTGCCGGGCGCCGTCGCACGCCTGGTCCGGCTGGTCGTCGCGGGCGGCTTCCCGGCGATGATCGCTCAGCGGACCCTGGAGCAGTGGTCGGCCGCAGCCCCCGACACCGTGGCCGTGGCCCTGGAGAGCGCCCTGCTCGGGGCCTGGTCCCAGGAGGCGCGCCGGGCCCTCGTCGACACCCTCGGTCTGGTGCGCGACCCGATCGCCACCGGTCCCCTCCTCGCCGTCGCGGGGAATCCGGAGGAGGCGCCGGCCGTCCGCGCCGCAGCGGTCGCCGCGCTCGGCGAGCGCCGCGGCGAGGTCGGCGTGGCGGCCGCGGTCGACCAGCTGACCGGTGCCGACGGGCCGCTCGGCGCCGTCGCCCGGCTCGCCCTGGTCGACCTCCTCACCGCCACGGAGCCCACCGGACGGCAGGGCGGTGGCCTCACGATCGGCCAGCTGGTGCTGCACGCGGACATCGACCCGGGCCTGGAGAGCGCGGGCAGCGGTGCCACCGGCGGCATCGCGACGCTGCTCGTGCGGCTCGGGGACGCGCTGGTCACCGCGGGGGACGGCGCCCCGCGGATCGACCGGGTCCTCACGATGTCGCGCGGGACGGCGGAGGAGACGCTCGCCGACCTCGCCGAGGTGGCGGGCGACCCGTCGGGTCACCTGTACGGGCGAGTGCCTCTGCTGCCCGACCCGGTCGCCGGTGCCGACGCCTGGTCGCACCGGGTCGCGGCGCGGCGCGGCGTCCGCCGGCTGCTGCGGGCCGTCGGCGGCCTCGACGTGCTGCACCTGCGGATGGCGGACGTGGGCAGCCTGGTCGCGGCCGAGGTCGCCTACGAGGCGGACATTCCCGTGGTGTTCACCCTCGCCCCCGACCCGCCGGCCGTCATCCACGCGCTCGATCTCGCGGGTCGCCTGAATCGCCGGACCTTCGGCGAGGCTGATCTCGCCGAGCACTACTGGTTCCGCACCCGCCTCGTGCAGCGGCTCGCCGGCAACGCCGCGCACACGGTCCTCTTTCCCCGCCCCGAGCTGGCCGACGACCTGCGGCGGCTGCTCGGGGTCGACGTCACCGCGCGACCGGAGCGCCACACCGTCGTGCCCGAGGGGATCGACCTCGACCTCGCCGACGCCGCCGCCGGCGAGGCCGCTGCCCACGCCGCCGGCGCCGCCCCGACCCCGGCCCTGCAGGAGCTGCGGTCCCTGCTCGGGACCTTGCCGCCCGAGCGCCGGGGCCTGCCGCTGATCACGAGCGTCGGGCGCCTGCACCGGGTCAAGGGGATGGCCGCGCTGGTCCGCGCCTGGCACCGGTCCCCGCTGGCCGAGCGCGCGAACCTGCTCGTCGTCGGTGGTGACCTCGCCGCCCCCGGCCCGGACGAGCGGGAGCAGCTGGCCCGGATCGACCGGCTCCTGCCTGCCGCCGAGCGCGCCGGTGCCGGCCTGCTCCTGCCCGGTCACCGGGCGAACGGCACCGTCGCCCGGTGGCTGGCCGCCACCCGCACCGGGGTGCCGGGTCTGGCGGCCCCGGGCGGGGTCTACGTGTGCGCGAGCGTCAAGGAGGAGTTCGGGCTGGCGCTGCTGGAGGCGATGGCGGCCGGGCTCCTGGTGGTGGCCCCGGACGCCGGCGGCCCGGCCACCTACGTCGAGGACGGGGTCACGGGCCGGCTCACCCGGACCTGGGACGCCGATCAGTTGGCGGCCGCCGTCACCGACGCCCTCGACGCCTCGCAGGCCGAGACCACGGCCGATCGGGCCGCCCGCTCACGCGCCCTCGTCGCTGAGCGCTTCACCGTGGCGGCGATGGCGCGGACTCTGACGAGCGTGTACGGCGGGGTGGCGGACGAGCACCGGCACCTCGCGCACCGCCTGGCCGCGGCGGGATGACGCTCCTCGTCGTCAGCCCGGACTACGCCTCGCACCTGCTGCCCCTGGCAAGTCTTGCCACCGCCTGGCGGGACCGGGGCCAGCGGGTCGTGGTCGCGACCGGTGAGGCGACCGCCGGGATCGTCGCGGGGTTCGGCTACGAGCGGGTGGACCTGCGACTCGGGCGCGGGTCCAACCCCGGAGTGATCCGGGCCGAGCAGCAACCACGGGGCGAGGACGAGGCGCTGCGCGGGTTCTTCGACGCGACCCGGCAGGGCTCGGTCGAGACCCTCGCCTTCCAGGCCCGGGCTCGCTCGACCGATCTCATGTGGGAACCCGTGCCGACGGCACGGGCCGTGCTCGACGTCGTGGACGCCGTGCGTCCCGAGCACGTCCTCGTCGACCACTTGGCGTTCACCGCGCGCCTGGCACTGAGCGCGGCCGGGGTCCGCCATGCCGACGTCGTCCTCGGCCACCCGACGGCCCTGCCCGTCGGCGAGGAGGTCTACGGCCTGCCCCCGGCCTGGCCGGGCACGTTCCGGCCCGAGGGGCCCCGGCTGGCCGAGTTGCGCCGGCTCTGCGAGGACGTGCGCGATGCCTTCACCGACCAGTGGAACGCCGCGCTCACCGAGCTGGACCCCGGCGCCACCGCGAGCCCGGACGCCTTCGCCGAGCACGGGGATCTCCTGCTGCTCAACCACCCCGCCGAGCTCGCCGACCCGGCGCGGACCGCGCTCCTGCCGCCGCACGCCTTCCTCGGCTCCGCCGTCCGGGACGAGCCGGCCGACCCGGAGGTGGAGACCTGGCTGGCTGCGGGCGACGCGCCCGTCGTGTACGTCAGCCTCGGGAGCTTCCTGTCCGTGCGCGCCGATGTCCTCGCCCGGGTGGCGGCCGCGCTGCGGGAGCTGCCGGTGCGGGTGGCGCTGGCGACCGGGTCGGCACCGGTCGCCGAGCTGGGGGCGATGCCGGGGTCATGGCTGGTGCGGGAGTACCTGCCGCAGGTCCGGCTGCTCCGGTCGGCCGCTGCGGCGGTGACGCACGGCGGCAACAACAGCGTCACCGAGGCGATGACCTTCGGCGTGCCGCTGGTCGTGCTGCCGTTCTCGACGGACCAGTTCGCCGCGGCGGCGAGCGTCGAGGCCGCGGGCGTCGGCGTCGCATTGCCGCCCAACACGGCGTCCGTCGCGGAACTGCGGGAAGCCGTCCGGGCCGTCGACGGCTCACCGCGCGATCGGTCGCACGCGGTGGCGGCAGCCCTGCAGGCGGACCCCGGGCCGGCGCGGGCCCGTCGTGCGGTCCTGGCGGGCGCCCGGTGCTGACGTCACCGGATCCCCGACGGGCGGACCCCGGGCACGTGCCGTCGGCTACGGCCCGACGACCTCGACGCCGTGCGCGTCGGCAGCGGCCGACATGCCGGAGTCCGTCGTGACCACGGGGCAGGCGAGCCGCGAGGCCATCGCCAGGTACCAGGCGTCAGCGTAGGTGGCGTTGTCCCGGAACCGGAGCGCCCGCACCGGGTCCGTCGCGTCGTACTCCCGCCGGCACGGGGTCGAGGTGAATGCTCGGATCAGCCGGTCGGCGGAGCCCGCGGAGACGGCGTCCCGCCGCTCCGCGCGGACCAGAGCGGAACCGACCTCGAAGTCGACGTGAGGCGGGGAGATGCACAGGTCACCGAGGAGCAGGTCCGCCGCCGCGGCGGGGAGGTCACCGAGGAGCAGGTCCACCCAGACGGTGGCGTCGACGACGATCACGCGTACTCCTCGCGGACCTCCCGGACCAGTTGGGCACCAGTCACACCGGACCGCCGGGGAAGCCCGAGATCCCGCTGCAGGTCTCCGAGATCGTCCAGCCACCGCCGCATGGCCCGCTTCCGGAGCTCGGCCTCCGCATCGGCGGCCATGAGCTTGCGCAGGTAGGCCGAGACCGAGGCATGCTCGGCCGATGCCTTGGCTGCGATGATCTCGGCAATGTCGTCGGGGACGTCTCGCACGTGGATCGTGGCCACCCCCCCATAGTACGCGGGGATGCCCCCTTGTTCGCTAGCGTGGATGCTTGCAGTGCGAGTCAAGTCATCGGTCCGACCGTTGCTGGCGTCGCGTGCCCACCCCGTGGGGACGATCGGCGCGGTCGGGCTCGTGCGCCTCAGCCGCCGGGCTGGTTGCGGGTCCGGTGCAGCAACCAGTCGCGGGACGTCCGGATGAGCGCGTACCGCACGGAGCCGGCCCGGCCGTGGAGGGTGAACACGAGTCGTCGCTCGTTCCGGTCGTGTTCCTCCCACCAGCCCGTGTCGGCGACCGACTTGTCCTCGTCCTCGTAGGTCAGGTGGTCGAGGTCGTGGTCGGGCACCGCGACGGCGAGCCGGTTGGTGCGGGAGTCCGGGGGCAGCCCGCGCGGCACCGCCCACGATCGCAGCACCCCGTGCTCGGCCAGGCGCAGGTCGTAGTGATGCCGCGGGCGGCGGTGCTCGTGCAGCACGAACGGCGGCCACGCGGGGAGCGAGTCGTCGGACACGACGCCAGGGTTCACGAGGAACACGCCGTCCCGAAACCCGTTGCAACGTGCAATGTGCAACGTGCAACGTGCACTGGGCAGCGACGCGGAGAGGCGGGACCCGGCCCACGACGGCGGACGCGGGCGCTCGATCAGCCGTCGACGCCGGCCCGTGGCGCCCCGGTTCACGCGCCGCGCGGCTGAAGCCCGTGCACGAGCAAGGTGACCGCCGACTCCACCAGCGGGGCGGGCGGGAAGCCGTCGGCGTCGGGCGGCAGCATTCCCAGTCCGAACAGGGTCGCCAGCAGCGTGACGGCGGCGCGCTGCGGATCGAGGTCGGTCCGCACCCTGCCCAGTCGCTGCTCCGCCGCCAGGTAGTCGGCCAGCAGCTGTGGCGGCCCGACGAGCGGGGTGCCCTCGGGCGGGTCCGTCGCGGCGGCGACGACCTGCTGCAGCTCCGGGTCGGAGAACGCCGCCAGCTCCAGCGGGAGCAGGTCGCGGCGCAGCCGCCCGAGGTGACGGAAGGTCTCGGTGAGGGTGGTCTCGATCGTGGCGTCGCCCGCCCGTCCCGGCAGCTGTGACAGCCAGTCGAAGATCGGGCGGTTCCGCTCGAGGACGGCGGCTCGGAACAGGTGCTGCTTGTCCGGGAAATGGCGGTAGATCGTGCCCTCGGCGACCCCTGCCGCCTCGGCGATGGCCCGGGTCGTGGCCCGCGCGTACCCCACGCGGGCCACGACCTCGGCCGTAGCGGCAACAAGGCGGCTCCGGGTGTCCTGGCCGCGTGCGCTCACCCCGGCATCATGGCCTGCGATCGCGACGGGTCACCCCGCACGGCTCAGTCGGTGACGTCCCGCCGGGTGACGGTCACGGCACCGGCGACGAGGCCGGCGACCGCGTAGGCGGC
The DNA here is from genome assembly GCA_050329415.1 of Kineosporiaceae bacterium. Taxonomy (GTDB): domain Bacteria; phylum Actinomycetota; class Actinomycetes; order Actinomycetales; family JBBAYJ01; genus JANNOG01. The sequence goes on from JBHJOS010000084.1 coordinate 25,581, forward strand.
GCCGAGGGCGAGCGCGGTCCCGAAGCCGACCGCCGCCGTGCCGCCCTGGGCGAGCGCGCTGAGCGTGGTCCCCGGGAGCCAGTCCGCCACGTCGGGCGCCGCGATGCCGAGCAGCCCCTCGACGACGAGGACGTACCCGACACCCCCGGCGATGGCCACGGTCGAGCTGCGCGAGACCACCGCGATCGCCAGCCCGACCACGCCCCAGACCAGCAACGCGAGATAGGTGTCGAACCAGGCCCGGCCGACCGCCCCGGCGAGGTCGACGGAGGACGCGGTCCACCCCGACGTGTCGACACCCGCCGACTGCGCCAGCACAGGACTCGCCACCACCGTCGTCACCACGGCGAGCGTCGTCGCCACCGCCGTCACGAGGGCCAGCGCCACGACCTTCCCGGCCAGCAGCAGCACCCGCCGCGGCTCGGCCTGGGCCAGCAGGCGGATCAGCCCCGTCGAGTAGTCCGAGGACGCGGTGATCGCCCAGAACGCCAGGGTGACGACCCCGAGGATGGTGGCCGCCGAGCGGACCGCCGCCACGGGTCCCGTGGTTCCGGTCAGCTGGTCCATCGTGGGGAAACTCAGCCCGGGGGCGCCCTGAGGGATCCCGCCCTCGCTCCCCGCGGCGACGAAGACGAAGGTCGCGATCATGGCGGCGAGCACCACGGCCAGGACGAGCCAGGCCGCCAGGACGCTGCGCCGCCGCACCCTTGTGAGCTCGGAGGCGACGACCCGCGCGAGGCCCCTCATCGCCGGGCCCCGCTCGGCTCCGTGAGGACCGCCGGTCGCGCCACCAGCTCGCCGTCGACGTCCCCGGTCATCCGCAGGAAGACCTCCTCCAGCGTCTCCCGGGCCGGCACCAGCGCTGCCAGGGTCACGCCGGCCGCCGCTGCGGCCCGGTTGACGTCACTCGCCCGGTCGACGGGGGCCGCGACCCGGAGCGTCGCCGTTGCGCCCGAGGCGCTTCCGGTGCCGCCGTCGTCTCCGGCGCGCCACGTCACCTCCCAGCCCGCGCGGACCAGCGCGTCCCGGAGGCGCTCGGTGTCCCCCGGGTCCTCGGCCCCCACGTCGAGGTGCTCCTGGCCGCCCGCGAGCAACTCGTCCGCCGTTCCGTTGAAAAGCAGGTCGCCGAACCGGACCACGACGAAGAAGTCGCAGATCGCCTCGAGCTCGCCGAGCAGATGGGACGAGACGACGACGGTGCGCCCCTGGCCGGCGACGGACCGCAGCAAGCGGCGGATCTCGACGATGCCGGCCGGGTCCAGCCCGTTCGTTGGTTCGTCCAGCAGGAGCAGCGGAGGGTCGGGCAGCAGGGCGGCGGCGATTCCCAGCCGCTGCTTCATGCCGAGCGAGTAGGTCCGGACCCGGTCCTTCTCGCGGCCGTCGAGCCCCACGGTCCGCAGGACCTCGGCGACGCGTCGGCGAGGGAGCCCGCGCAACCGAGCCAGCGAGAGCAGGTTCGCCTGGCCCGACAGGCCGGGGACGAAGGCGGGGGCCTCGACGAGCGCACCCACGCCGGAGGCGTAGCGGGTCGGGTGGGCGACGGTCGAGCCGAGGACGGTGGCCCGCCCGGCGGTGGGCCGGACGAGGCCGAGCAGCATGCGGATGAGCGTGGACTTGCCGGAACCGTTCGGGCCGACGAGGCCGATGACGCCGCCGCGGGGGAGCGTGAGGCTCAGGTCGCGCACGGCGACCACGTCCCCGAACCGGCGGGTGAGCCCGACCGTGGTGACGGCGGGAGCCGTGTCTTCTCGAGTGAGTGTGAGCACTCACTCGCAATGCGGTCCGGAGTCAGCTCTGTCAAGGCGGCTCGGACGGCGACACCTGCCACCGATGCCGCGATCACCGGGTACGAGGCCCTTCACCTCTTGTTGCGTCACCGTCACCGTCGTACATTTCGCCCATCGATGCCCCATCGGTCATTCGGCCCGTCCCGTGCCGGGCAGGAGGGTCGCCCGAAAGGTCTGGAGGGGTTGTGTCCCGACACCGGGGGTGGAGCCCCGCCTCCCCGCACTCGTTCTCCCGCCGGGGGCTGCTCGCCGGCGGGGGACTGGCTGCTCTCGGCGCGGCTCTTGGCGCCTGCACCCGGGAGTCCGGCGTCGCGCCCGACGGTGCCCGCACCCTCGAGTCGACGATCGTGGAGGACCGCTCCGCCGAGATCCGTCGGGTCCGGTGGGCGAACTGGGACGCCTACATCGACCTCGACGACGCCGGGGAGTCCCCGACCCTGCGGGAGTTCACCGATCAGACCGGGCTGGACGTGGACTATGCCGCCGCCGTTGACGACAACGACGTCTTCTACGAGGAGATTCAGCCGGATCTGGACGCCCGGCGGGACATCGGGTACGACGTCGTGTGCTTCACCGACTGGGCCATGAGCCGACTCATCCGCAACGGCTACTGCCTGGAGCTGGACGAGGCGAATCTGCCCAACAAGACCAACATCTTGCCCGACCTGCTCGCCGTCGACTACGACCCCGGCCGCATCTTCTCCATCCCCTGGCAGGGCGGCTACGCCGGACTGGTGTGGAACGTCGACGAACTGCCGCGCGGGCTGGCAACGATCGAGGACCTGTGGCGGCCCGAGTTGCGGGGCCGCGTCGTCGTGCTCAGCGAGATGCGCGACACCATCGGACTGATCATGATGTCCCAGGGAGTGGACATCTCCTCACCGGACTGGGGCGACGCCCAGTTCGACGCGGCGCGGGCCGTGTTGGAGCAGCAGCTCGCCGACGGGCAGGTCAGCCAGGTCCGGGGGAACAGCTACCTGGACGACCTCGAGAGCGGCTCCGCGCTCGCGGCGATCGCCTGGAGCGGGGACATCAGCTCGCTCAACGCCGAGGCCGGCGAACGCTGGCAGTGGGCGCTGCCGGAGAGCGGCGGCACGCTGTGGTTCGACACCCTCGCCGTGCCGATCACGAGCCCGGCCAAGGCCAACGCCGAGATCCTCCTCAACCACTACCTCGACCCGCAGGTCGCCGCCCGGGTGGCCGCCTGGGTGCAGTTCATCACCCCGGTGGCCGGCGCGCAGGAGGCGATGCTGGGCATCGACCCCGACCTGGCCGAGGACCCCCTGATCTTCCCCACCCCTGAGTTCCTCGAGCAGGTCCGGGTGTTCCGTGCCCTGCGTCCCGACGAGGACGCCCGGTACTCCGAGGACTTCGCTCTCGCGATCGGCGGGTGACTCCGCCGTGGCCGCCCGGCGCAACCGTCCCGTCGGCCCCGCGGAGTGGTCCGTCCGGCGGAAGGTGGTCGCCGCGCTGGCTCTGCCGGTTCTCGTCGCCCTCGTCGTGAGCGGGGTCAGGTCCGCCGAGCTCGTCCGGGACTCGGGGGACTTCTCGCGCGACGCCGAGGTGTCACGCGCCCAGCAGGCAGCGGCCGACCTCGTCCGGCAGGCGGGCCGGGAGCAGGTCACCGTGGCGGCCAGGCTCGTGGGGCTGCCGGGTTCGGACGCCGCAGCAGCCGCGGCGGCGCCGCCGGTGGATCAGCAGCAGCAGCGCACTGACGAGGCGATCGCCCGGGTGCTGCAGCGGGCGGGTCCCCTCGGCGAGGACAGCGAGGAGGTCCGGACCCGGGTCCGGTCGGTGGAGGGAGCCGTCCAGCGCACCTCGGACGTCCGCGGCGATCTCGCCGAGGCCCTGTCGTCCGGGGATCCCGTGTCCGGCGAGGCCGCCGCGGAACTCGTCCGTGCCTACTCCGACCTGTCGGGCGCCGCTCTGCGTCTCGGTGACGCCCTCACCACACTGCTGATCGACGACTCCGTGCAGCGGCAGGGCGCGACGGCGCAGGCGCTCAGCGAGGTCTACCGCCAGGTGTCCCTCCAGGACGCCCTCGCGTTGGTGGTGCTCGGGATCCCCGCGGGGCCGGACGACTCCCTCCCGGTCACCGTCGAGGAGCTGCTGGCCGGGGAGGCAGCACGGGTGGCGGCCGCCACCGAGCTCGACGCGGTCGCCCCCGCCGACCTCCAGATCCGCTTCGCCGAGGCGACCGCCACGAGCGACGCCGCGCGCGAGCGGTCGCGGGCCTACCAGCTCGTCCTCATCAGTCTCGGCGGCGGGCCGGTGGTGACGGCACCGCCGTCGCCCGGCCAGTGGGTCGTCGGCGCCGCCGCCGTCACGGACGCCCTGGATGGCCTGCGGTCGGACGTCAACTCCTCGCAGGTGGCGCAGGCCGCCAACCGGCAGGGCGAGCGGCTGGCCCGGGCGATCGTCGAGGCACTCCTCGTCCTCGCGGCGCTGCTCGTCGGCGTGTTCGTCACGGTCGCGCTCGGCACCCGGATCGTCCAGCCCCTCAGCACCCTCCGGCGGGAGGCGATGGAGACGGCCGAGCACCACCTGCCGGCTGCCATCGCCCGGCTCCGGGAGGACGGCCCCACCGCCGACGTGTCGGTGCGGCCGATCTCGGTGAGCACCGGCGAGGAGGTGGGCCAGGCCGCGCGGGCCTTCGACGCCGTGAGCGAGCGCGCCGTCCGCCTCGCCCAGGAGCAGGAGGCGCTGCGGGCCGGGCTCAACGACGTCATCGTCAACCTCTCACGGCGGTCGCAGTCCCTGGTGGAGCGCCAGCTGCAGCTCATCGACGCGCTCGAGCGGGACGAGGAGAACGCTCACCAGCTGGACCAGCTGTTCCGGCTGGACCACCTCGCCAGCCGGATGCGCCGCTACAACGACAACCTGCTCATCCTTGCCGGTGGGGTGCGGTCCCGACGGTCGGCCACCGAGGCCATGACGCTCCTCGACGTGCTGCGCGCGGCGACGTCCGAGACCGAGCAGTACCGCCGGGTGAACGTCCGCGGCGCGCCGGACGTCGCGGTGGCCTCGCACGCTGCGCCCTCGCTGGTCCACCTGGTGGCGGAGTTGCTGGACAACGCCACGACCTTCAGCGACCCGCGGAGTGAGGTCGAGGTCTCGGTGGCCGGCCGACCCGGCCAGGCCCTCATGATCGCCATCATGGACCGCGGCATCGGGTTCCCGCCGGCCGCCCTCGCCGAGGCGAACGAGAAGCTCGCCCGGTCGTTGCTCATCGACCCGGTGGCGGACGAGGGCGCCCGCCGGCAGATGGGGCTCTACGTCGTCGGTCAACTCGCCCGCAACCACGGGGTCCGGGTGGAGCTGCGACCCAACGCCGCCGGCTCCGGCACCGTGGCCGAAGTGGTGGTCCCGGCCGACCTGCTCCTGCTCCCGTCCGGGGACCGGCGCCCGGGCGGCGCACCGGCTCGCCCCCGCGCCCCCGAGCGTCCGCTGACTCCGCAGCCCCCCGTCGCGTGGCCCGCCCCCGCCCCGGTGTCGGACCCTCCCCAGCCGGTCCCGCCCACCCGGCCGGCTCCCGCTGGGCCGGCGCCGGCCCCTCCCGCCGCGTCGGCTCGCGTCACCACCACCCCCGAGGAGACCCCGTTGTTCTTCGCGCTGTCCGCCTGGTTCCGCCGCGAGTCGCCCCCGGGCGGCGACTCCGCCTTCGCGAGCCCCGCGGACGAAGGCTGGGCCGCCGCCGCGGCGGCCGCGTCCTCGGACGGGTCCGAGCAGGTCACGGCGGCCGGTCTGCCCCGCCGCCGCCCCCTGGCCCACCTGGTGCCGGGCAGCGTCGGCGAGGTCGACGCGGGTCCGGAGGCACCGGTCGTGCGCGAGGCCGGCTCGGTCCGCACCCGCCTGAGCAAGCTGCAGCAGGGGGTGCGGGCCGGCCGGGCGAACGGCACCGACGGTGACCCCGTCGGGGCTGCCTCCGACGCGCCCGGGGGGCCGGACGACAGCGACGCCGGCGAGGACGCTGACGGCGTCGACGGGCGACCCGCGTGAGGTCCCGCGCGGGTCGGGCGGTCGCGGCAGCCGTCGGCGCCGGGGTCCTCGGCACCGCCGCGGCCTGCACCCTGACACCGGGTCGGGACGCCGGGGGAACGCCGGGGGAGGCCGGCCCGATCGTGCTGGCGGTCGCCGACAACACGGCCTTCACCCGCGACGTCGCAGCCGGGGCCCGGTCCGTCGCCGCCGAGGCCGGGGTGGAGGTCGTCGTCGTGGACGCGGCCGCGGACCCGGATCTCCAGGCGGAGCAGCTGCAGATCGCCGCCGAGATGCGATCCGCCGCGGTGATCGTCAACGCCGTCGACGTCGGAGACCCGGCGGCCCGGGCGGCCCCGGTGGCGGAGGCCGGGATCCCCATCGTGGCGCTGGACACCGCTCTGCCCGGTGTTCCCCTCGCGAGCTACGTGACCAGCGACAACGTCGATGGCGGACGCCAGGCAGCCCAGCGCCTCGCCCGTCTGGTCGGTTACGACGGGCTGATCGTCCACCTCGAGGGCACCCCCGCGACGAACGTCAGCCGCGAGCGCGGTCAAGGCTTCGACGAGGGCCTGCGGGACTTCCCGGGAGTGGTCGTGGCGGCCCGGGTGACCGCCGACTTCGACCGGGACGTCGCTCTCTCGGTGATGTCCGACCTGCTGGCCGCGAACCCGAGGATCGTCGGGGTCTTCGCCGAGAGCGATCCGATGGCGCTGGGGGCGGTGGAGGCCCTGCGCGACCGGGCCGGGGACGACGTCCAGGTCGTCGGGTACGGCGCGGACGGTCCCGGCGTGGGGGCGGTCCGCACGGGCACCGTGGCGGCCACCATCGACGTGCGGGCCGAGGAACTCGGCGAGGTGGCGATGCGCCAGGCCGTCGCAGCAGCCGCCGGGGAGCCGGTGGGGGACGTCGTCGCAGTGCCCGTGACGCTGGTGGACCGGGAGGACCTCAGCCAGCCGGGTCGCTGAACCCGGCCGCGTCCGGTGCTCGGGACCTGGTGCCGGACCTCGGGCGCACCAGGCGGAGCACGGCGAGGGCGTACACCGGAAGGGCGACGAGGTTCGCAGCCAGCACCTGCCAGCCCGCGTCGCCCGCGGTGCCCAGCGCCGCCGACTCGTCGAGGAACGGCACGGCGAGGGCGAAGAACAGCAGGTTGTTGACGACGTGGAGGGCGATCGCCGGTTCCAGGCCCCCGACCCGCGCGACGAGGACGCCCGCCACGACCGAGAACCACATGAGCTGCAGGACCCCCCACACGGTGCTGGGGAGGTGGGCGAGGGTGAAGAGGACCCCGCTCACCAGGATGCCTGGCCACACCCGCCCCAGGGCCTGCATGACGAAGCCGCGGGCGTACTCCTCGGCGCTCGCCTGGAACGGGACGAGGAGCACCACCACGGCCAGCCCGGCGAGGACCCTTCCCGGTGACTGCAGCGCGACGTCCGGGGTCGACTCGCCCGCCGGGAACACTGTCAGCAGCACCAGGATCAGGACGATGGCCACGGCCGCCGGGCCGAGACATCGCCCGAGCACTCCCCACCGCAGCCGCCCCGCCACCGACGAGACCGTTCCCGGCCGGCGGCCCTCGGCGAGACGGACCGCGAGCAGCAGCGCCGGCAGGATCGCGGCGACGACGGCCAGCGCCGCGCCCAGGTCCCAGAGCGGGTCGGCGAACAACCGCGTGTCGTCCGGCCCGGTGACCCGGAGCCCGACGCCGAGGACCGTGGCCAGCAGCAGCACCAACAGGACCGTTCCGAGGACGGAGGCTGCCCCCAGCCCGGTCGCGAGCAGTGCTGCGAGCAGCCGCCGCCACCACGCGACCCCGAGGCGGCGCGGCAGGCCGACGTATCCCGACATGCGGCCTGACGGTAGCCGGGCGAACTCGCCCTCGGGGCGGCTCGCGGTGCCACCCGCGAGCCGGGGCCCCCGATCAGGGCAGCGAGGTGACGGGTGGCTTGTCGCTCCACGGGAACTCGATCCAGCGGTCGGTGCGCCGCCAGACGTACTCGCAGCGCACCTGGGATCGCGGCTTCTCGTAGAGGACGGCGGTGCGCACCTCGGCGACCCGCGATGCGCAGAAGTCGTGCACCAGGCGCAGCGTCCGCCCGGTGTCGGCCACGTCGTCGGCGACGAGGACCCGGGCATGGGCGACTTCGGCGAGGTCGGGGACCGGCGGGAGCAGCATCGGGACCTCGAGCCGCTCGTCCACGCCCGTGTAGAACTCCACGTTCATCGTGTAGAGGTTCTTGACGCCGAGGGCGTAGCCCAGCGCGCCCGCGATGAGCAGTCCACCCCGGGCGATCGCGAGCACCATGTCGGGTTCGTAGCCGTCGTCGACGACGAGACGGGCCAGGCGTCGGGTGGCGTCACCGAACTCCGGCCAGGACAGGCGCTCGCGGTCGTCGCGCGGCGCGGGGGCGGAGGCGGAGGCGGAGGCGGCCGGTGCGGGGTCGGGCGACTGCACGACGCCGACCCTAGGCCGGTAGCAGCGGTGCTGACGACCGTCGCCGGCCGCAGTCGCCCGCCGGCCCGCCGACGGACCGGGCGGCCGGGGCCCTCGGAGGACAGCCCGTCCGGGGGACCCGCGCTCCTCCGGACGGACCGGATCTGTCGGCGACGGCGGGGATGCCGGGCATGGGGGCGTCCGTACCCCTACGTTCCCTCCCATGAGCACTGCCGAGCGTGAGCCCAGCGGACCCTCCGCGACGCCCGACGTCCAACGGCTCGCCGAGATCGAGGAGGCGCTCGCCGGCGGGGGCCTGACGCGCTGGCTGGCCGACTACGAGGGCCGGTTCGGCGCGATGAGCGAGGAGCGCCTGCGCGAGCTCGCCGCGCGAACGGGAGTCGCGTACGTCCCGCCCCGGGCCTCCTGAGCCACCCGTCATACCTTGGTACGCTGATGGGTGTGACCACGATCGAGCGGGTGACCGTCAGCCTTCCCGCGCAGGTCCGCCAGCAGGCGCAGCGCCTGGCCGAGCTCGAGGAGCGGACCTTCTCCTCGGTCGTGACGAGTGCCTTGGAGGACTGGATGCGGGGGAAGCTGCTGGACGAGTGGCTGAGGGAGCAGGAGGAGGAGTTCGGACCGATCTCTGAGAACGAGCTCAAGGCGTTCGCGGAGCGCAGCGGCATGCGGTACTTGCCTCCCGCGGACCGCTCGTGACACTCGTCCTGGACGCTGGCGCCCTCGTCGCTGTGGATCGGGGCAACGACGCTGGTCGCTTCGTCGTCGCCCTGGCCCGGCGTCGCGGCGAGTCGGCCCGGACCGTGGCGCCCGTGGTCACGCAGGTGTGGCGGAACGGCGCCCGGCAGGCCCGGCTCGCCCGGTTTCTCTCCCTGGTGGACGTGCGTCCGGTCGATGCGGTTGCGGCGCAACGAGCCGGGCTGCTCCTCGGTGCCGCGGGGACATCCGACGCCGTCGATGCCCTGCTGGTCGATGCAGCCGCGGCCGGGGACACGATCGTCACCGGCGACGGCGACGACATCGCGCGACTGGTGGCGGCGAGCGGGCTGCCGGTCGCCGTCGCCCGGGTCTGAGTCTTCGCCGCCCGCCGTCTCTCACTGCGTCGGGAACGGTGGCTGCCACCACGGGGGCTGGGGGCCGACCTCGATCCGGTCCACCCACTTGACCCACCGGTAGCCGCGCGATCCGCGGGCGACCAGTCGCAGCGGGGCGCCGTGCCCCGCCCGCAGCGGCTCGCCGCCGTACCCGTCCGCGAGCAGCAGGTCGTCGAGGTCCGCGACGCCGAAGCGCACCCAGTACCCGGTGCGCGAGGTCACCGTCACGCTCCGGGCGTCCCCCGGGACCCGCACCAGTGCCCGAAGTGGGACGCCGTCCCAGTCCTGGTACGCGTACCAGCCGCCGGTGCAGTCCAGGGCGACCCTTCGTGTCTCCCGCGGCAGCTGCCGCAGTTCGGCGGGGGAGTACCGGGCCGTTCCGATCGCGTCCTGGACCGTGAGGACCCAGGTGGCGGCGTCGATCTCCGGCCGGGAGTCCGCCAGCCAGATCACCCGCGGCATGCGGGCCGGGTCGAATGACGCCAGCTCGTAGGACCCCGTGAACCGTCGGCGCGTGCCGCGGAGCCCGGCGAGGCGGACCGCGGCCTCCGTCGCCACCCACGCGCCCGCGCCGGCCCCGGCCACGGCACTCCACCGCAGCAGGTTGCGACGGCGCAGGTCGTGACGGCGCAGCCGGGTCGGCCGCCGGGCCACGTGCCACACGGCGAACGGCACGGCCGCGAAGCCGACGGCGACATGCCACCACAGGGCACTGTTCTCACCGCCGACGGACCCGCCGACACCTGCCAGGTCGACGGCGGCCCCGGTGGCGTGGAGGTACCCCGTGACCAGCGCCGCGACGACGGTCAGGGCGAGCCCCAGCGACACCCACCGGTCGCGTCGGCCGCGTCGCCACCCCCGTCGGGAGATCCGTGACTTCCACGGCACGAGGGCGAGGAGGGCGAGCCCGGCGACTCCGTGGGCGATGACCACCCAGCGGGCGGTGATCTCTCCCGCCGCCCAGGTCCCCACCCCGGTGACCAGGACGACGACGAGCCCGGCGAGCAGGGCCAGGTTCGTCGCCCGGGTGGGCGGCGGTCGGCGCACCGAGCCAGTGTCGCGCGGGCCAGCTGGTCCGCTGGGGGCGCCCGCTGGAGATCAGCGGGCGTCCCCACCGGCAAGGACGAGTCAAGCCGTCGACGATGAACCCCGGCCGACGCGGGCCTGGACAGAACCTGGGAACTCGAGGACGACGGCCGCGGGAGTGGGGCGGCACTCGCCGGGAGCCCGCCGCCTCTCAGGGGGCCCCGGGGCGAGCCAGCCGGTCCAGGAACTCCCGGGGGCCGGCAACCGGTGTCCCGGGGGGCAGCCGGGTGCGCAACCCTCGGTCGGCGGTCACGACCGTCGCCCCCGGCCGGCGGCGGGCCTGGGCGACGATCTCGTCGTCGCCCGAACCGGTGGCCCGGACGGTCTCCACGCCCGGGACGTCGGCGACGACCGTCGCGGGACCCTCCACCACGGCCACCACCGGGCCGAGCCCGGCGGCGGCGATGGCGTCGAGCAGTCGCCGGGTCGCCCCGGGACGGTCCCGCCACCAGCCGTCCGGTCGGGAGCCGACGACGTTCGCCATGTCGACGACCCACTCGTCCGGTCCGGTCACCGTGCGAGCATCGCGTACGTGAGCGACCGCGTCGTCATCAGCTCGGGTGCGCCGTGGGAACCCGTGGTCGGGTACTCGCGAGCTCTCCGCGTGGGCGCCCAGGTGTACGTCAGCGGGACCACGGCCGCGCTGCCCGACGGCGGGGTCGTCGGCGGTGACGACGCGGCGGCGCAGGCCCGGGAGTGCCTGCGCCGCATCGAGGTCGCCCTGGGGCGCCTGGGCGCCGGTCTCGCCGACGTCGTCCGGACCCGGATGTACGTGACCGACATCGACCGCTGGGAGGCCGTGGGTCGTGTCCACGGCGAGTTCTTCGGCGACGTCCGGCCGGCCTCGGCCATGGTCGAGGTGTCCCGGCTCATTGCGCCGGCGCTTCTCGTCGAGATCGAGGCCGACGCCGTCGTCACGGACGGCGCGCCGCCCCCGGTGCCGGGATAGGCCGGTCGCCGGAGGACGGCGACCGGCCCCGGCCCCGGCCCCGGCCCCGGCCCCGGCGGAGCGGGGCGCCGAAGCGCCTCAGCTCATCCCGCCGTCGACCACGAGTTCGGTCCCGGTGACGAAGGACGCCTCCGACGACAGGAGGAACGCGGCTGCCGCGGCGACCTCCTCCGGCGTGCCGAAGCGGCCGAGCATGACCTGCGGCAGGATCCCGGCGCCGAAGCTCTCGATCTGCTCCGGGTCCATGCCGGTCCGCGCGAAGAACCCCGTGCCGATCGGCCCCGGACTGACCGCGTTGACCCGGATCCCCCTCGGGGCCAGCTCGGCGGCCAGAGCCCGCATCGCGGATCGGGCGGCACCCTTGGTGGCGGCGTACACCGACGCCTGGGGCAGGGCGAGATCGTTGACCACCGACGTGTTGAACAGGACGGCTCCGCCCGTGACGATCATCGGCTCGACGGCCGCGAGGTGGAGCAACGGTCCGCGGACATTGATCGACATCTGCCGGTCGAACTCCTCCGGTGTCACGGCGCTCACCGGCGCGAACGCCCCGAGTCCGGCGTTGAGGAACACGACGTCCAGCCGGGCCTCGAGGTGCTCCCGAACGGCGGCACCGACGGCCTCGCCGGTCCGGGTGTCCGCGGAGTCGGCAGCCACCGCCTCGATGCCGTCATGGGTGGCCGCCTCGGCGAGGCGGTCGGGGTCGGTCCCGGTGACGAGGACGCGCGCGCCCTCCCCGGCGAGGCGCCGCGCGGTGGCGAGACCGATGCCGCTCGTCCCGCCGGTGACGAGGGCGTGCAGTCCGGTGAAGCGGGTCATGAGGTCTCCTTCATGGTTAGGGATTGTTCATTTCCTAATAGGCGCAGGATCGTCGACTGCATGGGCATGGCGGGGTCAGGCGAGGCGCCCGAGTGCCGTCCGGAGCACGGCGCGGGCGGCGTCCGTCGAGGTGCCCTTGCGGGCCTCGACCTGGACACCGTGGACCAGGACCTGGAGCAGGCGCGCGTCCGCAGCGGGGTCGGCCGACCGCAGCTCGCCGGCCGCGACGGCCCGGGCGACGGCGCTCGTGATCTCGTCGTGGACGGCGCGATCGTGGCGGACCAGCCGTTCCCCCACCCACGGCTCCGCCGGCGAGGACTCCAGGGCGCAGGTGACCGCGTAGCAGCCGGCCGGGCCGGCCTCGCCGCCGGCTGCCCGTGCCACGTCGTCCAGCCAGCGGTCGAGGCCGGCGCGAGGGGACGGCGCCTCCCGCAAGGCCTGCGTCGTCCGGGCGAGGGCGGCCTCCAGGTAGTCGTCCAGCGTGGCGCGATGCAGGCCGGCCTTGCTGCCCCAGGCCTTGTAGATGCTCCCCGAGGCGAGGCCGGTGGCTCGGCAGAGGTCGGTGATCGACGTGCCGGCGGTGCCGCCCTCCCAGAACGCCTCCCGGGCGCGAGCGACGGCGACCCGCTCATCGAACTCCCGGGGGCGGGCCATGCCGGCACTCTAGCAGGTTAGGGAACGTTCGATTCCTATCGCGTGGCCCACCGGGCCGAGCCGCCCGCGACCAGGCGGGGCATGGGCCTTGCGCAGGGCGGCCCGTCGTCGGCGAGCAGATCCGCCGGGCGGACCCAAGGTGAGGGGACCGTCGTCGGGCCCCTCGGCCATGGCCACGGCGTGACGCTCCAGGCGCGCGATCACCCACGACAGCGGGTGCACTCCGTCCCGCCCGGGACCCACCGCCCGGCTGCCTGCTCCGCCGTCACGACTCGAGCGTCACTGAGGTCGACCAACCTCCCGTTCGGCCGGGCGGCCGCTCAGGACATCGCGAAGACCAGTCGCGCCGGCACCCGGCCCGCCAGCACCTCTTCGAACGAGGAGTTCACGTCCTCGATACTCCGCTCCTGGGCCACCACGCGGGTGCGCCCCTGGGCGTGCAGCGCGAATACGTCCCGCAGGTCGTTGCGGGTGCCGACGAGCGAGCCGATGACCCGGATTCCCTTGAGCACGGTCTCGAAGACCGGGATCTCGAGCGCGTTGTCCTTGGGCAGCCCGACGAGGACCATCCGCCCGTTGGGGTTGAGGGCGGCGTGGGCCTCCGCCATCGCCCGTGGGGACGGCACCGTGACGAGGACGACGTCCGCCCCGCCCAGCGCGATGATCTGCTCGGCGGAGTTCCCGGCCCGGGCGTCGACCACGTGGTCGGCGCCGAGCTCCTTGGCGAGCTGGAGCTTCTCGTCCTCGACGTCGACCGCCACGGTGGTGGCGCCGAAGATCTTGGCGTACTGCAGGCCGAGGTGACCCAGCCCGCCGATGCCGACCACGACCGCGATCTCGCCCGGCTTCGGCTCGGCGACCTTGAGCGCCTTGTAGGTCGTGACCCCGGCGCAGGTGAGCGGGGCGGCGTCGAGAGTCGACACTCCCGCCGGAACCTCGACGACATGGCTGGCGTAGGCGAGCGTGTACTCGGCGAAACCGCCGTTCATCGTGTAGCCCATGTACTGCGGCGTCGGGCAGTAGGTCTCCCAGCCGCCGACGCAGTACCGGCAGGCACCGCACGCCTTGCCCAGCCAGGGCATCGCGACGATCGTCCCGACGGTCGGGGTCTCGACGTCCGGTCCGACCTCGACGACCTCGCCGACACCCTCGTGACCGGGGATGAGCGGGAGGATCGGCTTCACGGGCCAGTCGCCCCGGGCGGCGTGGATGTCGGTGTGGCACAAGCCGCTGTGGCGAACCCGCACCACCACCTGGCCGGGTCCCACGGTCGGCCGCGGCACGTCCGTGACGGCCAGCGGCTCCGAGTACGAGGTGACAACGGCAGCCTTCATGACGGACCTCCTGGTTCGGTGGGTCCAGCCTCCCCGGGCCCAGTGCCCGGGCTGTGGGACAGAAGTCCTGCTCAGCCGCTCTCGATCTCTCGCCAGCGCTGGCCCGTCCCCGGGCCGCCGTAGGGGTAGTCGGCCGGACGGGGGTCGCCGGCCGCGTCCAGGGCCGCGGTCTCCTCCGCCGTGAGGTGCAGGCCCGCGGTTGCCAGGTTGTCGGTCAGCTGCTCACCTGTGCGGGCACCGAGGATCACCGACGTGACCCCCGGCCGGTCGTGCAGCCAGGCCAGTGCCACCCGTGACATCGGCACGCCCCGGGCCTCGGCCACGGCCCGCACGGCCGCGACGACGTCCCAGGTGCGCTTGGCGGCGTTGCGTCCGGCATAGGCCTCGACGCCGCGCCCTGGGTTCTCACCGAGACGCGTGGCACCGGTGGGGGTGTCGTCCCGGGCGTACTTGCCGGTGAGCCAGCCGCCGCCGAGCGGCGACCACGGCAGCAGCCCGAGGCCGGCGTCGAGACACGCCGGGACGATCTCCCACTCGATCTCGCGGACCAGCAGGTTGTACTGCGGCTGCAGCGTCACGGGCGCCGTGAGGCCGAGCCGCTCGCACACGGCGACCGCCTTCGTCACCTGCCACCCCGTGAAGTTGGACAGGCCGACGTAGCCCACCATCCCGGCTCGCACGGCGTCGTCGAGGAACCGCAGGGTCTCCTCCAGCGGGGTGACGGGGTCCCAGGCGTGCACCTGGTAGAGGTCGACGTACTCGACGTCCAGCCGCCGCAGAGAGTTCTCCAGCGCCACCCGCAGGTGCCGACGCGACAGGCCGGCGTCGTTCGGGTACCGACCCATGGGAAACCGGGCTTTCGTGGTCAGCACGACGCGGTCGGTGACCTCGGCCGGCCGCGAGGCCAACCAGCGACCGATGATCTCCTCGGAGGCGCCCGCGGCGTTCCCGTCCGGAGGGTAGACGTCGGCGGTGTCGACGAGCGTCCCGCCGGCCTCGACGAAGGTGTCCAGCTGAGCGTGCGCGCCGGCCTCGTCGGTCTCGGCGCCGAAGGTCATGGTGCCGAGCGCGTACGTCGAGACGACGCAGCCGCTGCGGCCGAGGGTGCGGTACTCCATGTCACCAGCCTGACGCCCTGGAGTGCGCACCGGTCAAGCCGGGCGGGTCGGCGTCACTCCGAGGCGTAGATCGCTGCGGTGATGACCTCGTACACCTTGTTCGGTTCGCGGATGTACTCCAGTTCGCGCAGCGCCTGGACCTGCCCGGCCGACTCGAGGATGAAGGTGCCGTAGCCGAACAGGGCGCCGAGCAGGTCACGTTCGTACTTGAAGTCGGTGACCCGGCCGATCGGCAGCATGGCCACCCCGGGGATGATCCCGTTCACCCGCATGACGCGCTTCTGAGTGACGACGACCCAGTCGAAGTAGTGCTCGATCCACCGGATCACTCCCCATCCCAGCAGGACGAGCCAGGCGAGTGCGGCGACGCCGAACATCAGGGTGGGCAGGTTCAACAGGCTGACCACATAGAGGATGAGGAGGCCGGCCACGACGAGCGAGGTCGGCCGGAGGAGGACGATCGGGTGCTGCCTCAGCGGCTCCAGGAGCAGCCGCTCACCAGCGGCGAGCCGGTCCTTGACGCGCTTGGGAAGCCGTCTGGGCCGCCTGGCGGGGAGAATGCGTCGACGGCCGCCCTCCCCGGAGCCGGTCCCGAAGAGGGGACGACGGGTCCGCTGCTCGGCACGGACCACGTCTGGTGGCGGAGTGCTCCCGCCGACCGCCGGATGCGGGGTCGACGCCCCGGCGTTACCGGTGCCGTCGTTCACACGGCCTCAGCCCGGGAGCGGGATGGCTGCCACCGCACCGGGGAGCGCGGCCAGGCCGACCGTGAGCCCGGAGGTCTGGAGTTCGCCGATCACGGCGTCGAAGAACGCGAAGACGGCCCCGAACAGGGACGCGACTCCCCCGACCGCCGACACGACGATGTCGGCCGCATCCTGCGGACTGTTGAAGATCGCGTAGATCAAGAAGACAAGAAAGACCCATCCGACGATGCGGAGCCAGCGGGGTACCTTCACCGGGACATCATCCGGGACGGCCGTCCGACTCGTCCAGGCGCCACGCCAGCGGCCTCTGGGGAGCCGGATGCCCGGAAGGGCACCTGGCTCAGACGACGCCGTAGAGGCGGTCGCCAGCATCTCCCAGGCCAGGCACGATGAAGCCCCGCTCGTCGAGGTGCGAGTCGAGGCCCGCCACCACGACCGTGAGGTCGGCACCATCACCGAACTGTGCCCGAAGGGTCCGCAGTCCCTCCGGCGCCGCGAGCAGACAGATCGCCACGATCGAGCCGGCGCCCCGGGCCAGCAGGTATTCGACGGCCATGGCGAGGGTGCCGCCGGTGGCGAGCATGGGGTCCAGCACGAAGCACGTGCGGCCCGAGAGCTGGTCGGGGAGCCGGTTGGCGTAGGTCCTCGGCTGGAGGGTCTCCTCGTCGCGCAGCATCCCGAGGAAACCCACCTCGGCCGTCGGGAGCAGACGGGCCATCCCGTCGAGCATCCCCAGTCCGGCCCGCAGGATCGGGACGACGATGGGCCGGGGGGTCCGCAGCCGGACACCGTTCGCCGGCGCCAGCGGCGTCTCGACGACGACCCGTTCCACCGGCACCTCGCGAGTGGCCTCGTAGGCGAGCAGGGTGACGAGCTCGTCCGCGAGTCGCCGGAACGTCGGCGAGTCGGTGTCGCGGTCGCGCAACCGGGTGAGCTTGTGGGCGACCAGGGGGTGATCGGCGACGTGGACCTGCACGGCGTCACCGTAGCCATCGCTGCCGCCGCCGCCCCGTCGACGCCGGACGGCGTTGCGCAGCGTGGCCGTGGCGCCGCCGCGGTGACACCATGTGGTCGTGCCCTACTACACGGCCGTGGTCTCTGGGCGAGACCACGAATGGGAGCTCGTCCCGGCGGACCTCGATGACCTCGAGGACGCCGGCGAGGTGGCGGACGCCGTGCGCCGGGTCACCGGCGGGCGGGGTGGCGTGGCGATCATCGAGCATGAGGACGACTGGTTCGCACTCGTGCGCGTCGAGGGCGAGGAGGACCCGCAGGTCTTCGTCTCCGACGTCGACGCCGTCGCAGAGGGTTACTACGCGCGGCTGGCGGCCGACCTCGACGACGGTCCCGGCAGCGCCGCAGAGTTCGAGGTCGACGGCACATCCGAGGCGGGTGGGACCGACGCGGCGGAGGACCTCGCCGGTGCCGGGTCCCTGCAGAGGCCGGCGGAACTCGGTCGGCCCTGGGGCGGGGAGGCGGGGCTGCTGGAGGACTGCGGGCTGTCGGCGGCCGACCTCACCGGCATCGTCGAGGAGGCGCCCGACCCGGGAGCGGCGGTCGTCGAGATCGCCAGGCGACTGGGGTTCGACGACCTCGTCGACGTGTGGCGCTGATCGCCCCGTGGCCGCGGACCCGGCGGCGGGTCGACCGTGGCGATGGGCCATGGACCTGGCCCTCGCCGAGGCCGAGGCGGCGGCCGGGCACGATGACGTCCCGGTCGGTGCCGTCGTCGTGGGGCAGGACGGGCGGGTGCTGGGGCGGGGGCGCAACGAACGGGAGCGTCGGGGCGACCCCACGGCCCACGCCGAGGTTCTCGCGCTGCGGGCGGCATCGACGGCCGCGGGCCGGTGGCGGCTGGACGACTGCACGCTGGTGGTGACCCTGGAGCCGTGCGCCATGTGCGCGGGGGCGGCCATTGCCGCCCGGGTCGCCCGGTGCGTACTCGGGGCCTGGGACGCCAAGGCCGGCGCCTGCGGGTCGGTGTGGGACCTGCCGCGGGATCCGCGGTCACCCCACCGCGTCGAAATCATCGGAGGTGTCGCCGAGGAAGCCTGCGCCCAAGTGTTGCGCGACTTCTTCGTCGGGCGCCGGTGATTCGCCGATGACCCGCCGGGACCGGCGCGAGCGGGCCGGGGTCCGGTACCGTGGGCGACGGTGGCGTGTCCGAGCGGCCTAAGGAGCACGCCTCGAAAGCGTGTGAGGGGGCAACTCCTCCGTGGGTTCAAATCCCACCGCCACCGCCACTGAGCAGGGACGACGCCTCGTCGGTTCTCCTCGCGACGAGGCGTCGCCGCTCTCGGGCCGGTCGTAGTCTCACTTTCAGTCTCATTTGCCCGTCGTCGGCCGTCCGTCGGTGGCGTCCGGGGTCGCCCACAGCAGGGCGTCGATCCGGGCGGCGACGTCGCTGCGGACGGCTGCGGTGATGTGCTGGTAGCGCATCGCCATGGCGCTGTTCGACCAGCCCATGATCCCGACAACGGCTCGCTCGGGCACACCGAGGAGCAGCAGGACGGTCGCGGCGGTGTGCCGGGCGTCGTGCAGCCGGCCGTCACGTAGGCCGGCGCGCTGGAGCAGGCGCTTCCACTCGTCGTAGTCCGTGCGCGGGTTCACGGGCGCGCCGGTCGGTGTTGCGAACAGCCAGCCGCCCTCGGTCCAGAGCTGGGCCGCGGTCTGGCGCTCCGCGTCCTGCTCCTCGCGGTGTCGCCGGAGCAGGGCGACGAGCTGGTCCGGCAGGCCGATCGTCCGTCGTCCGGCCCGTGACTTCGTCTCGGCGGTGTCGGTCCGCAGCGGCTTGCGCTGCGGGCAGTGCCCGCCGTGCTCGCGCCCACAGATGCCCCCGCATCCGTGTGCCCACCGAGGCCGCTGCCGTCCCCGGCGCACGGTGAGCGTGGCCGTGTCGAGGTCGACGTCCGACCACTTGAGGCCGAGGGCCTCGCTCTGGCGCAGTCCCAGAGAGAGGGCGATGGCCCATCGGCCGCTGTTGCGCTCCTCGGCGGCGGTCGCGAGCAGTCGCTTCACTTCGTCCACGGTGTACGGCTCCACCTCGTTCTCGCTGAGCCGGGGCGCCCGAGCCAGCGAGGCGACGTTCCGCGCGATGTGCCCGCGCCGCACTGCCTCATTGAGGGCGGTGCGGACCGTTCGGTGCGCCTGGTGTGCCGTGGCCGGTGCGCTCCCGGCCCTCTGCATCCGGGCGTAGAGCGTCTCCAGGTGTTCGGGTTCCAGCTTGTCGAGACGGTGACCGCCCACCCCGGGGATGAGGTGTCGGTATACCGCCACCCGGTAGCCGGAGATCGTGTTCTCTCGGACCGTCGGGGCCGCGATGTTCTCGACCCAGTGCACGAGCCACTTCTGCACCGTCCACCGTTGTCCGGCCTTCGGGACCGTTGCGCTGTCCCGCCCCTTCTCCAGCTCGCGCACCCGGCGGATGACCTCGGCCTCCGTGGTGGCCTGGACGTGGCGGCGGTCGGGCCGGCCGTCGTCCCGGGCGCCCACGGTGACCCGGCCGTGCCAGAAGCCGTCGCTGCCCTTGTAGACGCTCGACGCGCCGTTCGGCCGGCGGCCGGTGCGAGGTTCGCGGCTCACGCCGGGGCCTCTTCCCGGTCGAGCAGGCGCGCGACGTACTCGGACAGGCAGTGCGCCGGGACGCGGCGGAGCTTCCCGATCGTCACGGACTCGACCTGGCCGTCCCGGATGAGCGCGTACATGGTCGTCCGGCCGATTCCGAGTCGTTCGGCGGCTTCCTCGACGGTGAGCACGAGGCGGGGGTCGTCGCGGGTCATCGGGCGTTCCTCCTGTCGGTCGTCCTGGTGTCGGTCGGGGTGCAGGCGGGGTGGGTGCGGGGGCGGGACACCGTGGTGCT
>JBHJOS010000154.1:0-15380 GCA_050329415.1 Kineosporiaceae bacterium
ACCGAGGTGACCCCCGGTGACGAGTCGCTCGAGAGCGTCTTCGCCTATCTCGTGGCGCGGGCGGGAACGGGGACGGGGACATGACCGGACCGATCGACGGGGTGGTGGCCGGGCTCACCACCCGCCAGCTGCTGTCGGGTCGCCGGGTGCTGCTGGTGGCGCTGTTGCCGCTGGTGCTGCTCGCGCTGTCGGTCGTCGTGCGGGCGGCCGCAGGCGTCGACCGCAGCGTCGCGATCGACGTCCTCGACGGGGTCGCCCTGGGGGTGGTGGTCCCGCTGCTCGGCCTCATCGCCGGGATCGGCGCCGTCGGCGGCGAGATCGACGACGGGTCGATCGTGTACCTGCTGACCAAGCCGCTGTCCCGGCACACCATCGCGACCACCAAGATCGTGGTGGCCGCCGCCGTCGCGGTCACGGCGGCTGCGGTGCCGACCTGGGCGGCGGCGCTGGTGCTCGGCCTGGACCTGGCGGTGTCGGGAGCGTTCGCGCTCGCGGCTGCGCTGGCGGCCGTGGGGTACACGGCGGTGGTCGTCGCCCTCGCCGTCGTCACGCGCGCCGCGGTGCCGATCGGGCTGCTGTACGTGCTGGTGTGGGAGGGGGTCGTCGGAGGATTCGTGCCGGGAGCGCGGACCCTCAGCATCCGGCAGTGGGCCCTCGGCGTCGCCGAGGGGGCGCTGGGGGACCGGGCCTTCGACGCGGCCCTGGACGCGGCCGTCGGTCCGGTGACCGGGGGGGTCCTGCTCGCCGTCACCGTCGTGGTCGCCACCTGGGTCGCGGGGCGCCGGCTGGGGCGGGTGCGCGTCACCGGGGAGGGCTGAGCGCGGCCGGGACCAATACTTTGGGATCCGTGTGCGGGCTCGTCGGGAAGGTGGACTCGTTCCTCCCGCTCGCGGAGAGCCGACATCGACCGGCCAAGGAGCGTCTGCTTCGCGCCGGGAAGTGCCCGGTCCGGTCGTGTCGATGATCCCGACGATCGACGTCCGGTGGTGTGACCCGGCCTTCCTCGACGAGCTGACCGAGTGGGACGATCTCGCCGTCGACGGCATCGTGGCGCGGTCCGCAGGAGTGGCGCCTCTCCCTGCCCAGGGCTATCTCAACCGGTCGCTCGTCGTGGCCACCGAACCGCCCCGCGTCGTCCGGCTCCGGCGCAGCGGGCCCGCCGCCGCAGTCATCGCGTACTGGACGGGGCTCGTCGGCGACGATCTCGCCCGACACCTCGCCTTCCGTTGTCTGTCCCCCGAGGCGGAGGCCGCACGCCTCGCCGCGTGGGCGGCCGCCGGTGTGCCGAGCCCGAAGGTCGTGACCACGG
Source organism: Kineosporiaceae bacterium (assembly GCA_050329415.1). Classification (GTDB taxonomy): domain Bacteria; phylum Actinomycetota; class Actinomycetes; order Actinomycetales; family JBBAYJ01; genus JANNOG01. Next base: position 1,310 of record JBHJOS010000154.1, read on the forward strand.
GGGCGAGGTGGACGGCTCACCTGTACGTCGAGGGCACCGCCCTCGACACCGTCGACCCGGGCCGCCGCATCCAGGCGTGTGGGGTCGCCCTCGGGAATCTCCGGCGGCTGCATGCGGTCGGCCTGACGGCGATGGATCGTGGGCACGGCAATGAAATCCTCACACCGGACGGGAGCGTGGTCTTCATCGACGCCGAGCTGGAGTGCGCCGGCCCGATCGAGATCGCCCGGTGCGTCGACCTGGCGACCGCACTGCGCGGCTGGCTGCGACTTGCCACGGAACCCGAACTTGCCGCCCGTGGGCTCCGACGAGCTGTCCAGCGCAGCCTCGCGACCCGCTTGTACGGTACGGTTCACCTCGACTCGGCGTGCCGAGCGTTGGAGTCCTGGTACGGCCGCTCAGAGTCCGAAAGCGCCGCCCACGAGAACCGCGTGAGTTCCGCGCTGCACGCCCTCTTGTGTGGGGGCGACGCCGACGAGGCTATGGGAGTTCGCTGATGTGCGGGATCGTGGTTGCTCTGCCGTTCTACTCCGAGATGGAGGTCGTCGGCGAACCTGACCCCGCCCTCGTCCCGGGTGAGGGCACGGGTTTCACGCTCACCGAGGTCGGCGAGCACGCGGCTGCGAGTCGGCTCGACGATGTTGCGATGGCGCTCGCCGGCTTCAGGCGGGAACTGGAGCGGGCCGGAACGGCCGGTCTCCTTGCGGGCGACACGTCGCGTCTCGCCCGAGTCCGCGAAGTCCTCGACGGCGCACGACGGTGGACAGCGTCGCTCGACGCCGAGCTCCACGGACTCGACGCCTGGCCGGTCGAGGCCGTCGAGCGGGCCCAGGAGGCGCTACGAACGGTCACCGACGCGCTGTGGGCCCTTCGCCACGACGTCGTCGATCTCGTCGCCGAGGTCCCCACCATTCTGGATCCGAGGTTCGCCGTGACGGCCCGGGCGACGGTGTCCGCCCTCAGCATTCTGCGAGTGCTCGCGGCGATCAACCGATTGGAGGTTCGTGGCCGCGATTCCGCGGGCGTGTCGATCGCTGTCCACCTCGACGAGATCGACGCGAGGGCCGTCGACGTCGAGGGTCGCGACGACCTTCTGCTTCGCGACGGGTCGGCGGTCCGCGTCCGCGACGGTGTCGTCTTCACGTACAAGTGTGCGGCGGTCGTCGGCCGACTGGGTGACAACGTCGCCGCCCTGCGGCGCTCGATCGAGTCCGACCACCAACTGAGGCGCGCGCTCACGCTCCCGTCGGCGACCGTGACTGTCGTGGCGCACACTCGCTGGGCGAGCGTCGGCCGAATCAGCGAGGCCAACGCCCATCCCGTCGACAGCCGAGACGTCACCGGGGCTTCCGCGGGGCCTTACGTCCTCGCCGTCCTGAACGGCGACATCGACAACTACCTCGACCTTCCGATCACGCCGCTGTACTCCGCTGCTGCCGAGGCAGGGATCTCGACCGACGCCAAGGTCATCCCGCTCGCCATGACGCGAGCCCTCGTTGCCGGGCAGTCCGTGGGGCAGGCGGTCGCCGAGACGACACAGGAATTCCAGGGATCGATGGCGATCGCCGGTTACACCGACGACTTCCCGGACGAGATCGCCCTCGCCGTCAAGGGCAGCGGCCAAGGACTGTACGTGGGGGTGGCAGACCACGGCTACATCGCCGCCAGCGAGGTGTACGGCCTCGTCGGCGTCACCGACCGCTACCTTCGTCTCGAGGCGGGCGCGAACGGCGACGTCGTCGTGCTCGCCCGTGGCGACGGTTCCGACCGTGGCATCCGGCGCCTTCGGAACGGGTATGACGCGCACGTCGTACCGGATTCGGAGTTGCGTCACGCGGAGGTGACGACGCGCGACCTCGCGCTCGGGGGCGCCGAGCACTACTTGGCGAAGGAGATCGGCGAGGCGTCCTCGGCGTTCGCCAAGACACTGCGGGGGCGTGTTCGCATCGGTGACGATCACCTGCGTCATGCCTGGCTGTCCGAGGAGTCGTTCCCGGCCGCGCTGCAGGACCTGGCCTCCTCCGGGTCGCTGCGAGAGGTCGTTGTCATCGGTCAGGGGACGGCCGCCGTGGCGGCACGCGGTATCGCCCACCTCATGGGCAGTGCCCTGCCGCGTTCCATCCAGGTCCGGGCGACCCCCGCGACGGAGTACTCGATGTACGGGCTGTCATCCGCCGGTGCACACACTCTGGTCGTGGCCGTCAGTCAGTCAGGTTCGACGACCGACACCAACCGGTGCGTCGCCCTGGTCAAGGAGCGCGGTTCGACTGTGCTCGCCGTCGTCAACCGTCGCGACAGCGATCTCGCCGCACTGAGCGACGGTGTCGTCTACACGTCCGACGGGCGCGATGTGGAGATGGCCGTGGCGTCGACGAAGGCGTTCTACGCACAGGTCGCAGCCGGGTGCCTCGTCGGTCTGCGACTCGGGCGGGCGGCAGGCGGGATCTCGGCAGCAGCAGAGGATCGGCTGCTGAGGGCGCTCGTGCAGGTCCCCGAACAGCTCGAGCGACTGGCCGCGTCGTCCGCCGCAATCACCGACGTTGCCGAGAAGGTCGCGACCGCGTACCCCAACTGGGCGGTCGTCGGTTCAGGGCCGGGTTCGATCGCCGCCGCGGAGATCCGTATCAAGCTCTCGGAGCTGTGCTACAAGACAGTGTCGGTCGACACCGTGGAGGACAAGAAGCACATCGACCTGTCGGCCGAGGCGCTCGTCGTCGTGTGCGCTGCCGGTGCGCAGCCGCACCACGTTCCCGATCTGGTCAAGGAGGTCGAGATCTTCTCGGCCCACCGGAACCAGCCGGTGGTCATCTGTGAGGAGGGCACGGAGGGTGGCTGGCCGACGCCTCTGGTGATCACCGTTCCGCGCACGCGACCCGAGCTGGCCTGGATCCTGGGAACCGCTGCCGGTCATCTCTTCGCCTATCACGCGGCCCGCGCCATCGACGCCAGCGGCGCGCCTCTGCGCGACGCTCTCGCGGCGCTCGAGCGTTCGGTCGACAGGGGCTCCGCCCTCGATGTCATGACGAACCGGCAGGTGGCGGGCGGCGTGGTCAAGATCGTCGAGCGTGCCGCCCGCGGCGAGCTGCGGGGAGTGCTGGCAAGCGACACCGCCCTCGGGCTCGCGCTGCTCCTCTCGCGACAGCTGTCCGCGGCCCTCGGCGCCGACCGCGCAGACGCTCGCCGGCGCGACGACACCGAATACGCCCGCGCCGTCATCACGGCCGCGCTCGACCAGCTCACCCGGTCGATTGACAGCGTGAAGCACCAGGCGAAGACCGTCACTGTCGGGACGTCCCGCAGCGACCCCGACCTCTTCGACAACATCGTCGCCGCCTCGCTGGAGGCTGCGGGGAGCGACGTCCAGGCCTTGCCGCTCGGAACACTGCGGGCCCTGACCGCCTTCGGCGCACTCGTGCGGCGGGTCACCGGGGTGACCCGCTACGAGGTGGAAGGGGCGGTGGTCCGCGTCATCCGCAAGACCGGTGTCGCGGCGACGATGGTGAGTCGAGCCGACAGGGCTGCGCCTCTCGTCGGATCGAAGCGCCTCGTCTTGGAGACGGGGGAGGTCCGCGTCCTCCGGGGCCGGAACGACGGACGGACCATCATCGTCGTGCCCGAGCGGTCCCTCGGAGAGACCGGCTGGAACGGCGTGGCGGTCGTCCACATCGAGCTCGTGGGATCGGCGACGCCCAGTGCGGTGCTCACCGCCCTGCGGCACATGCGCGGGCGCTGGCTGGAAGTGCGTGCCCTGGTCACCGAAACCTCGCACGACTTCGGCGAACGCGAGATCGCCGCTCTCACTCTCGACGACGTGCTCTTCGCTCCGGTCGAGGAGATCGCGGCCAAGGCGGTCCTGGGCGCGACGTCCGAGTTGTCCTCACGACCATGAACCAGGTGTATCCTCCCCTGCACTGACCGTCACGGGCCGGTCGAACCGAAGGTGGGGTGGAACCATAACTGTCCGCTTGCACACGGTCGCCGGGGCTGTTGTTCTCCCCCTGGTGATGGCTGCGTGCGGTGGCGAAGAAGTCCCCGGCGGTTCCCGTGGCGAGGTGGTGGTCGACTCCTGGGGAGGGAGCTTTCAGGACGACCAGACCGAAGTGATCTTTGATCCGTTCCAAGATGAGACCGGCATCGAGGTCGTCCAGCTGTCCGACGGGGAGAACATCTACGCGAAGGTAGAAGCGCAAGCAGGGCGGCAGACAGGCGACATCGACCTCGTCCACGGCGACGCCTCGTGGCTCGAGCGCGGCACGCTGTCAGGACTGTGGGCCCCCGTCGACGAGGATGCGACCGGCGCCGCCGACCTCTACGAAGATGCGCGCGACACCAACGGTGTCGGTATTCTCTACTACTCCTACAACATCGTCTACAACACCGAAGAGCTCGACCCGGGCGAGGCTCCCCGGTCATGGGCCCGTGGTCCCCGCCGCGGCCGATTCGATATCCAGTGACGTGCGGCGGCGCCTGCCCAGTGTCGAACCTCAGAAGTCGATGCAGTTGGCCTATGATCACCAATGGTGGGGTGAGAACGATGAAGACCAGCTCACGCGGTACACCGCATGGTCCCGGGGGTGACCGAAGGCCCTGAGGTCGGGGGCGAGCCAATCCTCCGCGCTCGTGGACTCGTGTTCTCCAGGGGTGGCCAAACGATCTTGAACGGCGTTGACCTCGAGGCGACTGCGGGTGCGCGAGTGGCCGTCGTCGGTCGCAGCGGCGCAGGGAAGACTACTTTGTTGCGTCTTCTCGCCGGCCTGGAGCGACCGGAGAAGGGCGAGATCCAGCTCGGCTGCGGTACCCGCCGCGTCCGCGTGGGCCTTGTCTTTCAGGACTTGGCGCTCTTCCCGCACATGCGAGTATGGGCCAACGTCGCCTTCTCGCTCCTGGTGAAGGGCACCGATCGCCGAACGGCGCGACGGCGGGCGGAGGCGGCATTGCAGGTCGCAGGTATGGGGCATCTGGGTTCGCGGGTTCCGAGTTCCCTCAGTGGTGGCGAACGTCAGCGGGTGGCACTTCTGCGAACGCTTCTCAGCGAGCCGGACGTCGTGCTGCTCGACGAGCCGTTCGCAAATCTCGACGCCCATCTCATCCAGCATTTCTCGGCCTGGCTGGGCGAGCAGCAGCGACGAACGGGAGTCGCGCTCGTCATGGTCACGCACGACGTCCGGTTCGCCATGGCGTGGGCGGAGCACATGATCCTGCTCGACGAGGGCCGCAGTGTGCAAGCGGGCAGCCCGGCCGAGATCTATCAACAACCCGTCAGCGAGTTCGCAGCGTCCTTCACTGGCGCCTGTACGCTGCTTGACGCCACGGTCGTTGACCCCGACCTCAGGGAGATGGTCGTACCGGCGGTCGCTCCTCAAGTGTCCTTTCCAGTCGAGTACGACGACGTGACGAATCGGGTTCGATCCGGCGACAACCGGCGCATCGTCGTCCGCCCGCAGGATGTCGGTGTCCGTCGACGGGAACGCCGCGAGGGGGATGTCATCGGTGTGGTTCAGAGCGTCTCCTTCATGTCAGGCGTGACGACCTGCACCGTGCGGCTCCCCTCGGGCGCGGCGCTGACCGGCATCCACGCCGAACCCTCGGCCCCGCCGACGCCGAGTCGCTCGGCGGAAGCGGTGGTGATCTGGCCACCGCGCCGTGCCGTGGCCTTGCCATGACGTACTCCCGGACGTCGGTTCCGACCATGATGGTTTGTGGGGTCGTCGGAACCGGCGTTGTCGCACCTTGGCTGGCCGTCGTCGCCGACGGGCTGACGGCCTCCGGTCTGGTGCGGCTCACGTCCGCGCCGGTACCTGCTGTGGTCGGCCGCACCCTTCTCACGGCTGTCGTCGTGACGCTCGTCTCGCTGCCACTCGCCGTCGGGCAGGCCTACGCCGTCCGGCGCTCGCGTGGCCTGCTGCGGGCGCTGGGAGTGCTGTCATGCGCAGTCCCGACAGTGCTGAACGCGCTGGTCGTCACCCTCGCCTGGCTGGTCATTCTCCAGCGTGGTGGCGTACTCGACACGGCTGCGCAGGTCCTCGGACTGCCGGGCGGCGCTGTCCGGTTTCTCTACCAACCCGGCTCCAGCCTCGTCGCCATGGTCTATGCCGTGGTGCCCATGATGGCGCTCGTCGTTCTTGCCGGCATGCTCCGGCTCGATCCGCAGTCGCATGAAGCGGCCCTACTCCTGGGCGCTCGCCGCCGTCACCTGCTCCTGCTCGATCTCGGTGCGCTGGCTCGCCCCCTTACGCTCGCAGCAATGGTCGCCTATCTGGCGGTCCTCAACCTTCACCTCGTCACCGAGTACCTCAGCGGTCCCGCCATGGGGCAGCTCGGCCAGCTCGTCCAGCAGTACGTCCTCACGAGCTACGACGTCGCCGCCGCGGCTGCCGCGGCGCTCGTTCTGGCGGCCCTCGCCGGCATCCCGCTGCTCGTCACGGCGGCAATCGACCGGAGGCCGCCCTGACCGCCGGGCCACGCGGCTGGCGGGCCGCCCTCGACGTGGTCTGCGCTGCCGCGTTCGGCCTCGTGCTCGCTCCCGTCGGGCTCGTGGTCACCCTCGGGATGAGCGTGGACCCGACAGTGACCTTCCCGCCGACTCGAGTGGAGCCCGAAGGACTCGTTGCCTTCGTCGACGACCCGCAATGGAGGGACAGCGTCCGGCTGACCCTGGTCGTGGCGTCCGTGAGCAGTGCCATCGCCACCTCCGTCGCCAGCGTGCTGGCCTTGATGACACGGCGAGCGCGAGGCATTGTCCGCGTGGGCGTGCTCGCCCTCATGGGGACGGTCGCGGCGACTCCCACCGTCCTGCATGCTCTGGGTTTCGTCATCCTCGGGGAAGAACTCCGCATCGACCGAATGGTCCTCATGTGCTGGGCGCACACCACCCTGGGTCTGCCCTTCGCTCATCTCGTCTTGAGCCTGGGTGTCCAGACGCTGCGGGGATCGCTGATCGAGAGCGCCGTCCTGCTCGGCGCCGGACGCGTCGCGGTGCTCGTCCGGGTGGTGATGCCGCACCTGGCACCCTTCGCCGTCATTGCGGTGCTGCTGTGCGGGGTCGTCTCCATCGCCGAACCGATCATTGGGAGCTTTCTCTTGAGCGACGGGCGGGCGACCGTGGCGCAGCGGTCGTTCCAGGGCCTTCGCTACGGCCTCGGGACGCCCGTCTTGACCGCCGGAGCCTGGACCGCGCTGCTGGCTGCCGCGGCGACGTTCGTCATGCTCGTCCTGATGCGGTGGATCCGGGTCAGGACTGGCCTGACCGTGAGGTCACTCACCGGGACCGACTGATGGGACCCGACTGACCCGGGTCGCCTCGCCGAGATCGAAGCTCCTCGACCTGCCTCGCAGCCGTCCCCGCGTCACGGCCGAGCGGTAGTCCGCGGGCGGGCCGCTGAGCCCCGCAACCTGGCCAAGAGCGTGACGGTCGAGTGAGGATGGGCGGGTGACCGTCGACCGGCGTCCCGCCAGCTCTGGTGATGCCCCCACGCTCCTGCGAGCGATGCTGTTCCTGATCCCGGGGGTGGTGCTGTTCCTCCTCAACGGCGTGCCCCTCCTGCTGGCCCTGGCGGCGGGCGAGCTCGACGCGGCCGGCGACTCACCGCTGCGGGCGGTTGCGCGGGGGGGCGTCGCGGTGACGGGCATCGTCCTGGTTGTCGTCGGTGCCAGGGTCCTGCGCGCGCGGTCGCGGCAGCCCCACTGAGGCCCCGGCCGGACCGGCGGCTCGGATGATCCGGGCATGGCCCGCTGCGGCGGTGGCCGAGGCCGAACGACCGCTGCTGGGCGCGGGAGTCGATCTCATGGGCGTCGCCTCGACGGCCCTGGCGACCCGGTGCCTGGCCGAGCTGCGTCGCGTCCGGGGCCGGGTGGCCGGCGCCGATGTCGTCGTGCTGGCCGGGCCCGGCAACAACGGTGGTGACGCCCTGTACGCCGGGGCCCTGCTGCGTCGTCGCGGGGCGGGCGTCACGGCCCTGCTGACAGCCGACCGCGCCCACCCGGGGGGGCTCGCCGCGTTGCGTGCCGCCGGGGGGCGGGTCCGCTCGCTGGCCCGGGACCGCCCCCCACCCGTCGACCGGGCGCGCCGGCTGCTCTCGGGCGCGGACCTCGTCCTCGACGGGATCCTCGGCATCGGCGCCCGGGGTCCCGTCCGCGGTGCCGCGCACGACGTGCTCGACGGCGAGCTCGACCGGACCGGCGTCGTCGTCGCCGTCGACCTTCCCAGTGGGCTGGACCCCGACACGGGCGCCGTCCACGGCCCCGTGCTGGCGGCCGACGTCACGGTCACCTTCGGGGCGGCCAAGCCCGGTCTCCTCCTGCCGCCGGGCGACGCGCTCGCGGGGGAGGTGCAGGTCGTCCCGCTCGGGCTGGACCTGTCGGGGGCCGGGCAGCCGGCGGTCACCCGGTGGGGGCCGCCGGACCTCGCCGAGGCGTGGCCGTGGCCGTGGCGATCCGCCGACAAGTACGCCCGCGGCGTCCTGGGGGTCGTGGCCGGCAGCGCCTCGTTCCCCGGGGCGGCCGTCCTCGCCGTCACGGGAGCGGTCGGCAGCGGCGTCGGCCTGGTGCGCTACGCGGGCGACCCCGAGGTCGCCCGCGCGGTGGTCGAGGCGTGCCCCGAGGCCGTGCCCGACCCGCTGCCCGGGACCGGCCGGGTGCAGGCCTGGCTGGTGGGGCCCGGCATGGCCCCGGAACGGGACCCGGTGGCCGCGCGCCTGGTCGACGCCGTCGCCGAGCGGCTGCGCCGGGACGACGCGGCACCCGCGGTGGTCGACGCCGGCGCCGTCGCACTCCTGGGGGCGCGGTCGGCCGCCGGCGACCTGCCGCGGCCCGAGCGGCTGCTCCTGACGCCGCACGCGGGTGAGCTGGCCGGGCTGCTCGCCACCCTGGGCCGACCCGCCGACCGCGCCTCGGTCGAGGCCGACCCGGCGTCGCACGCCCGCCGCGCCGCCGCCCTCACCGGGGCAACAGTGCTCCTCAAGGGCGCCACCACGGTCGTCGCCTCACCCGGCGGGGACGTCGCCACGGTGGCCTCGGCCCCGCCGTGGCTGGCCACCGCCGGGTCCGGCGACGTCCTGTCGGGAGTGGCCGGGACCCTGCTCGCCGCGGGCCTGCCGCCGGGTGTCGCGGGCCCGGCTGCGGCGCTCACCCACGGCCTGGCCGGCCGGCGGGCGGCGGGTCCCGGACGCGGCGGCCCGGTGCCGGCCTCGGTCCTGGTGCTCGCCGTGCGGGAGGTCGTCGCGGGACTGTGAGGGACACCCCGCCAACCCGGGACCGGCGACCCCATCATATGGACGGCGTTCGTCGTATGATGCTCCTTATGCCTGCGAGCCGCGCCAAGGTCACCCGCAACGGTCAGGTCTCTCTCCCGGCGGCCTTGCGACACCGCTGGAACGCGGGATCGGTGCTGGTCATCGACCGGGGCGACTACGCCATCGTGCGGCCGGTCCCCAAGGACCCGCTGACCGCGCTGCGCGGGGCCCACGCCGGGGCAGGCCCGACCTCCGACGAGGCGCGGGCGCTGGTCCGGACCGGTGAGGCTGCCTTCCGCGGCGACCGGACGGCGTGACCGTTCTCGACGCCTACGCCCTGCTCGCCTACCTGCGCAACGAGCCGGTCGCCCCGCTGGTCCAGGAGCTTCTGGTCGGGCCGACGGCGGTGTCGGCCGCCAACCTCGCCGAGGTCGTCGACATCCTGGTCCGCCTGCACGGCAAGGACGAGGACGACGTCAACGCCGACATCGCGCTGCTCGTCTTCGCAGGCATGGAGGTGGCCGTCGTCAACGACGACCACGGGGTGCTGGCGGGGCTGCTGCGGGCCCGGCACTACGACCGCCACGGCGCGGTCGTCACCCTGGCGGACTGCATGGCGGCGGCGACGGCGCTGCTCTCGGACCGCGAGCTGGCCAGCAGCGATCCGTCCCTGATCTCGCTGATGCGGGACGAGGGCGGGCTCGTCTACCCGTTGCCGGACGGCAGCGGCCACCTTCCGTGACGTCACCTCCCGTGACATGGTGGGCGAGGGTGTGCACGGGGATCACGCAGACGCTGCCGGTCCGGCCGGGGACTGCCAGACTGCCGCGGTGAGCGACTCCGCCGGACCGTCCGCCCCCCCGTCGAGCGGCCCACCGGTCGTCGGCGAAGCGGTGGTCGACCTCGACGCCATCGCCGGCAACGTGTCGTCGCTGGCGCGATCCGCCGCCGGGGCTGAGGTCATGGCGGTGGTCAAAGCCGACGCGTACGGGCACGGGCTGGTCCCGGCCGCCCGCGCCGCCCTCGCCGGCGGGGCGGCATGGCTCGGGGTGGCCCAGCTCGACGAGGCGATCGCCCTGCGCGAGGCCGGTGTCACCGCTCCCGTGCTCGCCTGGTTGCTGGGCCCGGGTTCGGACCTCGAGGCCGGCGTGCGCCACCGGGTGACGCTCGGCGTCGCCTCCGGCTGGGCACTCGCGGCGGCGGCCGCCGCCGCCCGGGCGACCGGCCAGGTCGCCGACGTCCACGTCAAGATCGACACGGGCCTGTCGCGCAACGGCGTGACGATGGGCGACTGGCCGGCGACGGCCGAGCGGGCCGCCGCGCTGGAGGCCGACGGGCTCCTCGCCGTCACCGGCCTCTTCAGCCACCTGGCGCTGGCGGACGCCCCCTCCCACCCGACGGTGGACCGCCAGGCGGCGGCGTTCGCCGAGGCGATCCGGATCGGGGAGCGGGCCGGCCTGCGGCCCCAGCTCCGGCACCTGGCCAACTCGGCGGCCACCCTGCTGCGCCCGGACCTGCACTACGACCTGGTGCGCCCCGGGATCGCCGTCTACGGCCTGTCGCCGGCCCCCGAGCTGGTGTCGCCGGCCGAGGCCGGGCTGGTGCCCGCCATGACGCTGCGAGCCCTGCTCACCCAGGCCAAGCGGGTGCCGGCCGGCTCCGGGGTCTCCTACGGTCACGAGTACACGACCACGTGCGACACCGTCCTCGGGCTGGTTCCCCTGGGCTACGCGGACGGCCTGCCGCGGTCGGCGTCCGGGCGCGGGCCGCTCCTGGTCCGCAGCGCCGACGCCGCCCGCCGGCTCACCGTGGCCGGTCGGGTGTGCATGGACCAGGTCGTCGTCGACCTGGGGCCGGGTGCCGGGGCGGTGGCAGGGGACGAGGTCCTCGTCTGGGGTCCGGGGACCCGCGGCGAGCCCACCGCCCAGGACTGGGCGGTCGCCGCGGGCACGATCTCCTACGAGATCGTCACCCGGATCGGCACCCGCCTGCCCCGCCGCCACGTCGGTGCCGCGGGCGCCATCGGCGGCCTGGCCGTCGACTCGCTCCCCGCGCTCGACGGCCTCGACGGCCTCGACGGCCTCGTCGTCACGGGTCCGTGACCGGGTCGGCTCCCGCGGCGTGGACCTGGCGCGGGCGCACCGCCACGGCCGAGGCGACCCGGGCGCTCGGTCGGGCCCTGGCCGGGCTGGCGGGCCCGGGCGACGTCATCGTCCTCAACGGCCCGCTCGGGGCCGGCAAGACCACCCTCGTCCAGGGGCTCGCCCGGGGCCTCGGCATCTCCGAGCCCGCGACGTCCCCCACCTTCGTCCTGGTCCACGAGATGACCGGCGGGCGGCTGCCGCTGGTCCACGTCGACGCCTACCGCCTGGGCTCGGCCCTCGAGCTGGACGACCTCGACCTGGATGCCGACGTCGACCGCTCCGTCGTCGTCGTCGAGTGGGGGGAGGGCCTGGCGGAACGACTGTCGCAGAGCCGGCTCGACGTCTCGCTGGACCGCCGCGACGACGGCACCCGCGACGTGGCGGTGCGCGCCCACGGCTCGCGGTGGCGGGCCGTGGACCTCGCCGGTCCGCTCGAGGCGGCGTCCCGAGGGGCGCTGTGATGCTGCTGCTGGCCCTCGACACCTCCTCGCCCGTGGTGTCGGTGGCGCTGGTCGAGGTGTCGGGCGACGGGGTCGACCCGGTCGCCGGGCGTGACGTCCACGACGCCCGCCGCCCGGCGGACCTGCTGGCCCCCGCGGTGGCCGCCGTGCTGTCCGCGGGCGGGGTGCGGCCGCGGGACCTCGGCGCGGTGGCGGTGGGCACCGGCCCCGGCCCGTTCACCGCCCTGCGGGCCGGGGTGGTGACGGCCCGCGCCCTCGCCCTCGCCCTCGGCGTGCCCGTGGCGGGGGTCGGCAGCCTGGACGCCCTGGCCGAGGCGGTGCGGGAGCGGGTGGACCGGCCGCTGGTGGTCACCGACGCCCGGCGCCGGCAGGTCTACTGGGCCGCCTACGACGCCGGCCGCCGCACCGCCGGGCCTGCGGTGGACCGGCCCGACGCCGTGCCGGTCGCCGGCCGCCCGGTGGTGGGCCGGGGGGCGTGGCTGTACCCGGAGGTGCTCGGGGCCCCCGTCGACGACGTCCTCGACCCGCCGGCCGGGGCGGTGGCGCGGCTGGCGGCGGCTGACCTGGCGGCGGGGCGCCCCGGTCCGGTGGCGCCGCAGTACCTGCGCCGCCCCGACGTCCGGGAGCCGACCGCGCGCAAGCGGGTCACGGCAGCCGGACCGCGACCCGTGGCATGACCGGTGCCGTGACGCAGGACGGGCCGTCGCCGGAGCCGAGCATCCGGCGGATGCGGTGGTGGGACGTGGCCGCCGCCCTCGCGATCGAGCGACAGGCGTTCCCCGACGACGCCTGGTCGGCCGAGACCTTCTGGTCCGAGCTGGCCGAGCGCGGGACCCGCCGGTACGTCGTCGCCGAGGCGGCGGGCCGGATCGTGGGCTACGCCGGGATCGCCGTCGTCGGATCGGAGGCCGACCTCCAGACCATCGCCGTGGTCGGCGGGTCGCGCGGGTCCGGGCTCGGCCGGCGGCTGCTCGCGGAGGTCACGGCGGCGGCGGCGACCGAGGGGGTACAACGGATGTATCTGGAGGTGCGTGCCGACAATCCGGGCGCCGTCGCCCTCTACCGCTCCGCCGGCTGGGAGGAGGCGGGGCGGCGGCGCGGCTACTACCGCCGCACGGACGCAGCGAGCATCGACGCCCTCGTCATGACCCGCAGACTGAACCCGTGACCCACGAGCCCCTGGTCCTCGGCGTCGAGACCTCGTGCGACGAGACCGGCGTCGGGATCGTCCGCGGCTGCGAACTGCTCGCCGACGCACTGGCCAGCAGCGTCGACGAGCACGCCCGCTTCGGCGGGGTGGTGCCCGAGGTGGCCAGCCGGGCGCACCTGGAGGCCTTCGAGTCGACGCTGCAGCGTGCGCTGTCCGACGCCGGGGTCGCGCTGTCCGACGTCGACGCCGTGGCGGTCACCGCCGGTCCCGGCCTGGCGGGCGCCCTGGTGGTCGGGGTGGCGGCGGCGAAGGCGCTCGCGCTCGGGCTCGGCGTCCCGATCTATGGGGTCAACCACCTCGCCGCGCACGTGGCCGTCGACACCCTCCAGAACGGCCCGTTGCCGGAGCCGGCGGTCGCGCTGCTGGTGTCGGGGGGGCACTCGTCCCTGCTGCGCGTCGACGACGTCACGGGCGACATCGCCGTGCTCGGCCGGACGATCGACGACGCGGCGGGCGAGGCGTTCGACAAGGTGGCCCGGCTGCTGGGGATGCCGTTCCCCGGCGGGCCGCACATCGACCGCGCCGCCCGGGACGGTGACGGGACGGCCGTCGCCTTCCCGCGCGGCCTTACGGCCGCCCACGACCTGCGCGAGCACCGGTTCGACTTCTCGTTCTCGGGGCTGAAGACCGCTGTGGCCCGGTGGGTGGAGCGGCGCGAGGCGGCGGGGGAGTCGGTCCCGGTCGCCGACGTCGCGGCGAGCTTCCAGGAGGCGGTGGTCGACGTCCTGGTCCGCAAGGCCGTCGACGCCTGCGTGAGCGAGGGCGTCGAGCACCTGCTGCTGGGTGGCGGCGTGGCGGCCAACAGTCGACTGCGGGCCCTGGCCGAGCAGCGGGCCGGCGCGGCCGGCGTCCGGGTCCGGGTGCCCCCGCCGCGGTTGTGCACGGACAACGGCGCCATGGTCGCCGCCCTCGGCTCGCTGCTCGTGTCCTCCGGCCGCCCGAGCTCGTCACTGGACCTTCCCACCGACCCCGCCCTCCCCGTCTCCACGGTCGTCACCTGACCACCCCCACACCCCCCGACCCCCA
>JBHJOS010000109.1:0-75211 GCA_050329415.1 Kineosporiaceae bacterium
CCCGGAACATGGCGGCGACCTCGGCGGGGGTCAGCAGCTCGTCGCTGTGCGCCTGGTCGCTGCCGGCGTGGATGTCGCGCGTCGTCATGATGGGCAAGGGTCCTCTCGCACTCTCTCGGGGGTTCCGGGCGGCGCTGTGCCTGGTGCCCGATCTCGGGTGTAAGCATCGCTTCGCCCTGCGTGAGCAGGGAACCGTCGTGCGGACGGTTCGCCGGTGTCGACCAGGGGAGGGGGTATCGTCCGATCGGAGGATGTCCGGCATCAGCGACCTTGGGGACGAAACGGACACCCTCCGTCACTCTCGGAGGGCGACCCGCGCGGGGGCCGGATGGGGGAACCGGGCGCGAGGATGTACCGTTGTCGCCACGAGGACCGGATGAGCTTCCGGGGCCGGGCCGACGAGGGCCGGCCCCGCATCGACGTTGAGGGGGTCGACGCCATGGGGCGCGGCCGTCAGAAGGCCAAGCAGACGAAGGTCGCGCGGCAGCTGAAGTATTTCAGCCCCGAGACCGACTACCAGGCCTTGGAGCGAGAACTCCACGGGTCGTCCGGCCATGCCGACGACCGCACTGACGGGTACGGCGACGACCTCACCGACGAGGTCGACGACTGGGTACCTCAGGACGACGCGCAGGAGGACGCGCGCCGCTGAGGTCCTGCCTCAGCGGTGGTCTCCCACCAGCCTGGCCGACCCTCCGCTGACGCCCTTGGTCCTCGACACCGCCCCGGCGGGCGGTGTGGCAGCGCGACCCACCGTCCCGCACTCCCATGTCGGCACACCGGCGGTCGTCAGCGCGGCGGCGACGTCGGCGACGTCGGTTGCCGCGACGACGGCCACCATGCCCACGCCCTGGTTCCAGGTGCCCTCCCGCTCGGCCCGGGGGATGGCGCCGGCCTCGCCGAGCACGTCGAAGACGACCGGCGGGCGCCAGGTGGAACGCTCGACGTCCGCATGGTGTCCGGCGGGCAGGACCCGGGCGAGGTTGGCGGCGAGGCCGCCGCCGGTGACATGGGCCAGTGCGTGCACTGCACCCGGGAACGCCGAGAGGGCGTCGAGCAGGGCTGCGGCGTAGACGCGCGTCGGTTCGAGGAGCTCCTCGCCGACCGGGCGGTCGAGCCCGGTGACCCGCTCGTCGAGTGCCCAGCCCCGCCGGGCCACCACCGCCCGGGCGAGACTGAGGCCGTTGGCGTGGATGCCGGACGATGCCATCGCCACGCACACGTCGCCGGGTCGCACCCGGTCGGGCCCGAGGATCTCGTCGGCCTCGACCACCCCGGTCGCCGCCCCGGCCAGGTCGTAGGCATCCGGCGGCAGCAGCCCCGGATGTTCGGCGGTCTCGCCAGCGACCAGGGCGCACCGCGCCCGCCGGCACCCCTCGGCGACCCCGCTCACGATCGCCGCCACCCGCTCCGGCACGACTGCCCCGACGACGAGGTAGTCGGTGAGGAACAGCGGCCGGGCCCCGCACGCCACGAGGTCGTCGACGACCATGGCGACGAGGTCGATCCCCACCGTGCCGTGGCGGTCCATCGCCTGGGCCACCGCCACCTTCGTGCCGACCCCGTCGGTGGACGTGGCGAGGACGGGTCGGCGCATCCCGGCCAGCAGTGACGCATCGACGAGACCGGCGAAACCACCGCCCCCGGCGAGCACCGCCGCCGGCCCCGACCCATGTGTCGACCGCACCCGCTCGGCCATCAGCTCCACGGCCCGGTCCCCCGCGGCGACGTCCACGCCGGCTGCGGCGTAGGTCAGGCCCTCGCTCACCCCACCACCGCCGGCACCGGCAACGACGTCTGGCCCGGCACCTCGGCCGGCGTCTCGATCGGGTACTTCCCGGTGAAGCACGCGGTGCACAGCCGATCGGCCGGCCGGTGGGTGGCCGCGACCATGTCGTCCAGTGACAGGTGGCCGAGGGAGTCGGCACCGACGAGGTCGGCGACGTCGGCGACCGTCCGCCCGGTCGCGGCCAGTTCGGCGCGGGTGGCGAAGTCGACGCCGTAGTAGCAGGGCCACGCCACCGGAGGCGACGAGATCCGGATGTGCACCTCGGCCGCCCCTGCCTCCCGCAGCATCCGCACCAACGCCCGCTGGGTGTTGCCACGAACGATGGTGTCGTCGACCACGACCAGGCGCTTTCCCGCGATGACCTCCCGCAGGGGGTTCAGCTTGAGCCGGATCCCGAGCTGGCGCAGGGTCTGGGAGGGCTGGATGAAGGTCCGGCCCACGTAGGCGTTCTTGACGACGCCGTGGCCGTAGGGGATGCCGGACCGCTCCGCGTACCCGATGGCGGCGGGTGTGCCGGAGTCGGGCACCGGCATCACGAGGTCGGCGCTCGCGGGGTGCGCCTGCGCCAGCCGCCGTCCCATCTCGACCCGGGCCTCGTGCACGACCCGGCCGTCGAGTGTCGTGTCGGGCCGCGCCAGGTACACGTACTCGAACACGCAGCCAGCGGGCTCGGGGTCGGCGAACCGGGAGGAGCGCGGGCCGGCGCCGTCGATCGCGACCAGCTCGCCGGGTTCGATGTCGCGGACGTGCCGGGCCCCCACGATGTCGAGCGCCGCGGTCTCGCTGGCCACCACCCAGCCCCCGGCGGGACCGGTGAGGCGCCCGAGGACGAGGGGCCGCACCCCGTGCCGGTCCCGGGCCGCATAGAGGGTGTCCTCGTCGGCGAGCACGAGCGAGAACGCCCCGCGCAGCCGGGCGAGCACGTCGCGCAGGGTCGCCTCCAGCCCGTCCCGGCCGACCGCGCCCAGCAGCCCGGTGAGGACCGCGGTGTCGCTGCTGCCCGCGCGGTGGCCGTCGCCGCGACGCAGCCGGTCACCGGTGCGGCCGTGCAGCAGCCGGTCGAGCTCGTCCCGCAGCTCGGCGGTGTTGGTGAGGTTGCCGTTGTGGGCGACGGCGACCGTGCCGTGGGCCGTCGCACCCAGCGTGGGCTGCGCGTTGTGCCAGGTGCTGCTGCCGGTCGTCGAGTAGCGGGTGTGTCCGACGGCCACGTGCCCGCGCAGCGGGGCGAGCGCTGCCTCGTCGAAGACCTGGGACACCAGCCCCATGTCCTTGAACACGAGGATCTGGCGGCCGTCGCCCACGGCGATGCCCGCGGACTCCTGGCCGCGATGCTGCAGCGCGTAGAGCCCGAAGTAGGTGAGGGTGGCGACGTCCTCGCCGGGCGCGTGGACGCCGAAGACGCCGCACTGGTCCTGCGGGTTCGCAACGTCGGGGAGCAGATCGTGGCCGAGGCGGCCGTCGGCGCGGGGCACCGGCCCAGTGTCCCCCGTTCAGCGCCCGCGCGTGGTGCGACCGCGGTGCCTGTGCGCCTGAACGGTCTCGACGACCACCCCGGCCGTTCCGCCGAGGACGGCCCCGATCAGCCCGAGCAGCGCGGCCAGGTACCCGAGGGCGGCCAGCGGCGGGT
Organism: Kineosporiaceae bacterium; assembly: GCA_050329415.1. Taxonomy (GTDB): domain Bacteria; phylum Actinomycetota; class Actinomycetes; order Actinomycetales; family JBBAYJ01; genus JANNOG01. The sequence goes on from JBHJOS010000109.1 coordinate 3,417, forward strand.
ACCGGGGGTCCTGGGTGCCGACCGCCCACACGATCACGGCCACGATCACGCCGACCGCCAGACCGGTGAGGACGAAGCCCCGGTAGCGGACGGGGCGGGGGGGCCGGGGCGGTGTCACGGCCCGACGGTAGCCCGCCCGTCACCCGCCTCGTGGCCCGTGCCGTCGGCTGTGCCGTGCCCGTGCCGGCCCCGGGCGTCCGGGGTCCACAATGCCGCCGTGGTCCCTCGGCGCATCCCAGCGGCTGACGGCCAGGCAGCCGTCGCGGCCTGGGCCCGCGGGGGAGCCGAGCGGCGGGCGGTGGCGACCGCGGTGCGGTGGACGCTGCAGCGGCTCGCCGATGCGGCCCCGGGCCGGACCGTCGAGGTCCGGGTCCCGCCGCACGGGGTCACGCAGTGCGTCGAGGGCCCCCGGCACACCCGGGGGACGCCCCCCAACGTCGTCGAGACCGACCCGGACACCTGGCTGTCGCTGGCCACGGGACAGTTGGCCTGGTCGGAGGCGGTGGCGTCGGGTGCCGTCCGGGCCAGCGGCACCCGCGCCGACCTCGCCGGGCTGCTGCCACCCACGTCCGGGTGAGCCTCGCCGAGCGAGGAAGAGCGAATGATCCACCACCACGAGCTGTCATGCCCGCCGCAATCCTCCTTGATCGTCGACTTATCGATGATCAAGGCGGGAAGATCGTCGATAAGTCGACGATCAGCGGCCCCCGGTCCGCATGTCCCCCTCAGATCATCGATTTATCGACGATCACCAGGGCTTGATCGTCGATAAATCGGCGATCGTCTTCAGGATCAGGTGAGGTGGGGCTCGAAGTCGACGTGCAGCCACTCGCAGCCCGCCTGCTCGACCTCGTGCACCAGCCGCCCGACGAGGAGGGAGCCGACGCCGCGACGCCGCTGCGCCGGGTCGACGACCGGGTCCAGCAGGAAGGCGTGCCGACCGCCGTCCCAGCACGCGTGGACGAAGCCGACCAGGTCGCCGCCATGGAATGCGCCGACCCAGGACACGCTGTGCCGGTCGAGCCGGGACCGCCACGGCTGCACCTCGACCCGGTGCGGCGTCGCCGGGTGCGCAAATGCCCGCGCGTGCAGGTCCGAGAGCTCGGCGTCGTCGACGGGGAATCGCGTGCGGAGGTCGACCCGGCTCGTCATGGCTCGGAATCGTGGCAGGCAGGCGGTGCCCGGCCGGGCGGCCGCGGGACCTCAGCCGTAGCGGCGCTGCAGCGTGCCCTCGTGGGCGGCCCGGAGCTCCGCCAGGCTCATCACGCCGACCCCGGCGACGTCGAGCGCCGGCTCGCCCGACTCTCCCCCGGAGTCGTCAGTGACGCCGACGCGGGTGTGGGGGATCCGGCGCGCGGTCATGACGTCGGTGAAGCGAACCTCCTCGCTGCGCGGGACGGCCACGAGCACGCGGCCGGGGGACTCCGACACCAGCACCGTGAGGAGGTCGAGCGCCGGGGTCGCGTCCCCTGCGGTGGCGCAGACCTCCGCCAGCCACACCCGCGCCCCGACCCCGAGCCGCAGGCAGCCCTCGGTGAGCGCGGCCAGGAGCCCGCCCTCGGCAAGGTCCCGGACCGCGTCCACCAGGCCGTCACGCAGGCACGCCCGCAGCGCCCCGGCCAGGGCTCGCTCGGCGTCGAGGTCCGGGGCCGCCGGCAGCCCGCCCAGATGGGCGTGCTCCTCCCAGGCCCAGGCCGACCCGGCGAGGTCCGCCAGCGTCGACCCGAGCAGGTACAGCGCCCGGCCGGCCCGGGACCACCCGGACGGCACGGCGAGGCCGACGTCCTCGAGGACCCCGAGCACCCCCACCATCGCGGTGGGGTGGATCGCCCGGTCGCCGGTGGCGTTGTAGAGGCTCACGTTGCCGCCGGTCACGGGCACCCCGAGGCTCGCCGAGGCGTCCGCCAGTCCCCGGACCAGCTCGGCGAACATCCACATGGCGCCGGGCTCCTCCGGTGAGCCGGCGTTGAGGCCGTCGGTCATCGCGACCGGCTCGGCACCGGTGCAGCCGACCGCCCGGTAGGCCTCGGCGAGCGCAAGCTGCGCCCCCCGGCAGGGGTCGAGCGCGGCCAGTCGCGCCGGGCCGCGCAGGGCGACGGCGATGCCCCGGCCGGTGCCCTCGTCGACGCGCACGACGCCGGCCCGGTCCGGCCGGGCGCCCGCGGTGTTGCCGAGCACGTACCGGTCGTACTGGTCCGTCACCCACGCCCGGGAACACAGGCTCGGGCTCGCGACCAGGCGCAACCAGAGATCGCGCAGCTCCCCCGGGTCCTCGGGACGGGGCAGCCGGACGGGGTCGTCGGCCTGGACGGTGTCGAGGTGCGCGGGCCGGTCGTACGGCCGCCGGTAAATCGGTCCCTCGGCGACCGTCGCCGGTGGCACGTCCAGGATGCGGCGGCCGCGGTGGTCGATGACGAGCCGGTCCCCCGCGGTGAGCTCGCCGAGAACGGCGGCCTCCACCTCCCAGCGGGCGGCCGTGGCGAGCACGCGGTCGAGGTCTCCCGGGCGGACGACGAGCATCATCCGCTCCTGCGACTCGCTCATGAGGATCTCCTCGGGAGCGAGCGTCGGGTCGCGCAGCGGCACCCGGTCCAGGTGCAGGTGCATGCCGGTGCCGCCGGCGGCGGCGAGCTCGCTGGTGGCGCACGACAGCCCCGCCCCGCCGAGGTCCTGTACCGCGACGACGAGACCGGCGGCGAACAGCTCCCGGCAGCACTCGATCAGCAGCTTCTCGGCGAACGGGTCACCGACCTGGACCGACGGGCGCTTGGCCGGGCTGCCGCCCGCGCCGAAGGTCTCGCTGGCGAGGATGCTCACCCCGCCGATCCCGTCGCCGCCGGTACGGGCGCCGAGCAGCACGACTGCGTTGCCGACGCCGGTGGCCCGGTTGGTCTGCAGGTCGTCGTGGCGGAGCACACCGACGCACAGCGCGTTGACCAGCGGGTTGCCCTGGTAACAGGGGTCGAAGCCGACCTCGCCGCCGACGTTCGGCAGGCCCAGGCAGTTGGCGTACCCGCCGATCCCCGCGATCACCCCGTGGACCACCCGGGCGGTGTCGGGGTGGTCCACGGCCCCGAAACGCAGTGAGTCCATGACGGCGACCGGCCGGGCCCCCATCGCGAGGATGTCGCGGACGATGCCGCCGACCCCGGTGGCAGCGCCCTGGTAGGGCTCGACGTAGCTGGGGTGGTTGTGGCTCTCGACCTTGAAGGTGGCCGCCCAGCCGTCCCCGATGTCGACGACGCCGGCCTGCTCGCCGATGCCGGCGAGCAGTCGGGCACGCATGGCGTCGGTGGTCGCCTCGCCGAACCGGCGCAGGTGGACCCGGCTGGACTTGTACGAGCAGTGCTCGGACCACATCACGGAGTAGACGGCGAGCTCCGCCGACGTCGGCCGGCGCCCGAGATGCTCCCGGATGCGGGCGTACTCGTCGTCCTTGAGCCCGAGGGCTGCGTACGGCTGGTCGACGTCCGGGGTGGCGACGGCGGCATCGACGGTGTCGATGCCCCGGTCGAGCGTGGCGCCCCGCTCGCTGGTCGCGGTCATCGACCCCGACGGTAGTCCAGCACCGGACGGGACGAGGGGCTGTCGCAAGGCGACGGGCCGGGCCGAACCGGCCGTCGTCAGGGGCGGCTGCCCTCCGCCACGGCCGTCGCGACGGCGGCGAGCGCCTCCACCACGCGCCGCTCCTCCGGCCCCCGCACGACGATCTCCACCTCGAAGCGGCCGTCGCGCCGCCGGGGGTAGCTGCCGATCGACACGTCGGCGAAGGTGCGGGCGACCTCGGCGAGCGCGCCCGCGAAGAACGCCTCCCCACGTCCGACGGTCAGGCTCCGGGACACCATCGGCCTCCCGTGCGGGAGGAGCGGCAGCACGGCCTCCACCATTGACTCGAAGATCGACGGCACGCCGGCCATGACATGGACGTTGCCGATCGTGAAGCCGGGCGCGGCGGACACCACGTTGGGGATGAGGACGGCTCCCTCGGGGATGCGCGCCATCCGCAGCAGGCCATCGGTCACCTCGACGCCCCGGCGCTGCGCGAGGTCGGCCAGCAGCGCGCGCGCGTCGTCGCGCACCCCGATGCCGACCCCGAAGGCCGCCGCGACGCTGTCCGCCGTGATGTCGTCGTGCGTCGGGCCGATCCCGCCGGACGTCATGACCACGTCGTCGCGGTGTCGCAGGGCGTCCAGGGCTTCGACGATCGCCGTCCGGTCGTCGCGGACGACCCGGACCTCGACCAGATCGACCCCGATCCCGACGAGGGCTTGGGCCAGCACCTGGACGTTCGCCTCGCGGGTCCGGCCGGAGAGGATCTCGTCACCGATGACGAGGAAGGACGCGGTCGGGTTCGGCACCCGCCGAGCCTAGGCCCGACCCAGCGAGTGCCCTGGTGAGTGCCCCGACGACGACCCGCGGAAAGTCTCCTGGGAAAAGTGTCAGGACCCCGTGAGCGGCGCGTCCCCCCTGTCGACCCCGGCACGCGGCCGGGGCGCTCACGGAGGAGACCTACCATGATCAGCACTCGTCACCGCACCCGACTCGCCGCCCACCGGATCGTCGCCGCCGCCGGCATCAGCGCCGCCCTGGCGCTCGCCGGGGGCGTCCCCGCCCTCGCCGCGACCGGCGACCACCTGCTGCCGGACCTCGACGTCGCGGTCCCCACCCACGACCCCGGCGACGGCCCGACGGACGAGCCCACCGACCCGGCGGTCCCCGGTGGCCCCGGCGACATCGGGACCTGCGTCGACGACATCGACGACGGGATCGACTCGTGCGACGACGGTGACGACCCCACGCCGGAGCCCCCGCCCGTCGACCCGTGCGAGCCCACCGAGCCCGGCCGGCACGTCGTCGACGACCTCACGGCCGTCGTCCCCATGGTCGACGGCGGCGAGCTCCCCCTCACCGCCGAGGTCGCGGAGTGCACCCCCACCACCGATGGCGGCGGCGGCGCCCCCTTCACCGGCTGAGCCGGCCGATCACCCCACCCCGGCGAGCCATCCGACCAGCACTCACCCGAGGAGATCACCATGACCCGCACCCGCCGTCCCCTGACCGCCCGCGCCGCCACCGTGTCGTTCGCCACCGCCGCGCTCGCGGCCCTCGCGCTCAGCGGCTGCGGCGGGACCGCCGACCCCCAGTCCGCCGCCGACGACACGACCCCCCGCACCGCGGCCTCCGCCGGGTCCCCCGCCCCCTCGGGGGCGGGGGCCTCCCCGGAGGACTCCGCCAGCTCCCCGGTGGCGGCTGCCACCGCGGTCGCCGTGCTCGACGCCGACGTGGCGATCCACTCGGCCCCCGAGGGCGACACCCTCACCACCCTGACCGCCACCACCCCCCTCGGCACCACACGCGTGCTCCGGGTGATCGCCGCGTCGCCCGACGGGGCATGGCTCCAGGTGCGCGTCCCTGCCCGGCCGAACAACAGCGACGGGTGGGTCGCCGCGCAGGACGTCAGCGTCCAGGCCGTCCGCCACCACATCACCGTCGACCTCAGCGACCGCGAACTCGTCCTGTTCGAGGACGGCGTCGAGGTCATGGCTGCGACGGTGGCGATCGGCACCTCGCAGAACCCGACACCCACCGGCGAGTTCTTCCTCACCGACAAGCTGTCGACCGACCCGGACGGCGCCTACGGCCCCTACGCCCTGGGGGTGGCGGCCTGGTCGGAGACCCTCAGCGAGTTCGCCGGCGGGGACGGCCAGATCGGCCTGCACGGCACCAACGAGCCCGGCCTCCTGGGTCAGGAGGTCTCCCACGGGTGCATCCGGGTGGCGAACGACGTCATCGAGGCCCTGGCCGCCGAGCTGCCGCTCGGCGTGCCCGTGGACATCCGGGCCTGACCGGGACCAGGCTGCCGGGATGGGCACGCCCGATGGACCGGGACCAGCCCCGGAGAGCCGCCGCGACGCCGACCTGGCCGTCGCGGCGGCTTCCGGCGACTCCGACGCGCTCGCCGCGATCTACGACCGCTACGCCTCCCGGGTCTTCGCCCTGGCAGCGCGCCAGCTCCGGGACCGGGACGCCGCCGCCGACGTCACCCAGGACGTCTTCCTCACCGCCGCCCAGCGGATCGGCGGGCTCGCCGACCCCGAACGACTGCGACCGTGGATCTTCGCCGTCGCCCGCCACCGGATCGTCGACCACGTCCGCCGCTCCCGGCGGGTGGTCCCCACCGACACCATTGAGGACGTCGACAGCATGGAGCTGAGCAGCGCGGGAAGCGAGGGGTTCGACCGCGTCCGCGGTGACGAGCTCCGTGTGCTGCTCGCGGACTCCTCGGCGGGCCTCGACGACCGTGACCGGCTGGTCCTGGAGCTGGCCTACGGGGCGGAGCTCGCGGGTTCGGACCTCGCCGACGCCCTCGGCGTCGCCGAGAACACCGCCCACCAGCTGCTCAGCCGCGCCCGGCAGCGGATGCGCACCTCCCTGGGCGCCCTGCTCGTCGCCCGGCAGGGCCGCCGGGACTGCGAGGACCTCCAGGCGTTGCTGGCGCCGTGGGACGGCACGTTCTCCACGTTGTGGCGCAAACGGGTGGCACGGCACGTCGACGGCTGCGACGTCTGCTCGGACACCGAGCGACGAGTCCTCGCCCCGGCCGCCCTCGGCTCGGCCTTCCCGGTGCTGCTGGTCCCGGACGGGCTGCGCGACGGCGTCCTCACGGGGCTGGACCTGGTGTCCGCACCGGCTGCGGCGCCTGCGCGCGACTCCTGGCACGACGACGGCTTCCCACCGGGCGAGGGCGGCGAGCTGGTGGAGCTGGCGGGACCCGCCGCCGACCCGGGGCCGCGACGCCCGGGGCGAGTGGTCCTCGCCGTGGCGGGGGTCGTCCTCCTGGGAGTCCTGGGGGCGTGGTGGGGCGCGACGGCCCTCGGCGGTCAGGTCGTCGAGGACGAGGTCGTGGCGGCTCCCGCCCCGGCGCCGCCGCAAGTCGGCCCGGACCCGAGCACCGCGCCGGCGTCCGCCACCGCGTCGCGGGCCGCCTCCCCCGAGGCCTCAGCGGCACCACCCTCCTCGACGACCGGGTCCGCGTCCGGGCCTGCGGACCCGGCGCCACCGGACTCATCGGTTCCGGCGCCCGTCCTCCTGGCCGATCCGGCAGGCCCGGTGCGGATGTCCCGCTCGGGCGTCGCCGCGTTCACCGTCAGCCACACCGGCGACGCCCCCGCCACCGTGACGGTGTCGGCGCCCGAGGGCTTCGCCGCCGACCCGGTCCTGCTCGACCTCGGTCCCGGCGCCGCCGCGGGCGTCACCGTCCGGTGGGCGGGCTCGCCGAGCAACCCGCCACCCCCGGCGACGGTGTCCCTGGCAGCACCCGGCTTCCAGGGGACCACGGTCGAGATCCTGCCGTTCCGGGACCCCGCGCTGCCGCGGACGACGACAGCGTCGACCACGGCGACCGGAACGCTGGTCCTGCCGCCTCCGGAGCCGCCGGTCCTCCTGCCACCGGGGCCTGGCTGACACCGGGCGGAGTACGGGCAGGTCAGGAGGCCGTGACCGCCTGGAGCACCGACGCGAAGAAGCCCAGACCGTCGGTCGACGGTCCGAAACCCGCCTCGGTCGCGTGCTCGGGGTGCGGCATCACCCCGACGACCCGCCCGGTGGGGTCACACACCCCGGCGATGTCCCGGCGGGAACCGTTGGGGTTGTCCCCGACGTAGCGCAGGACGACTCGCCCCTCGGCCTCCAGCGCGTCGAGTGTCCGCTGGTCGGCGACGTAGCAGCCCTCCCCGTTCTTCAGCGGAACGGTGATCTCCGCCCCTGGCTCGAACGACTGGGTCCACGGGGTGTACGTGCGCTCGACACGCAGCCGCTGGTCGAGGCACGTGAACCGGAGGCCCTCGTTCCGGACGAGCGCACCCGGCAGCAGGTGCGACTCGCACAGCACCTGGAAACCGTTGCAGATGCCGAGGACCGGCATGCCGCGCCGGGCCGCCGCGACGACCTCCGTCATGACCGGCGAGAACCGCGAGATGGCCCCGCAGCGCAGGTAGTCGCCGTACGAGAACCCACCCGGCAGCACGACGGCGTCGACCCCCCGCAGGTCGGCGTCGCCGTGCCAGAGGGCGACCGCGTCACCACCGGCGAGGCGCACCGCCCGGGCCGCATCGCCGTCGTCGAGACTGCCGGGGAACGTGACGACCCCGACGGTCATGCGGACAGGCGGACCCGGTCGTCCGCGCCCTCCGGCACGCCGACCACCACGACGTCCTCGATGACGGGGTTGGCGAGAACCTCCTCGGCCGCCCGCTGCGCGGCCGCGAGGACCTCGGGCGTCATCTCGTCGACCTCGATCTCGAACCGCTTGCCCTGCCGGACCGCCGCGAGGCCGTCGAAGCCGAGCCGCTGCAGGGCGGCGGTCACCGCCTTGCCCTGCGGGTCCAGGAGCTCGGGCTTGGGCATCACCTCGACGACGACCGTCGGCATGGGGAGCAGGGTACGGCGCCCTCCCGGCGAACGCTGCCGATGGCGCAATCCAGAGTCAGGCGGCGGTCCGGAGCCGGCCGGACACCTCGCGGTAGCGGGCGGCGGTGCGCGCCGTCACCGCGTCGGGCAGGGGCGGGGGCGGCTGACCGGAGCCCGGCGACCAGCCCGACTCCGGGCCGGTCAGCCAGTCCCGGACGATCTGCTTGTCGAACATCGGCGGCGGGCGGCCGGGCGCCCAGCCGGCCGCATCCCAGAAGCGGGAGGAGTCCGGGGTCAGCACCTCGTCGGCCAGGACCAGCTCGCCGGCGCCGTCGGGGACCACGCCGAACTCGAGCTTGGTGTCGGCGAGCAGCAGCCCGGCCCGTTCGGCCGTGCCCGCTCCCCGCCGGTACACCGCCAGGGTGAGGTCGCGCAGCCGCTGCGCGAGGCCGCCCCCGACCCGGGCGACGAGCTCGTCGAAGGAGATGTTCTCGTCGTGCTCACCCGCCGGGGCCTTGGTCGCCGGGGTGAAGATCGGCTCTGGCAGCCGCGCGGCCTCGACCAGCCCGGCCGGAAGGCGGACGCCTGTCACAGCCCCCGACTCGCGGTACTCGCGCCAGGCGGACCCGGCCAGGTACCCGCGGGCGACACACTCGACCGGGAGCATGTCCAGGCGGCGGGCGACCGCGGCCCGTTCCGCGATCCCCGCCGGCACCGGTGGCACCCCCGGGGTCCCTGGCGCGACCAGATGGTTCGGCACCACGTCCGCCAGCTGCTCGCACCACCAGCGGGTCATCTCGGTCAGCACCGCACCCTTGCCCGGGACCGACGTCGGCAGGACGTGGTCGTAGGCGCTGACCCGGTCACTGGCCACGAGCAGCAGGAGCCCGGGGTCGCTCTCGGAGACGTGAACGTCGCGGACCTTGCCCGAGAACAGCGGGCTCCAGCCGGGCAGGCGTGCGCTCACCTGAGTGCGCACCCGTCGCCCCACGGAGCGCACCCGTCGTCCCACGGAGCGCTCACCCGAGCGCTCGCCGGTCGCTCATCCGACGACGCCGGACGCGATGTCCCGGCGCACCCGCATTCCCTGCAGTGTGATCTTGTCGACCGCCGTGTAGGCGCGGTCCCGAGCCTCGGCCACCGTGGCGCCGCACCCGACGACCGACAGCACCCGCCCGCCGGCCGCCACCACGCCCCGCGGGGTCTCCGCCGTCCCCGCGTGCAGGACGGTGACTCCGTCGACAGCCGCCGCGTCCGCCAGCCCTCCGACGACGTCCCCGGCCACCGGGCGCTCCGGGTAGCCGTCCGAGGCCACGACGACCACCACCGCCGCACCGTCGTCCCACTCCAGCGGCGCGTGCCGGCCCAGGCCGCCGGTGGCCGCCGACCTCAGCAGCCCGCCGAGCGGGGTCCGCAGCCGGGCGAGCACGACCTGTGCCTCCGGGTCGCCGAACCGGGCGTTGAACTCGATGACCTTCACGCCGGCGGAGGTGAGCACCAGCCCGCAGTACAGGACCCCGACGTAGGGCGTGCCCCGGCGCGCCAGCTCCCTCACGGTGGGGCGGGCGACCCGCTCGACGACCTCGTCGACGAGGCCGGCCGGCACCTCCGGGACGGGTGAGTAGGCACCCATGCCCCCGGTGTTGGGACCGGTGTCCCCGTCCCCCAGGCGCTTGAAGTCCCGGGCCGGAGCCAGCGGCAGCACGGTCTCGCCGTCGCTCAGGCAGAAGACGGACAGCTCCGGGCCGTCGAGGAACTCCTCGACGAGGACCGTGCCGTGGGAGCGCTCCAGACAGGCGGCGGCGTGGGCGAGGGCCTCGTCGACGTGCTCGGTGACGACGACGCCCTTGCCGGCGGCCAGCCCGTCGTCCTTGACGACGTAGGGCGGCCCGAACTCGGCGAGCGCGCGGCGGACCTGGTCCAGCGTGCGGCAGACGCGCGCTCCGCCGGTGGGGACGCCGGCTGCGGCCATGACCGACTTCGCGAACGCCTTGCTGCCCTCGATGCGGGCGGCGGCGGCGCCCGGGCCGAAGCACGGCAGGCCCACGGCGCGCACGGCGTCGGCGGCCCCGGCCACCAGCGGCTTCTCGGGTCCAATCACCACGAGATCGGCGAACGTCCCGGTGGCGAGCACCGCCACCCCGGTGGGCTCGGCGAGGCGGCCGGTGGGGTTGGGTCGCACGTCGACGCCGTCGGCGGCCATGCCCGGGTTGCCGGGCGCGGCGACGAGGGACTCCACGGCGGGGTCGGCGAGCAGCGCGCGGGCCAGGGCGTGCTCCCGCGCACCCGAGCCGATGAGGGCGACGCGCATCCGGGCCATCACAGCGGGTCGACGGCGACGCGTGCAACCGGGTTCCCGAAGCCCGCCGCACTCATTGCGCCGGCACCGCGGGGCCGGGCTCGGCCAGCCCCGCCAGCAGGTCGCCGTCGCGCTCGTAGCGCGCGGCCACCTCCGCGAGGGGGATCTGGCGCAGGTCACCGCCCAGTTCGTCCCACCTTCGAGGGGCAGCGGCGAACGGCCGGTCCCGCCCGCGCGGGGAGTAGGGGCAGACGGTGGTCTTGGCGGTGTTGTTCTGGCTCCAGTCGACGAAGACCTTGCCGGGCCGGAGGTCCTTCGCCATCCGCGAGACGACGAGCTCGCGGTGCTCACGTTCGAGACTCTCGGCAAGGCGCTTCGCGTACCCCGACACCGTCGCCCCGTCCTGCTCGCCCGAGACCGCGGCATACAGCTGCATGCCCTTGCTGCCGCTCGTCACCGGGTAGGCCCGCAGCCCGTCGGCGAGCAGGCGCTCCCCTGCCCAGGCGGCGACGGCCGACACCTCGGCCAGGCCGGTGCCGGGACCCGGATCGAGGTCGACGACCAGGCGGTCGGGATGGTGGGCCCGGCCGTCCCGGGTCGCCGTCCACTGCGGCACGTGGAGCTCCAGCGCCGCGAGGTTGAGCACCCACAGCAGGGTGGGGAGGTCCTCGACGAACGGGTAGGTGACGAGCTCGCGCTCCTTCGTGCTGCCGGGGGCGGGCAACGTCACGTGCGGCACCCAGTCCGGGGTGCCGCGCGGCAGGTTCTTCTCGAAGAACGTCTCTCCCGCGACACCGTCGGGCCAGCGCTTGCGAGTGACCGGTCGCCCCGCCAGGTGGGTGAGCCAGGCCGGCGCCACCCGCCGCGCGTAGTCCAGCAGGGCCGCCTTCGTCACCTCGGGGGTGTCCGGGGTCGCCGGGTAGAGGACCTTGCCGAGGCGGCGCAGCGCCAGGCGGCGGCCCTCGACCAGGACGCTCACCGCGGTGTCGTCGCTCATGGAACCTCCTCCTCGGCCGGCAGGTCCGCCTCGGGCCGGATGCCCCGCAGGACCGGCGCCCGCAGCCGGGCGCCCGGCGGCGGCAGCCCGTGACCGAGATAGCGCACCTCGACGGCGAGCTCGGGCCGGCACCAGTGCGCGCCTGCCGCGTCGATCCTCGGCAGCGCCTCGTCGAAGGGTGGGTGCGGGATCTCCAGCGGGGCCAGCCGGGCCCGCAGCTCCCGGTCCCGTTCGGCGGTCATCCCGGAGCCCACCCGGCCGAGGAACCGCAGCCCGTCCCCGGCGCGCACGCCGACGAGGAGGGCTCCGACCCGGCGGGGATCGCCGGTCTCGGGCCGCCACCCGCCGACCAGGCAGGTGAGGGACGAGCGGTGGGCGTGCTTGACCCAGTCGGGGGAGCGACGGCCCGGCAGGTAGCGCGAGCTGCGGCGCTTGGCGACCAGTCCCTCCAGCCCCTGGGCCCGGGTGGCGGCGAGCAGCGCCGCGCCGTCGTCGTAGACCGGCGAGAGCCGCCAGCGCGACTCCTCGTCACCCGCCGACGCCGTCAGCCGCTCCAGCTCCGCCCGGCGCTGCCACCAGGGACGCTGCGTGAGGTCCTCGCCCGCCGACCGCAGGACGTCGAACAGGAACAGCGTGACCGGGCAGTCGCGCGCCAGCTGCGCCGCCCGGCGGGGGTCGGTGACGTGCACGCGCTCGACGACGCGGGAGAACGAGGGCCGACCCTCGTCGAGGGCCACGGCCTCCCCGTCCAGCAGGACGTCGGGGGACACTCTGGCGAGAGCAGCCAGCTCCGGGAAGGCCACGGTGACGTCGCGGCCGGTTCGGGAGCGGACGGTGAGAGCACCGTCGACGACGTCGACGAGCACCCGGACACCGTCCCACTTGACCTCGTGGACCCAGTCGTCGCCGAGCGGCGGACCCTCCGGTCCGGCGGGGGTGGCGAGCATCGGCCGCACCCCGCCAGCAGACCACGGATCGACGCGTCGTGCCGGGCACCTCCAGCAGGTCGCGAGTTGTGCCGACGGGGAGGTGGGGGCACCCTGGATCACTGCTCCGGTGGAGGGAGGCCGCATGCGTGCGATCTGGAAGGGCGCGGTGTCGTTCGGCCTCGTCAACGTGCCCGTGCGGCTCTACACCGCGACGCAGGAGAACGACGTCCGCTTCCACCAGGTGCACCGGGCCGACGGCGGGCGGATCCGGCAGCGACGGATCTGCAGCGTCGACGGCGAGGAGGTGCCGTACGACGAGATCGCCAAGGGCTACGAGACCGCCGACGGCCGGATGGTGATCCTCACCGACGAGGACTTCGCCGAGCTGCCCGCGGCCACCGGTCGCGAGATCGAGGTCCACGAGTTCGTCCCCGAGAACCAGATCGATCCGATCATGCTGGGCCGGACGTACTACCTGGAGCCGGACGCCGCCGCAACGAAGCCGTACGCCCTGCTCCGCCAGGCTCTGGTCGACACCGAGCGGATGGCGGTTGTCACCTACGCCCTGCGGAACAAGGAGTCGCTGGCGGTGCTGCGGGTCCGGGGCGACGTCATCCTCCTGCAGCAGATGCTGTGGCCGGACGAGGTCCGAGTGCCGCAGTTCGAGAACGTGGGCGACGCCGCGCGCGCGGAGCTGCGGCCGCAGGAGGTCACGATGGCGGCCTCACTGGTCGAGTCGCTGGCGGCGGACTTCGAGCCGGACCGCTACACCGACCACTACCGCGAGGCCGTCGAGCAACTCATCGAGGCGAAGCTGTCCGGCGGGGACGCCCGAGACGTGCCGGCCGCGCCGGCCGAGCCGGGGGGCGGGGCCGAGGTCGTCGACCTGCTGACGGCGCTGCAGAACAGCGTGGAGCGGGCGCGCGCCGACCGGAGCGGCGAGCAGGCGGAGTCGGCCGAGGAGCCGAAGCGCCGGGCCCGCCAGCGCAAGTCCGCCTGAGGCCGTCCACAGGTCGTCGACTCTCGCGGTCGAGATTCGTTATGATCGCGGTATGAGCACCATGGAACGGGTGACGATCTCGATCCCGCCACAGCTCCGCGAGTCGGCCGCCCGGCTGGCCGAGCGCGAGGGGCGGTCGTTCTCCGCGTTCATCAGCAGTGCGGTGGAGGACCACATCAGAGGCCTGCTGCTCGACGAGTGGCTGGCCGAGCAGGCCGCGGAGCGCGGGGGGTGGGACGAGGAGGAGCTCAAGGCGCTCGCAGAGGAGACCGGCATCCCGTACCTGCCGCCCGGAAGGCCGCGGTCCCGATGAGCGTCGTGCTGGACGCGGGTGCGCTGACCGCCGTCGATCGCAGGTCGCGGCGGGTGGAGAACCTTCTGGAGCTCTCCCGCCGCTCGGGCGAGACGTTGCGCACCCCCTCCCCCGTCGTCGGTCAGGTGTGGCGGGACGGCTGCCGACAGGCGGGCCTCGCCCGCCTCCTGCAGCGGGTCGACGTACTCGACGTCTCCGAGGACCACGCCCGCCGGGCGGGTGAGCTGCTGGGCACCGCGGGCGGCTCGGACGTCGTCGATGCCCTCGTCGCCCTCGCCGCCCGGGGCGGCGACACCGTCCTGACCTCCGATCCCGAGAACATCGCGCGGTTGCTGGAGGCCCGCGGTCAACGAGCCCGCGTGGTCGCCGTATGACGCCGACCGCCGCCCCGTCCATGGGACTGGCCTCGGAGATCACCACGGGATCCGATCCCTGGTATTCTCCTGGTATGACCGCGAAGATTGCCGTGAGCCTACCCGACCAGTTGGTCGATGCTGCGCGTCGAGCGGTGGCCGAAGGTCGTGCGGCGTCCGTGTCCGCCTACATTGCGGACGCCATCCGGCGCCGCGAGCACGAGGACTCCCTCGTCACGTTGCTCGACGAGATGGACGCCCGGCACGGCGCCCCGCCGATCGAGGACGTTCGGTGGGCCCGGCGGGCCCTGGGACTGACATGACGACGACCGGTCCGCGTCATCTGGTCCTGGACACCGGCGCACTGCTGGGCGTCGAGCTGGCAGCTCCTCGGGTGCGCGCCCTCCTCCGTGAGGCGGCGGCGGTCGGGTGTCGGTTCACGGTGCCCGCCGGAGTCGTCGCCCAGGCCTGGCGCGGCGGGCCGCGACAGGCCACCGTGGCGAGGCTGCTGTCCGATCGGTCTGTGGCGGTGGCCGAGCTCGACGGGGCGACGGCGCGTGCCGTGGGCGTGCTCTCGGGGCGTTCGGGCCATCCGGACGTCGTCGACGTCCATGTCGCCCTCACCGCTCGTCAGCTCGACGCCCTCGTCGTGACGTCGGACCCCGACGACATCCGCCGGGTCGACCCCTCGCTCGACATCGTCGGAGTCTGACGCCGACTCGTCAGCACGTCCGCGGCTTCACGTGCCGGCATCGACGAGTGGGTGATCACGGGCCGCGAGCCGCCAGCCGGCGAGCGGGACGCCCAAGGCCGCGAGAAAGGCCGCGTTGAACACGGCGTGCGGCCACGAGCCCACGGCGAGCGAGAACGTGGTGTCAAGGACGAACCAGACCGTCACGGCCACCACCACGACGCGCCAGACCTGCCGGTCCCCCCGCCGCAACGGACCACCGGCGAGGCCGGCCACCAGCAACATCCAGCCCACGATGACGGACCCGAGGACCCCGTAGATCAGCAGCACGTGCTCGCGAGCTGCCCCGGCCGGGACCTGCCCCGACCGCGGGCCGAAGCCCAGCACGTCGAAGAGCCGGGACGCCGTCGGCCCCGCGAGGACGAGCGCCAGTGCGTAGAGGCCGACGAGCGCGGCCGAGCCCTGGAGCACCCGACTCCACTTTTCTGTAGTCATGACTACATTTGTAGCAATGACTACGCTCGGCGTCCATGGGGTACCGGCACGACCGCGACGAGATCCTCGACGCCGCGACCGCGGTGCTGGCGGAGTCGGGCCTGCCGGGGCTCACGTACCGCACCGTGGGGGCCCGGCTCGGCATCCCGGACCGGACGGTCGTCTACTACTTCCCGCGCAAGGACGACCTCGTGGTCGCCGCCGTCGAGCGCGGCCTCCACGACCTGCGGGACGTCGTCGCCGCGGCTCTCGACGGGGCGACCGGGGACGAGCGGGACCTCGCCGGCCGGGCGTGGCAGGCCTTGCGGAACCCGGCGGGAGAGCGGGCGTTCGGCCTGGCCCTGGAAGTGCTGGGACCGGCGGCGCGCGGCGTCGAGCCGTACCGCTCGGCCGCGGCGGGGCTGGTGGACCTGTGGACCGACCTCGTCCATCGGCACCTTGCGGGAACGGACCCTCGCCGGCGGGAGCGGGCCGCCGGCGCGGTCGCCCTGCTCGACGGCCTGCTGCTGATTCGGGCGGTGGCCGGCACCTCACGCGCCGACGCCGCGGCCCGCGGTCTCGGCCTCTAGGTGCGGCTGAGGGCGCCCATGACGGCGGCGAGGGCGAACGTCGCCGCCATGACGACCGCCATGCCGAAGGCCGACCCCGTGCCGAGCACCCCCACCAGCGGCCCTGCCAGGCCGCCGAGCGCGAACTGCATCACGCCCAGCAGCCCCGAGGCCTGGCCGGCGCGGGCGGGCGGCTGGCCGCTGAGAGCGATGCTCGGCGCCAGGGTGAGCGTGGCGCCCACCGCGACGAAGGTCACCATGACGAGCACGACGACCACGGCGAGCGGCGCCGCGTCCGCCGCCGCCAGGACGGCGAGCGTCGCCGCGGCACCGACCCCCAGCAGCGGTGACAGGCGCAGCAGCCGCAGCGCGCCGGTCCGGTCGGCGATCGCCGGGACCACCTGGGCGGTGACGATGACGCACGCCGCCGCCAGGGCGAAGACCAGCCCGTACTCCAGCTCCGACAGCCCGTAGGCACCCTGGAGGACGAACGACCCGGCCGCGAGCCAGGCGAACATCGCCGCGAAGCCCAGCGCGGACACCAGGCCTGGGAAGACGAACGATCGGTCGACGACCAGCTCGGCATAGGTCCGGGCGATGGCGGCGGCCGGGACGGCCCGCCGCTGCTCGCGCGGCAGGCTCTCCGGCAGGGACCGGAACAGGGCCACGAGGACGAGCAGCCCGAAGCCGGCCAGCAGGGCGAACAGCCCCCGCCAGCCTGTGACGACGAGCACCAGCGCCCCCAGGGGCGGGGCCAGGATCGGCCCCGCCCCGCGCACCAGCAGCAGGCGGGCCACCCCGCGGGACAGCGCCGGGCCGCTCACGTGGTCGCGCAGCACGGCGAGGGTGACGGCGATCCCGGCGGAGGCGAACAGCCCCTGGAGGAAGCGTCCGGCGAGGAAGGCCGGCAGCGTGGAAGCCAGGGCGCACGCCACCGAGGCCACGACGAAGCCGAGGAACCCACCGATCAACGGCGCCCGCCGCCCCACCCGGTCGGACAGTGTGCCGACGACCAGCTGGCCGACGGCGACCCCCATCACAGTGGCCGTGAGGGACAACTGAAGGCCGAACGAGCCGGTGCCCAGGTCCGCGGCGATGGTGGGCAGGGCCGGCAGGTACAGGTCGATGGTCAGCGGCAGGACCGCGGTGGCCGCCCCCAGCAGGGCGATCTGCCCGGCGCCGAGCCGCTCCCACCGGGCCGGCGCCCGGCCGGTCACCCGCCGGGCCGCGTCCCGCGGCGCCGTCACGAGGTCGGCGCCGACTGCGGGGTCACGTCCGCCATGGTGCCGGACGGCGCGCGCTCGCGGGTGAGCCGTCCCGCCACCGCGGACGCGGCGAAGGCGAGGACCATGACCACCGCCATGCCGAAGGGCGACCCGGTCCCCAGCAGCCCGACCACCGGAGCGGCCAGGCCGCCGACGACGAATTGCAGGACGCCGAGCAGCCCCGACGCCAGGCCCGCCCGCTGCGGCGGCTGCCCGGTGAGGGCCACGGTCGCCCCGACGGGCATCGCCACGCCCGCGACCGCGCACACCGCCATGAGCAGGCCGACGAGCACCGGGAGCTCGGCCGCGTCGAGCAGGGTGACCGCCACGAGGGCACCGGCCAGCGCCGCGCCGACCGGCGGCACCGCCCGCAGCAGCGGGACCGCCCCGACCCGTTCGATGAGGCGGGAGCCGACCTGTGATCCCGCGATGACGCACGCGGCGGTGACGGCGAACACCAGTCCGTACCCGGTCTCGGACAGCCCGTAGCGGCCCTGCAGCAGGAACGACCCCGAGGAGATGTAGGCGAACAGGGCGGTGAAGCTCAGGGCGGACGCCAGCGCCGGCGCGACGAACGACCGGTCGACGGCGAGCGCGACGTACGCCCGGGCCAGACCCGGCACCGAGACGGCGGCCCGCCGGTGCCGCGGCAGGCTCTCGGGCATCGCGACCGCGACGGCCACGGCGGCGGCGGCGGCGAGGACGGCGAGCGCCACGAACACCCCACGCCATCCGGTCACCTGCAGCAGCAGGCTGCCGAGCGCCGGTGCCAGGATGGGCCCCGCACCCATGACCAGGACGAGACCGGCCATCGCGCGACCCAGTGCCGGTCCGCTCACGTGGTCGCGCAGGACCGCTCTCGTGATGACGAGGGCCGCCGCGGCCAGGAAACCCTGGACGAACCGACCGGCCACCAGCGTCGGGAGGTCGGCGGCGAACGCGAGGGCCACGGTGACCGCGACGTAGGCGGCGAGGCCGCCGACGAGCGGGCCGCGGCGGCCGAGCCGGTCGGAGACCGGGCCGAGCACGAGCTGGCCGAGCGCCAGGCCCAGCACGGTGGCCGTGAGGCTGAGCTGCAGCGCCGCCGGCTCCACCCCGAACTCCGCCGCCATCGCCGGCAGGGCCGGCAGGTAGAGGTCGATGGTGAGCGGGCCGACGGCGGTGACGGTGCCGAGCAGCAGCAGCTGACGGGGGCCGATGCGGGTCCAGCGGGTGGGTGCCTCACGACGCTGCGAGCGGGGGGCCGGGACGGGGGGCAGGGTCGCGGGTGATGACGGCACGTGTCATGACAAGGCGCGGGCCGTTGCCGGTTGTTCCCGCCGCTGCGCGGCCGCCCTGCGGTGGCGAGCCCTCAGCCGAGGAGGTCGTGTCGGACGATGGTGGCGTCCCGGTCGGGGCCGACGCCGATCGCGCTCACCCGGCAGCCGGACATCTCCTCGAGCGCCTGGACGTAGTCGCGGGCGGCCGGCGGCAGGTCGTCCCAGCCGCCGGCCTTGGTGATGTCGTCGTCCCAGCCGGGGAGCTCCTCGTAGACCGGCACCGCGTGGTGCAGGTCGGTCTGGGTCAGGGGCATCTCGTCGTGGCGGACCCCGTCGACGTCGTAGGCGACACACACCGGGATCCGCTCGAACCCGGTGAGCACGTCGAGCTTGGTGAGGAAGTAGTCGGTCAGGCCGTTGACCCGGGTGGCGTACCGGGCGATGACGGCGTCGAACCAGCCGCACCGGCGGTCGCGGCCGGTGGTGACGCCCACCTCGCCGCCGATCCGGCGCAGCCGCTCGCCGTCGGCGTCCTGCAGCTCGGTGGGGAACGGGCCGGCCCCGACCCGCGTGGTGTACGCCTTGAGGATGCCGACGACCCGGTCGATCCGGGTGGGCCCGATGCCGGAACCGGTGCAGGCACCGCCGGCCGTCGGGGACGACGACGTGACGAACGGGTAGGTGCCGTGGTCGACGTCGAGCAGGGTGCCCTGCCCGCCCTCCAGCAGGACGGTCCGGCCCTCGTCGAGGGCGCGGTTGAGCACCAGCCGGGCGTCGCCCACGTAGGGGCCGACCCGGTCGGCGTACCCCAGCAGGTGGTCGGTGACCTCGTCGACGGTGATGGCGCGCCGGTTGTACACCTTGACCAGCAGCTCGTTGCGCTGACGCAACGCTCCCTCCACCTTCTGGCGCAGGATCGACGGGTCGAAGAGGTCCTGCACCCGGATCCCGGTCCGGTCGACCTTGTCCATGTAGGTGGGGCCGATCCCCCGGCCCGTGGTGCCGATCGCCCGCTTGCCGAGGAACCGCTCGCCGACCTTGTCGACCGTCACGTGGTAAGGCGCGATGACGTGGGCGTCCGCCGAGATCATGAGGCGCGAGCAGTCGACACCGCGCGCCGTGAGGCCCTCGATCTCGTCGAACAGCACGCCCAGATCGACGACGACGCCGTTGCCGATGACGGGGACGACGGTCGGGGTGAGGATGCCCGAAGGCAGGAGGTGCAGGGCATAGGACTGGTCACCGACCACGACGGTGTGCCCGGCGTTGTTGCCGCCCTGGTAGCGGACGACGTAGTCGACCCGCCCGCCGAGGAGGTCGGTGGCCTTGCCCTTGCCCTCGTCGCCCCACTGGGCGCCGACGATGACGATGGCTGGCACGGGAGCGCAGGCTAGTCGAGTCCGGGCCGCGGAGTCGCACCGAGCGCCCCCGCCAGCGCGGCGCCCAGTCGGGCACCCGAGCACCAGGCACTCTCAACCCGGGACCGATCGCCCCAGGCGTCCCCGCACAGACCGAGGCCGTCCGGGTGCAGCGCGAAGGGCGGGGCAGGACGCGACCGCACCGGACGGGCCAACCCCCACCGCTGGACGTGGCACCACGTGGGCTCGGGCACCTGGGCCGCGACGCCCAGGGCACTCGCGGCTGCGGCGAGGACCGGGCGGCGGGCGGCGTCGGGGTCCGCCAGCCACCGGCGCGCCGACTCACCGGTCGAGTGCGCGACGAGCACGGGGACGCCGTCGCCGCGGCGACGGCCGTCGTCGGCCACCCATTCGACGACCCCGCCGCCCGGCGCGTTCACGAACACCCCGTCCACGTCGGACCACCATCGCCGTTCCCACCGGGCCGAGACCGAGACGACCGCCTCCCACGGCCACGCGCCCGTCGCCCCGTCGGTGCCGTGACTGCCATCGGTCCCATCGGTGGACCGGAACCAGAACCCGGTGAGCTCGTCGGGCACGAGGCGGGCCGCCTGGGGGTCCGGCATCGCGAGCACGACCGCGTCGGCGACGCCAGCCCGCTCGCCGGCGACCAGGACCCGCCAGCCGCCGGAGGGCAGGCGCTCGACGCCGTCGACCTCGACAGGGTGGCGCACCGGCAGGTCCCGGGCCAGGTCCTCGACCAGGGCACGCAGGCCGGCCGGCGCCGCCCACCGGACCGGCCCGGTCGTCGTCCCCGTCAGGGAGCGGCCGTCGGAGAGGTGAAAGGTGTCCGTCCATCCCCGCGCCAGGCCCCGATCCCGCCAGTCGTCCGCCACCGCGGCGAAGCCCGGGTCCGACACCGTGAAGTAGGACGCCCCGATGTCGACGACGTGTCCGTCGGTCTCGCGCAGCGCCATCCGACCGCCCAGGCGGTGTCCACGGTCGAGCACCTCGACCTCGACACCCGAACGCTGCAGTGCACGCGCGCAGGCGATCCCCGAGATCCCGCCCCCGACGACCGTCACCCGCGCCACGGAGGTCCATGGGATCAGACGCCGAGCTCCGTGGGAGCGGCGGGGTCGCTGGCGGCGAGGAGGTCGCGGCATCGGGCGGCCTCCTCCGTCTCGCCGATCCGGTCGGCCGCCTCGGCGAGCGATCGCAGCGAGCGCAGGAAACCGCGGTTCGGGCCGTGCCGCCACGGCACCGGGCCGACACCCCGCCACCCGGAGCGGCGCAGGGCGTCCAGTCCGCGGTGGTACCCGGTGCGGGCGTAGGCGTAGGCGGTGACGGGGGAGCCGTCCGGGGCGAGCAGCTCGCGCTCGGCCAGTTCCGCCCAGGCGAGACTCGACGCGGGATGGGCGGCGGCGACGTCCCGGGGGTCGGTGCCCGCGGCGAGCGCAGCTACGACGTCGGCGGTGTCGGCCTCGGAGAGCATGGTCTCGGCGGGGCCGAGGAGCGGGGAACCGGTCACCGCAGCGATCCTGCCACTCGACGGTCGACACGCCTTGTCAGCGGTCCGTGACGATCGGCCTGTCCGGTCGCATGGAGGACGGAATGTGACGAAGCGGACCGTGACGCACCTCACAACAACCACGCTGCGTGAGTGCTTCTGGGAAGGATGAACGTTGCCGATCCTGGGGATGCCCCTCAGGGGACCCGCCGCCACGGAAGGGGACACATGCCGGTCGCCACGCTGCCCGCCACGACCGACACCGCCGGGGGGCTCGCCCCGGTTGCCGCGCGGTCCGTGACGCCTCCGCTGCTGCGGCTGTGCGAACCGTGGCCGACCGTCGACGGCGACGAGCGACCGGGTGAACGCACCACGGCGGTCGCGCTCGACAGGGGGCACCCCATCGCGTTGTGGCTGGTGAGCGGCAACTTCGACCGACTGGCCCCGATCACTCTGCGGGCCGGGGCGAATGACGACCCGCGCGGAGTGCTCCGGCGCGCCGTGGATCGTCCCGTCGGCTGCCGCTTCGACCCCGTGGTGTGCGTCGACAACTCGGGTCGGCTGATCGGGGTCGTCCCGGTGGAGGAGCTCGCGCGTCACGTCGCGCTCGGCTGAGAACCGCGTTCGTCCCGGCCGGGCTCCGGTGCCGACCCGGGGCGATGGTTGTATGCCGCCATGCGCCTCGCCGAGCGTCTCGCCGGGTCTCACCTGCTGCTGACCGGGGTCACCGGGTTCGTGGGCGAGGCCCTGTTGTTCCGCCTGCTGCGGGATGTGCCGCAGTGCCGGGTATCGGTGCTGGTCCGGCCGAAGTCCGGCCAGTCGGCCCGGGACCGGGTGGCCCAGCTGCTGGCGAAGCCGGTCTTCGCCGACCTGCCGCCGGACACGCTGGAGCGCCGCGTCACGGTCCTGTCGGGGGACCTCGCGGACGTGCCCGAACTGCCCGCCGACCTGGACGTGGCGATCCACTGCGCCGGGGACGTGTCGTTCGACCCGCTGGTCATGGAGGCCTTCACCACGAACGTCGTCGGTGTCCGCACACTGCTGGACCGCGTGCTCGGGGCGGCGCGCACCCCGGACGGCGGGCACCGGCCACTGCACTACGTCCATGTGTCGACGGCCTACGTCGGGGGGCGGCGGCGCGGGCCGGTGCCCGAGGCGCCGGTCGAGCACCTCGTGGACTGGCGGGCCGAGCTGGCCGCCGCGGAACGGGTGTCCCAGCAGTGCGAGGACCGATCGCGGACCGCGGGCATGCTCGCCCGATTCCTCGCCGACGCCGAGCGGGACCACAACCGGGCAGGGCCGCTGGCCGTCGCCCGGGCTGCCGAGGAACTGCGCCAGGCGTGGGTCACGGACCAGCGCAAGGAGGTGGGTGCGGAGCGGGCCCGCAGCCTCGGGTGGACCGACGCGTACACCTTCACCAAAGCACTGGGCGAACGCGTCGTCGAGGAGGTGGCCGGGCCGACCATCCCGACGACGGTGTACCGACCCAGCATCATCGAGTCGGCGCTGCGCACCCCGCACCCGGGGTGGATCGAGGGCTTCAAGATGGCGGAGCCGATCATCCTCGCGTACGGGCGGGGTGAGTTGCCGGACTTCCCGGCCGCCCCGGACTCGGTCATCGACATCGTCCCCGTCGATCTCGTCGTCAACTCGATCATCGCCGCTGCCGCCAGCCCGCCGCCGATCGGTCGGCCCGCGTACTTCCACCTGTCGTCGGGCGCCCGCAACCCGCTGTCGTTCCGCCAGCTCGAGCAGTACGTCAGCGACTACTTCGGCCGGCACCCGTTCGACATGGACGCCCGCGGCGCGGTCCGGTTGCAGGAGTGGCACTATCCGGGCGCCGACCGGATCGAGCGGACCCTCGTGCGGGCCGAGCAGGCGCACCGACTCGCGGAGCGCGCGCTGTCGTTCGCCCCACGGGGCGAACGGGTGCGCTCCGTGGCCAGGGACCTGGACCGGCAGAAGCGGCGGCTGGACTTCCTGCGCCGCTACATGGACCTGTACCGCGCCTACACCCAGGCCGAGCTGCATTTCGTCGACGACAACACCGTGGCGCTGCACCGGTCACTGGATCCCGACGACGCGGAGCTGTGGGGCTTCGACACCGCAGTCGTGGACTGGCGCGAGTACCTCGTCGACATCCACTGCCCGGCGGTGACCCGAGCGGTGCGGGAGTACGACGTCATCCGCAAGCGCCGCCAGCAGCAAGGCGAGCCCCGGCCCCGGACCCTCACCCCGGTCACGCCTGGCGCCGGGGACGACGCGCCGCCGCCAGCGCCGGTCCTTGCGGTGTTCGACATGGACGGGACGCTGCTCAGCTCCAACATCCTCGAGACCTACCTCTGGTTGCGATTGCCCGAGCTGGGCCCCGTGGGCCGCGCCCGCGAGGTCGCCGCCATGGCCCGCCGGCTCCCGGGCTACCTGCGAGCCGAACGCAGCGACCGCGGCGGGCTGCTGCGGGCTGCGTACCGGCGCTACCAGGGCGCCGACCTGGCGGCCCTGGAACGGTTCGTCGACTCCCACGCCACGCCGTACGTCCTCGAGCGGGTGAGCGGTGCGGCGATCCGGCGGGTGCGCGAGCACCGGGCCGCCGGTCACCGGACGGTGCTCATGACCGGCGCCATACGGCCCCTCACTCGACCCCTCGCGCCACTCTTCGACGAGGTCGTCGCCGCGGAGCTCGCAGTCGACGACCGGGGGGTGTGCACCGGCTTCCTCACCAGCCCGCCGCTGGTCGGCGAGGGCCGGGCCGCATGGTTGCGACGCTATGCGACCGTCGAGGGCGCCGACCTGACGAAGGCGTACGGCTACGCCGACTCCCACTCGGACCTGCCGCTGCTCCAGGCCGTGGGGCTGCCGACCGTGGTGAGCCCCGACGTCACGCTGTACCGGGCGGCACGCAAGGCCCGGTGGCCCATCGAGACCTGGCGCACCGCGTCCCGGACCCCCCGACTCGCGCTGCCCGGCTGAGTGATCGGCCGGGACCCGCAGAGGACCCGATCAGAGACGCAGGGCGCTGAGGTCGACCGTGACGGGCACCGGGGCTGCGGCCACCGGCACCGCCCCGTGGCCCGCCTCGACCACCTGGTCGCCGACATAGGCGCCGTCGACCAGGCGGAAGGTCTCCAGGCGGGACGGGCCGCCGCGGTCCTGGCGGATCTCCCACCAGAACGGGACGCCGGCGGCCGCGTTGACGGCGCGCTTGCGCTGGCGCTCGGCCCGGCGGTTCGACGGCGACCAGATCTCGACGGCGAGCCCCAGCTCCTGGCGCGAGACGACCCGGCCGGCGAGCCGCCGAGGGCAGATCATGATGTCGGGACGCAGGCCGTTGTACGGATTCAGGACGACGCCCATGCCCGTGACCGCCACCAGGTCCTCGCGGCCCGCGGCCTCGACGGCACTCATGAGGACCGTCTGGAGCTGATCGCCTCCCCACTGGTGATCCAGGCCCGGGCAGGAACTCACGAGCCACCGACCCTCGAGCAGCTCGACGCGCCAGAACTCCAGCGTCTCCGGCACCTCGAGCGCCAGCCACTCGTCGACCGTGTGCCGCCTGGTCCGGTCGGTGAGCACCGCCGCCGCGGCGACCATCCGCACCGCCTCCTCCCCGTGATCCGCGTGGTCGATCCTGTCACGCTCCGCAGCCTCGCGATCGGCGTGTGGGTCGCGGAGCGGACAGCGTTGTCGGTGTGGACGAGCGGGGCGGCGGCGCCCTGTGGACGACGCCGCCCCGCCCGCGGCGGCACCGGGCTCGGCTACACGGTGACGAAGCCGCCCGACTGCTGCCGCCACATCCGGGCGTAGACCCCACCCGACGACACCAGGTCCTCGTGCGGGCCGTCCTCGACCACCCGGCCATGGTCCAGCACCACCAGCCGGGTCATCGACCGCAAGGTCGACAGCCGGTGGGCGATGGCGATGGTCGTCCGCCCCGCCATCGCCTCGTCCAGCGCCTCCTGGATCCGGCCCTCGCTCAGGCTGTCCAGCGCGCTCGTCGCCTCGTCCAGCACCAGGATCGGTGCATCCGACAGGATGGCCCGCGCGATGGCGATCCGCTGCCGTTGCCCACCCGACAACTTGACGCCCTTCTCCCCGACCACGGTGTCCAGCCCGTCCGGCAGGTCGTCGACGAACTCCAGCACCTGGGCGCGCCGGGCCGCCGTGACGATCGCCGCGTGGTCGGCGCCGGGACGGCCGTAGCCGATGTTCTCGGCGATGCTGCGGTGGAACAGCAATGGCTCCTGCGGCACGAACGCGATGTGCGAGCGCAACGCCCGCTGGGTGACGCGGCGGACGTCCTGGCCGTCGATCCGCACCGCGCCGGACTGCGGGTCGACGAAGCGCAGCAGCAACCGGGTCACCGAGGTCTTCCCCGATCCCGACGGGCCGACCAGACCGAGTCGCTCCCCCGGCGCCACGTCGAGGGTGAGGTCGGTGAACACCGGGGCCGGTGCGTCCGGATAAGTCAGCGTGACCCGGTCCAGCGTGATCCGCCCGGCGGCGAATCCGGGGGCCTCGGGCTGGTCCGGATCGGTCACGGCGGGCGGGACGTCGAGAAGATCCACCATCGGCATCGCGTCACCATGAGCTCGATAACACATGCGGGTGATCCGCGGCAGTTCCCACAGGTAGCCGAACAGCGCCAGGCCGAAGGTCAGGAGGACGACCAGAGTGGCGAGGTCGACACCCGACGCCTGGGCGAGGACGATCGAGGTCAACGCGATCAGGAGGAGCATCACTATCACCCCGCCGATCGTCAGGTCTCTGGAGATGACCGCCCGCATGGCCGCTGTCGTGGCACGCCGGTGGCGCGTGGTGAATCCGGCGAAGTCGTTCCGCTCGTCCGCCTCCCTGGCGAAGCTCTTGACGACGAGGACATTGCCGAGGACGTCCGCCACCCGCCCGCCGACGGCGGTGTGAGTCTCCGCCCAGTGCTTCATGTGTCCCGCCACCGAGCCGAAGGTGGCAAGGGTCAGCAGCAGTAGCGCCGCCACCACCACCACGACGCCGACCGCGAAGTACGGCACGTCCCCCGCCGTGAGAGCGACCGTCACCACGACCGCCCCCAGCAGCGGCAGTGCCTGGAACGCCACGGTGTCGGCGAGCATGACGTAGGCGGCGGTGTACTTCTGGACCGCGCTCACCATGGACCCGACGAAGCGGTCGGCGAAGAAGGTCGCGGGCTGGCCGGACAGGTGACGGAAGCAGTCGGCGTAGAGCCGCTCGACCATCTTCGCCTCCAGCGACCAGACCAGGACGTCGACCAGTGGGCGCATGAGGAGCTCCCCGACCACCAGGCTCACCACGAAGACCGTGATCGGGACCCCGAGCTCGGCCCACACCTCGTTCAGGGGAACCGAGCCCTCGCTGAGTCGTGAGATCAGCTCCGCCGCGGCGTAGGCGGGCACGAAGCTCACGAGGACCGCGGCCAGCGGGCTCAGGACGAGGACCGGAAGCCAGTGGTGGGGATATCGGCGGAGATGGGAACCGTATCGGCGGAGTAGTCGCAGCACGAGGCAGCGCCTTTCGTGGAGGCGTCGGACGTGGCGTCACCCGTCCCGTGGTGCGGGACGGCGAGGGGCTCGGGGCCCGGGAGCCGACGGTGGTCGGCGAAGAGAGGGACCCGGCGTCAGGAACCGAGGGTGGGGATCCGGAGGCCGGGGTGCACCCGGCCGTCGACGGTCAGGCGCGCTGGCGGGGGGCCTTGACGGCCCGGCCCGTGAGGACGCGTGGTCCTACGGGTCCGGCGAAGTCGCGCGTTGTCATGCGACGAGGATAACGGCGGGGTCCACCCGCCGCCACCCCGGGAGGACGGACGGGCCGCCCCGGGGTGACCCCGGGACGGCCCTGCCGTGCTGGTGGAGCGGGTGTCAGCCGGGCAACCTCGTCCCCGCGAGGCCGACGAACGCCTCGCGCTCGCGCAGCCGCTGGGCCGCCTCGGGGTCACCGGCCGCCTCGAGGACGTCCGCAACCTCCGCGACCGGGTCAGCGGGGCCGACGAGCGCCTCCGCCTGGCCCTGCGCCGCCGCGGGCTCCTCGGGGATGTCGAACGGACCGATGTCCTGCTCGCACGTGAACTCGTCGCCCTCGAGGTCCTGACGCAGGAGGTAGGCGGTCGTGATGGCGTCCGCGCACTGCGACAGGAACGGGGTCGTGTGTCCCCAGCCCTCGACGGTCAGCAGGATCGAGTTCGGCAGGTACTCGTCGAGCGCCACCGCACCGGAGTAGTCGGTGGCCGGGTCGAAGCGGGTGCTGGCGACGAGCACGGGGTTGGCCGTGTCCGCCGTGAACGGCCCCTGGTAGCGGTCCTCGTCCTCGCCGCTCCACTTCAGGCACTGGCGGTCGTTCCACGCCCACAGCTGACCGAGCGGACCCACCGCCTCCTCGGCCGACCGGGTCCAGGCGCTGATCCGCCGCGGGCGGTCGCTGTCGCTGCACAGGACGCCGAGGAACTGCTCACTGCCGGCGTAGAACGGCGGGTACGGCAGCCGCGCGAGCCGACGCTCGATCTCTGCTCCCGTCGACCGGGACAGCGGACGCTCCGCGGCGGCGATCTGCTCGAAGAACGCGAGGTCCTCGGCGAGGAAGCGCCACCCGAAGGAGGAGTACAGGGACCCCAGTGTCACCGACGCGAGGAACTGCTCGTCGAAGAGGCCGCCGGGGAAGCTGACGACGAGCGGGTCGGCCTCGAAGTCCGAGTACAGCGCCTCGTAGCGAGCCGCGGAGTCCGGGGCGAAGGCGCACGCCTCCGGCCCGGCCTCGTCGCACAGCCGGAAGAACTCCTCCAGGGTCGCCTGGGCCCCGAGGTCGCTGCGCAGCCTCCCCTCCAGCGGGACGCGCCGCGACTCGCCGGGCTCGTCGCCGGTCGCCCACTCCACCGGATCGATGACACCGTCGGCCACGATCGCCCCCACCCGGTCCGGGTAGCGGTTGGCGTAGACGGCAGCGAGGTAGGAGCCGTAGGAGTAGCCGACGAAGTTCATCTCCTCGTCGCCGACCGCCCGGCGCAGCACCTCCATGTCGGAGACCACGTCCGTGGACGACATGTTGTCCCGGATCTCGCCGCCGACCCGCCGACAGGCCCGGTCGAAGCGTTCGGCGTTCTCGACCGAGGCCCGGATCTCGCTCCGGTCCCGCGGCCACAGGAACCAGTCGAGGTACTCCCCGGGGTTCTCGCGGCCCTCGAAGCACTGCAGCGGGGTGCTCGCGATGATCCCCCTGGGGTCGAACCCGACGATGTCGTACGCCGAGTTCACGGCCGGGTCGAAGAGGAAGTCGCCGGCGAAGGCGACGATGTCGAAGCCGGAGCCGCCGGGGCCGCCGGGGTTCACGAAGAGGGACCCGAGTCGCACGTCCGGGTCGTCGGCCAGGCGCTTGACCACGGCGACGTCGATGGTCTCGCCCTCGGGGTCGGAGTAGTCGAGCGGGACCGGGTAGAGGGCACAGCGGTAGTTCTCGGGCAGCGCGGGACCGTAGATGCTGGCCTCGCAGGGCTCCCAGTTCACCGGCGGAGCGTCGTATCCCGCCGTGGGATCGGGCGGTGGACCGGCAGCCGGTGCCCCGGCGGCCCCACCGGCCGGGACGAGGGCAGCCACGAGCGCCGCGGTGGCGACGGCCGTGGACGTGCGCAGTCGGACGGATGTCATGGTCTGACTCCCCACTCAGAAGGGGAGACCGCCCAGCGCGATCCCCCGCGTGCAGACCGTAACGATCCGGGAGAATCACCACCAGGTCTGCGGCCGGCCTGCCGGGGACGAGTCGCGCGGCGGAAGGGTGGCCTGCCGCGCGCGCGGCAGGCCACCCGCCGTCAGGGCGCGACGACGATCTCGCCCACCATGCCGAGGTCCCGGTGCTCCCCCCCTTCCTCGGAGGAGTAGAAGGTGAGGGTGCCCGCAGCGGCCGGCGTCACTCGGGCCACGGCGCTGCGGCCGGACGGAACGACGACATCGACGTCCAGTTCGTCGATCGTGAAGCGGTAGGTTTCCGTGTCATCGTTGACGAGGCGGACGACGAGATCCTCCCCCGTGACGACCTCGATGCGGTCCGGCGTGAAACGGAAGTCGTCCATGACGACCTGCGGCAAGGCTGCGAGCTCGGCGTCGCTCAGGTCAGCCCCCTGGTCGGGCGGGGCCGTTCTGGCGATCAGTGCCCCGGTGACGACCGCGGCGACGAGGCCGACGGTCGCGGCCACCCCCGCGGCGGCCCGGGTCGGCGGCAGTAGCCGGAACCGGGCGACGGTCGCGGTGAGCCCGGTGGTGGCGGCGACCCCCGCCACGGCGAGCGCCGCGACGCTGAACACGAGGCCGACGGTCTCGTCGGGGCGCTCCAGGCTGAAGGCATAGTACTTCCGGAGAGCGGGGAAGAGGACGAGGAACAGGCTGAGGGCGACCGCGAGCAGGGGGGCCCCGGGGACTCGACGCAGGACGAGCACCGCAGCGACGGTGATCGCCAGACCCGAGGACAGGGCCAGTTCCGGGCGGGGCTCGCCGCGGACGAAGGTGAAGAAGGACGCGACCAGGGCCGCGGCGGCGAGCAGGGTGATTCCGCAGAGCAGGGTCGCGGCCTCGAGCGGGCGGCGGGCGGACGGCGAGCGGGTCGCGGCGTCGCTGGCGTGGGTGGACATGACGGCAGTTCCTTCCTGGTCGGGTGGGCAGGTCGAGCGGGGTCAGGTGGCCGCGGCCAGGCGGCCGGGCAGTCGCGACAGGACGGCCAGCAGGCCGGTCTGGACCGGTCCGGGGACCCCCGCCAGCCGCACGGCGTCGGGGTGCCGACGCAGCAGCCGGGCGGCGTCCGGCAGGGCCAGCTGTCCCCGGCGGTCCACCCGGCCGGCGTCGGTGAGCGCCAACAGGTCGTGGAGGAACGCTCGGACAGCGGCCCCCGGCACGACGAGCACCTCGACCCGGACCGGTGCTCTCGAGGAGTTTCGGAAGGCGTGGGGCGCACCGGCCGGGGCGGTCGCCGACTCACCCGCCCCCAGCGTCGTCCAGCTGCGGCCGACCCGGACCTCGAGCTCACCGTCGACGACCGTGAAGGACTCGTCGGAGTGAGGGTGGACGTGAGCGGGCGGTGGGTGGTGGACAGCGGCCAGCTCGAGCACGAGCCGCAGATCGCCCTCCCCCGCCCCTGGGCCGGTGACCGGGCCGATCGTGTAGACCTCGCCGGCCCCCGGGTTGCGGTGCGCCGTCACGACCGGACCCCGTCGGGCTCCGGTGCCCCAACCCGCCGGACCACGAGGACGACCCCGAACACGAGCAACCAGACGTACCAGGCGGTGTAGACGCTGAGGGCCCAGAACTCCAGGACGTCCGCGCCCACCGCCGTGGCCACCGGGACGGCGACTCCCCAGACCGCACTGAGCAGGAGGCCGATCCCGGCGACCCACTGGGGGACACCGACCGCCCGCCAGGCGATCGCGAAGATCCCGACCGCCCACACTCCCTGGAGCAACCAGCCCAGGTGCTCGCCCAGGGCGCCGCCGGCGTAGTTGTTGAGGACGTTGTAGGAGGTTGCGACGGCGGTCTCGGCCACCGGGTCTCCCTGCGCCGCGGTCCACGCCTCCGCGACCGACGGCATCGTGATCGGCCACCGGAGCCAGCCGAGCAGCTGGGCGAACGCACCGAGCACCCCGAACGCCGTGACGACCCGGGCCGCGGTGTGGTCCCTCGCCGTCGCCGCCTGCAGGCCGAAGGCTGCCGGGATGAGGGCCAGGCTGGCGAGAGCCATGACGGAGAAGCCCGCCCGTATCGCCTGCTCCGCCGCAACGTACTTGTCGAGGGCACTCGTGCCGGGCTCGTCGAGCACTCCGGGCCAGTCGAACTGCGTTCCCAGCACGACGTAGCCGAGGACCGACAGCAGCGCGGAGGCGACGAGGAGCCCCCCGGTGACGGGCCGACGCCCGAACGTCGCGCTCACCGGGCACCCGTTTCGGCGAGCTCGCGGCGGACATCGGTGACGGTGACGTCGAGCACGTCGGCCCACGGGGTGGGCAAGAGGCCGAAGCGGGACCGTGCCGCCGAGTCGTCGATGACGAAGGGCATCCGGAACTGGTACGAGCTGTCGGCCACAGCGCGCATCCGGCTGTCGACCACTCCGACGAGGCGCAGGGCGATCGTCGGCAGGCCCGTCACCGGCACGTCCGGAACCCCCGCGACGGCCGCCAGGTCGGCGGCCAGCTCCCGCTGGGTGCGGGGCAGGTTGGTCGGCACGTGCCAGGCCCGCCCGTGGGCCCCGGGATCGAGCGCGGCGGCGACCAGGGTCCGCGCCACGTCGACGGTGTACGTCCACGAGTGGGGCAGGTCCGGGCTGCCGATGACCTGTGCCCGCCGGCTCGACAGCACGAATCGGGTGAGCCGGGCGGTGTGAGAGTTCTGGCCGGTCCCGGCGCCGATGAAGTCGCTCGCGCGGACCTCGACGACCCGGACCCGGCCGGCTTCGTGAGCGGCGAGCGCATCGAGCCACATCCGGCGGCGGACCTCGCCCTTGACGTCCGCGGGCCGCAGCGGGGTCGCCTCGGACATGGGGCCGTCGGGCCGGCCGTAGGGGTAGAGATTCGAGACCGTGGCGAGCACCGCTCCCGCGCGCTCGGCGGCGGTCAGCAGGGCGGCCGCCACTGGTGGCCACAGCTGGGGCCAGCGGTGGTACTGGGGCGGGTTGACCGCGTTGACGACGAGATCGGTCCCGGCCGCCAGCCGGGTCACCGCAGCGGCGTCGGAGGCGTCGATCGCGGTCCGGACGGCGCCGGGGACGTCGGGGCCACGCCCCGACCGGGAGGCGAGCCGGACGTCGTGCCCGAGCGCCACGAGTTCGCGAGCGACGGCGGTGCCGACGGGTCCGGCCCCGACGACGAGATGAGTGGTCATGTCAGCTCCTTCGAGTGCGAGAGCGATGCTCTCTGAGCAGAACTGTGCTCCTGTGGAGTCGCCCTGTCAAGAGCACTGCTCTCACTTCGTTGCGACGCTCGCTCAGGAGTGCTTCCCTGGGGTCATGACCGCCAACGCCGCCTCCCCTGCACAGGGGGTCCGCGCCCGGGTCCGCCAGGAGATGCGGGTCGAGATCCTCCGGGCCGCCCGGCGGCATCTCGCCGAGGAGGGCGCCGCGGGGCTGAGCTTCCGTGCTGTCGCGCGCGACGTCGGGCTGGTCTCCTCGGCGGTCTACCGCTACTTCCCGAGCCGGGACGCCCTGCTCACGGCCCTGATCGTGGAGTCCTACGACGCTCTGGGGGAAGCCGTCGAACGCCGCGAGG
Source organism: Kineosporiaceae bacterium (assembly GCA_050329415.1). Classification (GTDB taxonomy): domain Bacteria; phylum Actinomycetota; class Actinomycetes; order Actinomycetales; family JBBAYJ01; genus JANNOG01. Next base: position 36,085 of record JBHJOS010000109.1, read on the forward strand.
CCGACGTGCCGCGCGACCGCTACGCCGACCGCTACCGGGCGGTGGGCCGCGCCGCCCGCGAGTGGGCCGACACCGAGCCCCGGCAGTGGGCCCTGATCTTCGGCTCCCCGATCCCCGGGTACGCCGCCCCCCGCGACACGGTGGGACCCGCGACCCGGGTCCCGGTCGTCCTCGCCCGCCTCCTGGCCGACGCCCATGCGGCCGGGGCCGTCACTCGGCGCGACGACGTTCTCGCACCGGCGCTGCACGACGCCCTTCTGCTCCGCTCGGTGTTCCAGGCCGACGTCCCGGACGAGCTCCTGGTCCGTGGGCTCATCGCGTGGACCTACGTGCTCGGGTCGGTGAGCGCCCAGCTCTTCGGCCACCGGCACCAGGTGATCGCCGACGACGCGTTCGCGACCGTCTTCGACGTCGAGCTGGACCGGATGGTCGAGCTCGTCGGCCTGCCTGCGTGACCACGGACGCCCGGCCGGCCGCCCCCGCGGGACGCACCAAGTGGCTGTCCAGGCGGGCGTCCACCGGGGGACACTGCCGGGATGCGGGCGAGGTGGGCAGCCGTGGCCGCGGTGGTCGTGGTGGCCCTCGGGGTGGTGGCCGGCGCCGCTGCGGCGCGCGCCGTGGACGGGTTCCTCGCCGTCGACTTCCGGGACAAGACCACCCTCGCCGGTGACCCGCCTCGCGTCGGTCCACCCGGTGACACCCCGTCCGGCCCGCCACGGGAGGTGCTCCTCGAGCTCCCGCCGGGCGCGGACGACGACCCCCTGCTCGCGCTCGCGGCGGCGGAGTTCGGCACGGGCGAGGGCGACCCGCTGACGGTGCGAGGGGCCCTCGACCCGACCGGCTCGCTCTCTGCCGAGGGCCACCGGATGGACGTCACGGGCCCGGCGACGGTGACCGTCACGGCGAGCGACCGGAGGGGCCTCGCCCAGGGGCTGTTCCGACTCACCGACCTCACCGCCCTCGGCGCGACCGACCAGCAGCTGCAGGCGGCGGGCGGCACCCGGGAACCCGCCGCCGACGTCCGGCTGATCGACTTCGGAGCCACCGGCGTCTCGGTCGACCGGGCGGCCTACCTCGCCCAGGACGACTACAGCCACGTCCAGGGCTTCCTGGCCGACGCGCTGCTGGACCGCGAGCCGTGGCTGGACCCGGACGCGATGCCCGAGGTCCAACGGACCTGGCGGGACCACGTCGACCACGCCGTGCGGTACGGCTACAACGGCGTCGTCGTGCCCGGCTTCCTGGAGTACGTGGCGTTCTCGGGGGTCGGCGACGGCGACGCCGTGTACCCGCCCGGCACCGCCCACCGCGATCGGGCAGTCGCCATGCGCCGGGGCATGGCGCCGCTCTGGGACTACGCCGAGGAGATGGGACTCAGCGTCGTCATGTCGACCGACATGCTGGCCCTCACCAGCCCACTGGAGTCCTACCTGCGGTCGACGACCGGCGGGCTGGATCCCGCCGACCCCCGGCTGTGGGAGGTGTACCGGGCCGGAGTGGACGAACTCCTCACCGAGATCCCCGGCGTCGACGGTCTCATGATCCGCATCGGGGAGGCCGGCGGGATCTACAACACGGCGGGCTGGGACTACTACTCGCGGCTGGCGGTCACCGCGCCGGAGGACGTGCAGGCGATGCTCGACACGCTCACCGCCGCGGCCGCCCCGCACGACGCCGAGATCGTCTTCCGGACCTGGAGCGTCGGGGTGGGCGAGGTCGGCGACCTCCACACCAACCCGGACACCTACGACCGCGTCGTCGGCCCCGCCGACGCCCCCAACCTCGTCGTGTCGACCAAGCTGGTCGCCGGGGACTTCGATGCCTTCCTGCCGCTCAACCCGACCCTGCTCACCGGGGACCAGCGCCGGATCATGGAGGTCCAGGCCCGGCGCGAGTTCGAGGCGTTCAGCGCGTTCCCCAACGTCGTCTCCGGCGACACCCAGGCCGCTCTGCAGCAGGTGCGGGACACCACAGGCAGCGTGCCCGGCCTATGGGTGTGGAGCCAGAGCGGGGGGCCGCCGCGGGCCGGGCCGCTGACGCTGTACCTGCGCGAGGGGTTCTGGCAGCTCTACGACCTCGATGTGTGGCTGTCGGCTCGCCTGGCCTGGGACCCGGACGCCGACCTCGGTGCCGAGACCGCCACCTGGCTGCGCCGGACCTGGACCGACGACCCCGCCGCGGTGCGCGCCCTTGGCGAGCTGTTGGAGATCTCCCGCGGGGTCACGCTCGACGGGCTGTACGTCGGCCCGTACGCCGAGCAGGACGTGCGGGCCTTCGGCCTGGAGCCGCCCCCCATGATGTGGATCTTCAAGTGGGATCTGGTGAGCGGGGACACCGCGTCGTGGGCGGGGGTGTACGCCGCCTCCCGAGGCCGGGTCGACGAGGCCGTCGAGGAGGCCGACGCGGCTGTGGCGGGCGTGGACCGGATGATCGAGCTGCTGGACGGGGTGGACCGGTCAGCGTTCCGCGACCCCGCCCAGCACGACGCCCTGGCCGCGTCACTGGAGTACGAGCGCGACCTCTTCGCCACGCTGGAGGACTGGCGCGAGACAGCCCTGCGGTACCAGGAGTGGGTGGACACAGGGTCGCCGGAGGCCCTGGCGGCGTACCGAGCGGCGGCCGACCGATACGAGGCCGAGAGCGCGGCCCACGCCGAGCGCTGGGAGGGCAACGTCGCCCTGCCGCCGTTCGTGTTCGACTTCGCCGACACCGGGCTCGCCCACATGCGGGTGACACCGGCCACCACGTGGACCGCCCGAGCCGCGCTGCTGGTCGCGCTGGCCGGCCTGGTCCTCGTCCGGCCCCTGCGCCGCGCCGCGCTCACTCCGTGGCGGCTGGGTCCCGGGGCATGGCGGCGCTTGCGCCCGTGGGAGCGCGTCGCGGCGCTGCTGGTGCCGCTGGCCGTCCTGGCCGGCGGGCAGGCGGGGTTCAGCGGGTTCACCTCGCAGACGTATCTCGCCCTCGGTGTCGGCCTGCCGCTGCTCGGCGCGCTCGCCCTGGTCGGGACCGTCCGGCTGGCCGGTGGCGCGATGGCGGCCGGGACCGCCGCCCTCGCGGCCTGCGGGGCCCACCTGCTGGCCGCGGCCGTGCTGCCGGCCGCTGTCGCGTGGCGCGGGCACCTCGCCGCCTGGTACGGGTTCTGGGTCGAACCGGCCGGGCGCACGGCCTTCGTCGTGGCAGCGGTCACCGCCCTGGCGTGGGTGATCACCGGCCCCGTCCTCGCCCTGGCGGGCGCCCGGGCCGGTACCGAGGCGGCCCCCGCCGCCAGGGCTCTGGCACCCGTGGCCGGGACCCTCGCGGCCGTCGGGACGCCGCTTCTGCTGCTCGGGGTCGTTGTCGGGCGTGCCGGGACCGAGCGGTTCCTCACCGCCCTCAACGACGAGCTGGTCGTCCTGCCCAACGGCCTGTCCCGCATCCTCGGGATCACCGTCCACCTGGGGATTCCCCAGCATCTCGACGGTCTGCTGACCGGGGTCGGCGGGGTCCTCCTGGCCGTCGGAATCACCCTGGCCGGCCTCGCTGCCGTCGTCCGATCGGTCGGCGGACGACCGACGGCGACGGCGCGAAGGGCCGGGATGATCGCGAGTACGCACCCGACTCGTTGATCCACAGAGAGCTTGGATCAACGAGTCGGGTGTCTTGTACCGATCATGCTCATCCCGGAGGCATCCGACCCGGGCCGTCTCGCAGATCAGATCCGGCCGGACTCGTGGACGCGGCCGAGGAAGGCCCGGGTCCGCGGGTCGAGCGGCTCGCCCAGCACCTGGGAAGGCGGCCCCTGTTCGATGATCGTGCCCTCGGACAGCATGCACACCCGGTCCGCGACCTGACGCGCGAAGCCCAGCTCGTGAGTGGCCATGACGATCGTCCGCCCCTGGCCCGCCAGCTCCCGGACGAGGCCGAGGACCTCGGCGACCAGCGTGGGGTCCAGGGCGCTGGTCACCTCGTCGAGCAGCAGGACTCGCGGGTCGGTCGCGACCGCCCGGACGATGGCGACCCGCTGCTGCTGCCCGCCCGAGAGCCGGTCGGGGTAGGCGTCGGCCTTGTCCGCGAGCCCGATCCGGGCGAGCAGTTCGCTGGCACGGGCGTGAGCGTCCGCCCGGGCCCGACCGTGGACCAGCCGGGGGGCCAGGCAGATGTTCTCCATGACGCTGAGGTGGGGGAACAGGTTGAACGCCTGGAAGACCACGCCGAACCGGGAGCGGACCCGGTCGGCGCGCGCCCTCGGGTCGGTGATGTCGTCGCCGTCGAGGAGGACCTGCCCGTCGCTCACCGGCTCCAGCAGGCACAGGCAGCGCAGCAGCGTGGACTTCCCCGACCCGGACGCACCGACCAGGGCCACCACCTCGCCCTCGGCGACCTCGAGGTCGATCCCGCGCAGCACGGCGTGCGCGCCGTACAGCTTGACGACGTTCTCCGCCCGCAGGACCGTGGGCCCCCCCGGACGCCGGCTCACAGCACCGCTCCGGCCTGCTCCCGGCGGGCAGCGCGCGCCGCGGCCCAGTCCGCCAGGCGCGCCGTCGGCACGCTGAGCAGGACGAACAGCAGCCCCGCAACGACGTACGGGGTGAAGTCGAAGGTCCGGGACACCTCGATCTGTGCCTTGCGGATCGCGTCGACCGCCCCGAGCACCGAGATCAGCCCGACGTCCTTCTGCAGCGCGACGAGGTCGTTGAGCAGGGCCGGGGTGACCCGCCGGACCGCCTGGGGCAGCACGATCCGCCGCATCGTCTGCGAGTAGGACAGGCCGAGGGAGCGGGCGGCCAGCCGCTGCGACGGGTGCACCGACTCGATGCCGGCCCGGAACACCTCGGACACGTAGGCCGAGTAGGTGAGGATCACGGCGATGGCGCCGAGCACCGCGGCCGACGTCGGCAGCCCCTCGATGCGCAGGCTCGGCACACCGAAGCCGATGAGGTACAGCACGACGAGCAGCGGCAGGCCGCGGAACAGGTCGACGTAGCCGGTGGCGAGCAACCGGAGCGGCAGGAAGACCGCCTCGCGCAGCGTCCGGAGCAACGCGATCGCCAGGCCCAGCGCGGGCACCGCGAGCACGGCCACGGCAAGGACACGGATGTTGAGCCACATCCCCTCGGCGATCGAGGGCAGGACCTCGATCGCGTAGGGCACGTCGAAGAACGTGTCCTGGGTGCGCTCCCACCCTGGCGAGTTGGTCACGACCAGATAGAGCACCGCGGCGAACACCACGGTGCTGACGAGCGCGGTGAGCGTCGAGCGCCGGGACTGCCGGCGCCGCAGGGCGCGGCGGTCGATCTCGACCGCGCTCGGCCGGTGGACCCAGTCCTCACCGGGTGGGGTGGTGGCGACTCCAGCGCCCGTGGCGGCCTGACCGGCCGCCACGGGCACCTCGCCCGGCGCGGGCCCGCTCAGGTCAGCTCGGGAGCCCCGGCGACGTCGGTCAGCCACTGGGCCTCCAGGTCGGCGAGGGTTCCGTCCTCGCGCAGCGCGTCCACCGCCTGGGTCACGCAGTCGGTGAGCGGGCCGTCGTTCTCCATGAGCAGCCCGAAGGCGTCCGCCTCACCCTCGACGACCGGGAACTGGCCCACCACGACGCCGCCCTCGAGCTCGGCAGCGGTGGTGAACAAGGCTGTCGGCAGGTCGAAGACCCCGGCGTCGACCTGGCCGTTCGTCAGCGCGAGCTTGAGATCGTCGTTGTTGTTGAAGATCTGGATCTCGGCGTCCGGGGCGAACTCCTCGGCCGCGAGCAGGCTGGTCGTCGCCGAGGCGGCACCGATGCTGACCCCGGCGAGGTCGGCGAGGCTCGTGGCATCGGCCGCCGGGCTGCCCTCGATGGCGACGACGGCCTGGCGGGCCTCGTAGTACGGGGAGGAGAAGTCGACCGCCGCCTCGCGCTCGTCCGTGATCGAGAACTGCTGGAGGTTGACGTCGAAGGTCTTGGGGCCGGGCTGGATGGCCGCCTCGAACGGGGTCCGGACCCAGGTCACCTGGTCCTCGGGGTATCCGAGCTGCTCGGCCACCGCGTAGGCGACGGCGGCCTCGAAGCCCTCCCCGCTCTCCGGGGCGTCCCCGACGACCCACGGCTCGAACGCCGGCTCGCCCGTGGCCACGGTGAGCGTCCCGGGCTCGAGGGTCTCCAGGGTGTCGGGGGAGCACTGGCCGCCGACGGCAGCGCTGTCGGCGGCGCCGGTGCCGGTGTCGTCATCGGTGGCGTCCCCCCCGTCGCCACAGGCCGCGACCGCGGTCACCGTGGCGACGAGGGCGGCAGCGGGGAGCAGCAGGCGTCGCGTCATGGCGGGAATGGTAGGGCGGGAAGATCTCGCCTCGGTCACAGTCGCCGGTGGTCACCCGCCCGGCGACCAGACCGACGCGGCGAGCGCGGATGGCAGGATTCGCCGCGTGATGCTGGCCGTCGAGTTGTTCCGCTCGGTCCCCCGCTACGCCATCGCCCGGGCCGTCACGGCCACCGGCGCCTCGATCCCGGGACTGCTCGTCGGGCCAATGGCACCGCTGCGCCTGGTCACCGTCGCCGAGCCGCAGGTCCGGGCACCGGGCTGGGCCATGCTGCGCTCCCGGATGTCCGGGATCTGCGGCTCCGACCTCGGGGCGGTCACAGGCTCCACGTCGCTGTACTTCACCGGGGTGACCTCGCTGCCGTGCGTGCTCGGGCACGAGGTGGTCGCCGAGCTCGCCGAGGACTGCGAGGACCTGCCGAAGGGCACCCGAGTCGTCGTCGACCCGGTGCTGGCGTGCGAGGCACGGGGTCTCGACCCGTGCCGGCCCTGTCGGGAGGGGCGACGTCACCACTGTGAGCGGGTGACCGTCGGCCACCTCAAGCCGGGCCTGCAGACCGGGTACTGCTCCTCGACCGGCGGCGGGTGGGGCGAGCGGCTGACGGCTCACCGGTCGCAGCTGCATCCCGTGCCCGACGACCTGCCGGACGAGCGGGCCGTCCTGGTCGAGCCGCTCGCCTGCGCGGTGCACCTGGCTCGTCGGGCCGAGGTGTCCGAGGGCGACACCGTGCTGGTGTCCGGGGCGGGCGCCGTCGGGCTGTTCGCGACACTTGCATTGCGCGAGCTGACACCGGCGGGGGCCATCGTCGTCGTCGCCAAGCACGGCGGGCAGGCCAGCCTGGCGCGGCGCTTCGGCGCCACCTCGGTCGTCACCCCGGACGAGGCGCTGCGCGGGGTGCGTCGGGTGACCCGGGCGCTCACGGTCGTCCCGCAGGCGGTGCGCGGGCTCACCGGGTCCGAGACGTCGCAGTTCCTGCTCGGCGGGGTGGACGTCGCGGTCGACGCGGTGGGGTCCTCGTCCTCCATGGACCTCGCGCTGCGGGCCACCCGGGCGGGCGGGCGGGTCGTCATGTCGGGGATGCCGGGGCCCGGCGCCGACCTGTCTCCGGCGTGGTTCCGGGAACTCACGTTGGTGGGGTCGTACTGCTCGACGGGCGACGCCTTCGGCGTCGCCATGCGCCTGGCGGCGGTCGCGCCGCTGGACGGAGTGGTCGGCGGTGTCTACCCGCTCAACCGGTGGCGTGAGGCGGTGGACCACGCGGCCGGCGCCGGCCGGTTGGGGACCGTCAAGGTGTGCTTCGACCCGAGGCTGCGCTGAGGCCCGCAGCCGGGTCGCCGTCCGGCGGTGGCGCGGCGCCGCTGCCGGACACCATCCGCAGGGCCCGACTGCGCCGGATGCAGCGCACGGCCACCGGACTGCTGCTGCTGGCGGGGCTGGTGTACGCCCTGACGCTGCAGGCGGAGGGGGCGCTCGGGTACGTGAACGCAGCCGCCGAGGCGGCCATGGTGGGGGCGGTCGCGGACTGGTTCGCCGTCACCGCACTGTTCCGCCGCCCGCTCGGCCTGCCGATCCCCCACACGGCCCTGGTCCCCACCCGCAAGGACGAGATCGGCCAGGGTCTGGAGGAGTTCGTCGTCACGAGCTTCCTGTCGGAGCCGGTCGTGCGGGACAAGGTGGCCCGGGCCGAGCCGGCGCGGCGGGTGGGCGAGTGGCTGGTGGCGCCCGCGAACGCCGCCCGGGTCGCCGCCGAGGGAAGCGTCTGGGCCGGGGCGGCGCTGCGGGTCCTCCGCGACGAGGACGTCGTGGCCGTCCTCGAGCACGCCGTCGTCCACCGGGTCGCCGAGCTGCCCGTGAGCCCTCTCGCGGGCCGTCTGCTCGAGGGCGTCGTCGAGGACGGGACGCACCGGCCGCTCGTCGACCTGCTGCTCGACGAAGCGGCCGCCTGGTTGCGGGACAACCGGTCGACGGTCGTGCGGATCGTCCTCGATCGGGCGCCGGGCTGGACGCCCGACTGGCTGGACGCCGCCGTGGCCGCTCGGGTCCACCACGAGCTGTCCCGCTGGGTGTCCGAGGTCGCCCTCGACCCCGGGCACAGGGTTCGGCGCGCCTTGGACGACCTGTTGGCACGTCTGGCGGAGGATCTGCAACACGACGCTGGGACACAGGCCCGGGCGGAGGCACTCAAGGAGCGGTTGGTGCACCATCCGCGGACCGCCGAGGCCACGACGGCCCTGTGGGCCACGGTCCGCCGACTGCTGGTCGAGGCCGCCGACGATCCCGAAGGCGAGCTGCGACGACGGATCGCCACCGGCCTGACGGAGGCGGGTCGCCGGCTGGCCGAAGACGCCGCCCTGCGGGCCCGCGTGGACGGCTACGCGGTCGACGCCGCCGGGTACGCGGCCCGCAACTATGCCGGCGAGGTCGCCGCCGTGATCTCCGAGACGGTAGCCCGCTGGGACGCCAAGGACACCGCGTCCCGGATCGAGCTGCACGTCGGGCGGGACCTGCAGTTCATCCGGATCAACGGCACGGTGGTGGGAGCGCTGGTCGGGCTGGCGCTGCACACGATCAGCGAGTTGGCGCGCTGACGGTGCCACCCGGGCGGCGGTAGTCCGTCAGGTGCTGGGGGAGCCCGAGGCCGGGGCGGAGGTCCGCCGCCGGGACAGGCACGCCGAACCGGATCTCGACCGGGACCACTCCGGCCCAGTGCGGGCCCTCGAGGTCGGCGGGGTCGTCCTCGGGGTCCCCGGCGCGGGACTTGACGGAGACCTCGTCGAGGTCGAGGGCAAGGACCGCGGTGGCCGCCAGCTCTCTTGCGGTCCCGGGACGACTGGTGGCGGACCGCCCCGGCGCCACGTGGTCGACGATCGCGCGCAGGGCGCGGGCGCGCTCGCCCGGGTCGGCCACGAGCCGCGCCACGCCGTGGGCCACGACGGACCGGTAGTTCATCGAGCTCTCGAACTGGCTGCGGGCCAGCACGAGGCCGTCGAGCAGGGTGACCGTGAGGCACACGGCGACGCCGTCGGGCGTGGCGAGCCGGATCAGGGGCGTCCCCGTTGACCCGTGGAGGTACACCCGGTCCCCGATCCGGGCGTGGATGGTCGGCAGCACGCGAGGGACGCCGTCGATCACGAACCCGACGTGACAGACCAGGGCCTCGTCGAGCACCGCGTGCACCGCCGCGCTGTCGTGACCGACGCGATCCTTCCCACGAGTGGGTGTTGCCCGCGGAGTCCGTCGATAGGGGGACATCAGGCAACGATATCCGACATCGCGGCAACGTCGACGGCGTGACAGAATCCGCCCGCGGGGGTGGGAGACCGTGACACTCCGGCGCAGCTCCCGCCCAGCGCCGTCATGGTGGTGGTCCCCCTGGGTGTCGCCGTGGCGTTCGCCCGGCAGGACCAGGGCTCACGTGGCGTCGGACGCCTCCTGCGTTTCCTGCTCGACCCGCGCGGTGTGCGTCCCCGCTCCTGGTTCTGGCCGGTTCTCCTCTCGATGCCGTCGGCGACACTCGTCCGTCGACGATCAGGGACCGTCGACGCTGATGTGCTCGTCGGCGGCGCGTAGGCCCTGTGGCACGTCCCCGGCTACCTGGAGGTCCGCTTGCCGGCCTGGACCGCGTGCCAGTGCGTCGTCTCCGGCGACCGCGGAGAGGAGGTCGCCGGCCCCGGCGCGGGAGGAGCCAGCCACCAGGCTGCGCCTCCGGTCGCCGACTCGCGACGTCCTCACGAGGACCCACGGGCTCGCGTCCCGGCGAGGACGACATCGAGTTTGCCGTCCATGGCACGGACGACGGCGGCGAGCCCGTCCGTCTTCACGCCGTTCTCATCCACCCGCGCCACCAACGCATCCGTCTTCACGCCGTTCTCATCCACCCGCGCCACCAACTCGTCGATCCTCGCGGCCAGCGTCCCCGTCGTCGTGTCCACCCGGGCGCCCAGGGCACCCATCCCGACGGCCAGGAGGTCGATCTTGCCCTCGATCGTGTCGAGGCGATCGCCGTGGCTCTGCTGGGTCACGACGATGCCGTCGAGCATCGAGTAGATCGCGTCGACGTCGTTGCCGAGCTGCCGGGCCTTCCGCTCCCACCCTGCCGTTGTCGCCATGCCGCGAGACTAGTGACACCCGTGCCCGCGGCCAGGGCCGCGGGCACGGGCTGTGGAGACGTTCGGGGGTGTCCACAGGAGCCCGGAGCCAGGGCCCCGGGACGTCAGCCGTGCAGCGCGGGCAGCCAGCGCGGACCGCGATGTGCCCGGTCCCCGAGCACCGCGAGCACGGCGGGCAGCAACACCCCCCGCACCACCGTGGCGTCGAGCAGCACAGCCGCCGCCAGGCCGACACCCATCTGCTTCATCTCGAGCATCGACAGGGTCCCGAAGATTGCAAACACCGCCACCATGACGGCGGCCGCGCTCGTCACCACGCCCGCCGATCGCGCGATCCCGAGGACCACCGCCCGCCGCGGGTCGGACCCGGCCAGCCGCGCCTCCCGCACCCGGGACACCACGAAGACGTGGTAGTCCATGGACAGACCGAAGAGCACCACGAACAGCATGAGAGGCAGCCACGCCGCGATCGCGCCGGTCGACGTGAAGGCCAGCAGTCCCTCGGCCCAGGTTCCCTGGAAGACCAACGTGAGGACCCCGTAGGCCGCCCCCACCGACAGCAGGTTGAGGCCCACGGTCGCGGCGGCCAGGGCCGGCGACCCGAAGGACACGGTCATCACGACCAGGGTGAGGGCCAGCACGAAGCCGATGACCAGGGGCAGTCGCGAGTCGATCCAGCGGCTGAAGTCGGTGACGTCCGCCACCTCACCCCCAACTGCCACCTCGGCCGGCACCCCGGCCGCTGCCAAGGCGGCCCGGACCGCGGGGGCCACGTCGGCACGCACGTCGTCGAGCGTCGCCCGGGCCTGCCCGGAGGTCGCGTCACCCGGTACCCCGAGGGGCAGGACGTGCACCGTGGAATCCCGGGAGACCGCGAGGTCGAGGGCGCCCACCGCCACCGCGTCGGCCACGGCGGTGGCGTGTGCGGCCGCGAGCGCGGCCTCGACGTCCGCGGCGTCGGAGGGACCGGCCCGCACGACCACGTCGACGGTGTCCGCCTCGGTCGGGAAGGCGGCGGTCATGGACTCGTAGGCGGCGACCGTGCCGAAGCCCGAAGGCAACGACTCGACGCCACCCAGGGTGGTGCGCATCCCGAGGGCCGGCGCGGCGAGCGCGAGCAGCGCGAGGACCGCGACGCCGCCCCAGACCCCGGGCCGGCGGACGACGAGGGACGCCAGGCGACCCCAGAAGCCGGCGGACTCGGCCGATGGGGCAACGGTGCGACCCGCCGTCGGCTCGAGGCTCGCGGCCGAGCGGGGTGCGCGGCGTCGACGCCACGGCAGGCGCAGCGCCTCGACCCGGTCGCCGAGCACGGCGAGCAGGGCCGGCAGGACCGTGGCCGAGGCCAGCACCGACACGAGGACGACCAGTGCTGTCCCGATCCCCAGGCTGGTGAACATGCCGCCGGCCACGACGAGGCCCGCCATCGCGACCACGACGGTGACCCCCGACACCACGACAGCTCGGACGACCGTCGCACCGGTCGCGACCACCGCCTCGCGCGGCGACAGTCCGCTGGCCCGCTCCTCGCGGGCCCGCCGCAGCACGAACAGCGCGTAGTCCACCCCCACGGCGAGTCCGATGAGCAGGACGAGGCTCTGGGCGTTGCGGTCCACCGGCACGACCTGCGACACCAGAGCCGTCAACCCCAGCGCCGCCACCACGCTCGACAGGCCGACCGCGACCGGGACCAGCGCGGCCACGCCCGCGCCGAAGGCGAGCAGGAGCACCGCCAGGGTGACCGGGATGGCCAGCAGCTCGGCCCGGCGCAAGTCGCCCTCGAGGGCCTCGCCGATCTCGGCCTCGACCGAGCCGGGACCGACCTGCCCGACTGCGAGGCCCGGCGCGCCGACAGCGACGTCCTCCCGGGCGACGGCGACCACGTCGGCGGCGGCGACGAGGCCCTCGGGGTCGTCGGTCGCGGCGGTCAGCGCCACCGGGACCAGCGCGGTCGTGCCGTCGGGCGAGACGACCGGCTCCCCGACCCCGGCGATCCGGTCGTCCCCCGCGAGTGCCCGGCGCAGGCCGTCCGCCACCCCGGCGGCGCCCGCGGGCTCGAGCGCGCCGCCGCCGGCGGCGGTCACGACGACGGTCTCGGTGGGGCGCTCTCCGAAGTCCGCCCCGGACAGCAGTTCCTGCGCCACGGCGGACTCGCCGACGTACTGGTCGTCGGCGGACGTGGTCCGCGTGCCGACGCCCAGCCCCGCCGCTGCGGCCATGACGAGCAGGACGCCAAGAACGAGGACGAGCCAGGGGTGGCCCGCCGACCCCGCGACGGCGCGCGCGACGGGGTCGGACCGACCGGGCCCGGGGTCGTGGGCGGGCGGGACGACGGCCCTGGGGCCGGGCGGATCGAGGACGACGGACATGGGCTCCTCCTGGGGCGAGGGCGGCGCGGTCGGTGGGTCGCGCCACCGTCCCGTGGCGGAGGTGTCCGGGTCCGTGATGCCCACCGCCGAACCGAGGGTGGGGTGCGCCCTACCCGGCGGGGCGGCTCGCCGGGACGGCCCGCGGGCGGGACCATGGTGGAATGAGACGGTCGTCGGGTCCGCCCCGAGCCGCCTGGCGGGCGGTCACCACGCTGCTGTGCGCCACCGGCGCCGCGGCTGCCCTCGGCGCCTGCAGCGCGGAGCCCCCGGCGACCGAGTTCGCCACGCCCACGGCGCGCGCCAACGAGCGCCTCGACCTCACCGGACGGGACGACCTCGTCGACCGCCATCCCAACGGCTCGGTCCTCCAGGTGCGGGGCGTCGAGGTGCGCGCCCGGTCCGTGGCGGTCGAGGTCTCGGTGATCAACGGCTTTCCCGAGAGCATCGACCTCGTCAACGAGGGCCTGTTCCGGGACGGGTGGCTGTGGCTGGTCGACGACCGCGGCAACACCTACCGGTTCGACGGCCGGGCGTCGCTGACGGTCGGTCCGGGCGAGGAGCTGGTGGGGGCCCTGGTGTTCCTGGGTCCGGTGCCCGACGACGTGGAGCAGGTGGCCCTCAAGGCCAACGTGGCCGACCCGGTCGAACCCATCGACCCCCGGGACCGCGACATCGGTGACAACCGCCCGGTGTTCTACGTGCAGGGAATCCCGGTGCCGTGAGCAGCAGCGCCACCATGTCGGCTCTGGGGTCGGGGGAGGAGATCGACCGCCGGACGTACCGGGACATCTTCGGCGAGCGGCGGTGGTTCATCGGGGCCGCGGCCATCGTCGTCATCGTCCTCATCGGCGCGGCCGGGCTGGCCCTGCGCTCGTCCCAGGACCCCGACGCCGAACCGGTGTCGGCGGTGGCGATCGTCGAGGCCGAGCGCGGGACCTCGGTCAGTGTCACCCGCAACCCCGTCACCCCGACGCAGTTGCAGGTGGCTCGGTTGGGAGGGACCCGGCAGCAGGTCCCGCAGACGGTGATCGTGGTCGACGAGGCCGTGCTCTTCGAGTTCGACGAGGCCACCCTGGGCCCCGGGGCCGAGGGGGAACTCGAGCGGATCCTCCAGGTCGTGCGGGCGAGCGGCGACGACCAGGTGGATGTCGTCGGGTACACCGATGCCGTCTCGCCTCAGAGCTACAACCTGCCGCTGTCCCGGGACCGGGCGGACGCGGTCGCAACCTGGCTGGTCGAGCAGGGGGTCAACCAGCGCCGCCTGGACGTCGACTGGCGGGGGGAGCTGGACCCGGTGGCTCCGAACACCCGCGCCGACGGCGAGGACGACCCCGAGGGCCGCCGGCTCAACCGCCGGGTCGAGGTCCGGATCGACGGGCCCGCGGTCGACGGGGGCAGCCCACCGGCCTCGGAGCTCGGCTCGGCCGGCTCGGCGACCGGGGCCGCTCTGGCCGTCGACCGGGTCCGGGTGGAGCGGAACGCCGTGCTCGTCGACATCCGCTTCGTCAATCCGGCGCCCTACCCCATCAGCCTCAACGAGCAGGGTCTGTGGCTGGTCGACGACCTCGGCAACACCTACCGCTTCGTCCCGTCACCGCAGAACCCGGCTGCCGACGTCCCCGCCGGGTCGTCGATGTCGGGGCAGCTCTCGTTCCCGGGCGTGGCGCCGGCAGGGGCGTCGCGGGTCACGCTCGTGACCAACGCCGACGACCCGGCGGCCGGGGACGACGACGCCGGGGACGTTCGCGATGTGCTCCGGTTGCTGGCGGGCCGCCCGGGCGAGGATCCGTCCCCCCTGCTCATCGTGCGGGACATCCCGCTCACCCGGTGAGGCCGGGAGTCCCCTCACCGTTGACGACCTCATCGCCGGAGCCGAACCCGGCGGCACGGTCCCGCTGTGGCAATGGATCGGCAAGGAGCCCGCGACGACGTTCTCGTTCTGAGGAGCCGCATCGATGATGCTCTAGTCTCGACATCATGCGCACCACGTTGAATCTGGACGACGACGTCATGGCCCTCCTGGAACACGAGCGTCGGCGGACCGGAGAAACGCTGGGGCAGGTCGCCGGCCGGTTCATCCGCCGGGGAGCGCTGGCGCCGCCCCGACACTCGGTGACCCTCCCCACGTTGCCTGGGCACCTGCAGGTCGACGTCAGCGATGTGTCGGCGGTGCTCGCGGAACTCGACAGCGACCGCGACACCGAGCTGACGACGCGGTCGAGCGGCGCCTCCGCGTGAGTCTGCTCGTCGACGCGAACCTGCTGCTCTACGCAGTCGATCGGCGGAGTCCGCACCATCCGCCCACGGCCTCGTGGCTGACCTCCCGGCTGGAGGATCCGGAGGCTCGGGTCGGACTGTGCTGGCCGGTCCTGTACGCCTTCACCCGTCTCGCGTCGTCACCGAGGGTCATGGGTGACGCGGCTCCGTCGGTGTCCCAGGCGTGGCTGGTGGCCCAGCAGTTCCTCCAGGGCTCCGCCCGGATCGTCGAACCGGGTCCGCGACACTCCGCCGTTGCCTCCCAGCTGTCGGCCGTCGCAGGCTTGACCAGCAACGACGTCCCCGACGTGCAGCTCGCGGCGCTGGCCGTGGAGCACGGCCTGACCCTGTGCAGCCACGATCGCGGCTTCGCGCGCTTCCCGGGACTGTCGTGGCAGGACCCGCTCGATCGAGAGTGACGACGGGCACGTCGGCTGCGCCCGGTCGCCGGTGGTTGGATGCCCTCCATGACCCGTCCCGGATTCGTTCTCGAGGTGGACGACCGGACGCCCCCGCTCGTCGTGCACGAGGGCGAGGGCTTCCGCCTCGAGCGCTTCCCCCGCGGCACCCGCGTGGTGTACCCACCCGAGAGTGTGCCGGCGGTCGTGGACGTCGATGCCGAGATCGACGCCGCGCTGCGCCACCCGGTCGACTGCGAGCCGCTGCCGGCGCTGCTCCGACCCGGGATGAAACTCACGATCGCGTTCGACGACGTCTCGCCGATGCTGCCCCCGATGCGGGCGCCGGACATCCGCGGGCGGATCATCGAGGCCGTCCTCACCATGGCCGCCGAGGCCGGGGTGGACGACGTCGAGCTGGTCGCCGCGAACGCCCTGCACCGGCGGATGACGGACGCCGAGCTCACGCACATCGTGGGCGAGCGGGTGTTCCGGTCGTTCGCCCCGCAGGGGGCGCTCTACAACTTCGACGCCGAGGACCGGGTCAATATCGCCCACCTCGGCCGCACCGAACAGGACGAGAGCGTCGACATCCACAAGCGGTCGGCGGAGTCCGACCTGCTCGTCTACGTCAACATCAACCTCGTCGCCATGGACGGCGGCCACAAGTCGGTCGCCATCGGCCTGGCGCCCTACTCGTCGCTGCGCCACCACCACAACAGCCACACCATGGTCCGGTCGAAGTCCTTCATGGACCACAAGCGGTCGGAGCTGCACTCGTCGGCCTGGCGGATGGGCCGGGTCGTCGGCGAGCACGTCAAGGTCTTCCAGATCGAGACCACCGTCAACAACTCGATCTTCCCCGACGCGTTCTCGTTCTTCCAGAAGCGGGAGTGGGAGTGGTCGATCGCCGACCAGGCGCGGATGCTCGCGTCCCGCCGGGGCCTCGCGCTCGCCCCGGACCGCCTGCGCCACCGCACGTTCCACGGCATCCGCTCGGTCTACGGCGTCACCGGGGTCCGGGCGGGCGCGGTCGAGGCAGTCCACGAGCTCACGGTCGCCGCGGTGCACGACCAGCAACTGGTGGAGGTGCAGGGGCAGAGCGACGTCCTCGTGCTCGGCGTGCCGTTCATCGGGCCGTACAACGTGAACTCGATCATGAATCCGGTGCTCGCCGCCTGCATGGGGCTCGGGTACTACTTCAACAGCTACCGCGGGATGCCGGCGGTCCGCCCAGGCGGGGCCGTCATTCTCTACCACCCGGTGAACTGGGAGTTCCACCAGCTGCACCACCCGAGCTACGTGGACTTCTTCGAGGAGGTGCTCTCGACCTCGGTCGAGCCGGCCGTGATCGAGAAGCAGTTCGAGGAGCAGTACGCCACCGACCCCTGGTACGTCCACCTGTACCGGACGAGTCACGCCTACCACGGCGTCCATCCCTTCTACATGTGGTACTGGATCGCCCACGCCCTCGACCACCTGGGTGGCGGCGAGCCCGGTGGTGGGCGACACGTCGTCTGGGTCGGGGGCGACCGCAAGGCCTGCGAACGGATGGGCATGCGCTCGGCGTCGACGCTGGCCGACGCGCTGGAGATGGTGACCGGGATCGTCGGCCGGGACCCGTCGATCACCTACCTCCACAACCCGCCGCACCTCATCGCCGACGTGCGGTGAGAGGGGGCCGACGGCAATGACCCAGAATCCGGCGCGGTTCGTCCGTGACACGGCTTCCGACGTCCGCACGGTGGCGCGGGGCTGGCGCTGGGGCGTCGGCAGGCGCGCCCCGGTCCCCCGGTCCGCCGAACCTTTCGTCCCGGCGAGGTCGACACGCGTCTTCCGGACCGGCTGGGCGCGGACGCCGGCCGCCAACGCCGCGCGGGACGTGCTGCTCGGGATCGGCATGCACTGGCTGCTGCGCTCCCAGGTCACGGTCCGCGTGGAGGGGCAGCACCTGGTCCGCGAGCTCCGCGAGCCCGCGATCTTCGTCGCCAACCACTCGTCGCACATCGACACCCCGGTGATCCTCACCACGCTGCCGCTCGAGCGGCGCCGCCGGACCGCGGTCGCCGCCGCCGCCGACTACTTCTTCGACACCTGGTGGCGGGCCGCCGGGTCGTCGCTGCTGTTCAACACGTTCCCCATCGAGCGGCGCGGCGGGTCGATGTCGACCACCCCCGCGGACCTCCTGCACAGCGGCTGGAGCCTCGTCTGGTACCCGGAGGGCACCCGGACCACGGACGGCTGGCCCGGGCAGTACAAGCTCGGTGCCGCCTTCGTCGCGCTCGGTGCCGGGGTCCCGGTGGTCCCGGTCGCCATTCGCGGCGCCTTCCACGCCATGCCCCGCGGCCAGGGATGGCCGTCCCGTGGCCGTCCGCTCATCACCGTCCGGTACGGCGACCCGCTGCGGGCCGGGGACGGCGAGGGCCCCCGCGACTTCAACCGGCGGGTCGAGCAGGCGTCGGCGTCCCTGCTCGACGAGGACGCCCACGACTGGTACTCGGCACGACTGCGCGCCGCCCGCGGTCAGCCGCAGATCACTGCCGGGGACCCGGCGGGTGAGCCGGTGGCCCGGTGGCGGCGGGTGTGGCAGGCCAGTCAGGAGCCGGCCGCCCGCTCCGGGCCCCGGTCCCGTCGCGCCGTCTGGCGGTAGCGCCGCTCAGACACACAACCCGTCGCTGGTGACGCCGCGGGCGCAGAGCGGGGTGGCCTCGACTGTCAGCAGAGTGAATGAGCTGCCGTCCGCGGCAGCGGACACCTGCAGCCGGTACCCGTAGACCGAGTCGTCCTCCAGGTCGAGCGAGTCCACGGTGATCTCCGCCGGGTCGCCCGAGGTCGGGCCCGCCGCCACTGTGACCCGGGGGACCGAGGTCCCGCCCGCCAGGGCGTCGGCAACAATCCGGGCGAGATCGGCCATGGCCGACGCCGTCGGGGTCCCGCCGTGGTTCGTCACCACTCTGGCGGTGGCGTCCTCGACCGTGCCGGCGCCCAGGGCGAGGAACCGCCCAGCGACCCAGCCGGTCCGGCCGTCCGTGGTGACCTCGACCCACCGGGCGCCCTCGACGTCGCGCGCCCGACCGGTGGCGACGGCCTCGCCCGTCGGTGGCAGCGAGCCGACGGCGTCCGCTTCCGGGCCGGGCAGTGCCCGCACATTGAGGACGTCGTCGCGGTCGACCCCGACGACCGGCAGGACGGCCCCGGCAGACGGCACGTGGACCGTCGCGGGCGTCCCCGGAAGGCCGCCTCCGCCGCCGGTGGCCGGCGGCGACGTCGCGCCGGTCGGCGACCCGGTGGCGTCCCCGGTCGACGCCCCGGTTCCCGTCGTCGGCCCCGGGTCCGTGGGCCCGGGCTCGGGCTGTCGGTCCACGGCGCTGGGCGACGGCACTGGAGTGACGACCGGCGTCACCGCGTCGCCGTCGGGTGCCCCGGGACCGAACACGACGGCCGGCACGCCCACCGCGAGGGCGGCGACCGTGGTCGCGACGGCCCCCGTGCGGGCGGCCCCACGGCGGCGCGCAGCGCGCCGGACACGGGCCAGGCCGGCCGGCGCGGCGCTGTCGGCGTGCCGGTCGGCCACCTCGGCCAGACGACGGCTCAGAGCCTCGTCGAGGGGGTTTCGCTCGGACATGGTCACGCTCCCTCCGGGCGACCGGGGTGATGGGCGGGGACGTCCTCCGGCACGGCGAGCCGTGCCGCGAGGGCCTGACGACCCCGGTGCAGGCGGACCTTGACGGCGCCCTCGGACGCCCGGACGAGGTCGGCGATCTCGGCCACCGGCAGGTCGAGGAGGTAGTGCAGGGCCAGGACGTGGCGCTGGCCGGCCGGTAGCTCGCGCAGTGCCCGGACGGTCTCGTCGCACCCGGCGTCGCCGGGGTCGGCCGGGGGCGGCCCCGGCCGGGCGCCGAGGCGCTGCCAGGCGGATCCGGCCGTGCGGGCGCGGCGCCACCGGCTGGTGGCGACCCGAACGGCGGCCGTGCGAACCCAGCCGCCCGGCGAGCCGTCGGCAGCCAGCTCGCGGCGGTGCTGCCAGGCTCGGACGAAGGCCTCCTGGACGCAGTCCGCCGCCTCGTCCGGATCGCCGCACAGGACGGTGAGCTGGCCCTTGAGCCGCGGGAACTCCCGCTCGTACAGGGCCTCGAACTCCGAGGGGTCCACGACACCCTCCTCCCGTCGTCGCGCGGCGCGTCCGCTCCTGCCCGTGCTACGCGCCGGTGCCCGCCAGGGTTACGCCACGCCCGGCGGCGGGGCCACGGGTGCGCCCGGTCGCTGATCGAAGACCCACCGCCGGACCCAGGCGTGGACGGCGATCCCGGCCGCGGCGCCGACGTTGAGCGAGCGCGTGGAGCCGAACTGGGTGATCGCGAGCACGGCGTCGCTGACCGCCAGCGCCTGGGGCGTGAGGCCCGGGCCCTCCTCGCCGAAGAGCAGGACCACGCGTTCCGGTAGGTCGTGGGTCTCCAGCGGGACCGACCCGGCGACGTTGTCGACGCCGAGGATCGCCAGGCCCCCGTCGCGGGCCCAGACCCCAAGGGCAGAGGCGTCCTCGTGATAGCGGACGTCCAGGTAGCGGTCGGTGACCATCGCCCCGCGCCGGTTCCACCGGCGGCGGCCGACGACGTGGACCGCGGCGGCGTTGAAGGCGTTGGCGGTCCGGACCACCGAGCCGATGTTGAGGTCGCGGCCCAGGTTCTCGACGGCGACGTGGAACGGGCGAGCGCGGGCGGCGAGGTCGGCGCGGATCGCCTCGACGCTCCAGTAGCGATACGCGTCGACGACGTTGCGGGCGTCGCCGTCGCGCAGCAGGTCGAGGTCGAGGCGAGGGTCGGCCGGCCACGCGTCCGGCCCCCCGGGCCAGGGGCCGACCCCGACGGGTGGGTGCTCGGTCACCACTGCACCGCGGCTGTCAGCAGAGCCGCCAGGCGGTCGCGGTCGGGGGCACCGCCCAGCACCACCGCGGTCAGGGCGTTCCCCACGACGACGGCCGTGACCGCGCGGGCCCGGGCGAGGGCCTCAGCCTCGGGCGTGCCGGCCGCCGTCAGCGCGACGGCGACCGGCCCCTCCAGGTGGTCGGCCGCGAGCTGCGCGAGCATCGCCCGGCCGTCGGGGTCGGCGGCAGACAGCACGAGCATCGCGAGCGACTCGGTCCCCTCCTTGCCCGCCAGGTGGTCGGCCAGCCGGTCCGGCAGGCCCGCCGCCGACCCCGCCAGCACGTCGGCGATGCCGGCGGCGCCGACCGCCCCGACGCCCTCGGCGAACAGCGCTGCCTTGGAACCGAAGTAGCGCACGACGAGCGCCGGGTCGACTCCGGCGGCCCCGGCGACGTCGCGGACCGTAACCGCGCGGTATCCGCGCTCGGCGAACGCGGCCACCGCCACGGCGAGGATGGCCTCCCGGGTGGCGAAGGCGTCGCGGCGGCGCGGAGTCACGCGGGCAGTCAACACCCGTTGACATCGAGTCGCCACCCATCTAGGGTCGCCCCGCAAGTCAACGAGCGTTGACAGAGGAGGTCGACATGGCCACCGCGACAGCGAGGCCGGGAACGCCCGTCGTCCTCGTCACCGGCGCCTCCTCCGGCATCGGCCGGGCCACGGTCGACCGGTTCCGCGGCGCGGGCTGGCGGGTGGCGGCGACCATGCGCCGACCCGAGAAGTCCGACCTCACCGCATCCGACGAGCTGCGGCTGGTCGCCCTGGACGTCACCGACGAGGACTCGGTCGCCGCCGCCGTGGCCGCCGCCGTCGCGGCGTTCGGCAGGCTCGACGCCGTCGTGAACAACGCGGGGTACTCGCTCAACGGCCCCGTGGAAGCCATGACGCCGGAGCAGCTGCGCCGCCAGTTCGACACCAACGTCCTCGGGCTGGCCGCCGTCACCCGTCACGCGCTGCCGCACCTGCGGGCGTCGCGGGGAACCGTCGTCAACATCTCCTCGATCGGCGGCCGACTCGCCTTCCCGTTCGGCGCGGCCTACCACGCCACGAAGTGGGCGGTCGAGGGCCTGTCGGACGCCATGCGCTTCGAACTGCAGCCGCACGGGGTGCGGGTGCGCGTGGTCGAGCCCGGGGCCATCCGCACGGACTTCTACGACCGGTCCATGGCGTGGGCCGAGCACCCCGCCTACGCGCCGCACCTGTCGGCGATGCGCAGCCTGTCCGACCGCGCCGGGGCGGGCGCCCCCGGTCCCGCGCCGGTGGCCGAGACCATCTACCGGGCCACGGTGTCACGTGGTGGGCGGCTGCGCTGGCCGGTCCGGCCGGGGCCGTTCCTCCTGCTGCACCGGGTGCTCCCGGACGCGCTGTGGCGCCGGTCCCTGACCGCCGCCCTGGAACGGGAGGCCCGCCGCCGAGGATCTTCGACGACGCGCGGGGACCTGACCTAGGCGGAATTTCCCGGCCGCTGCGGCGCCAGGCCGAGGTCGGCCAGCCCGTAGGCCGCCCAGTAGGGCAGCCCGGCCTGGGTGATCCGCTCGGCGGCGCCGGTGTCGCGGTCGACGAGCACCGCCACCCCCACCACCTCGGCGCCTGCCTCGCGCAGCGCCTCGACGGCGATGAGCACGGAGCCGCCGGTCGTCGAGGTGTCCTCGACGGCCAGCACCCGGCGACCGGCGACCGAGGGGCCCTCGATGCGGCGCTGAAGCCCGTGGTCCTTCGTCGACTTGCGCACGACGAAGGCGTCGAGGTGTCGGCCGCGGGCCGCCGCGGCGTGCAGCATCGCGGTCGCCACCGGGTCGGCGCCCATGGTGAGGCCGCCGACGGCGTCGATCCCCGGCCCGTCCTCGACCAGGTCGGCGACGAGATCCAGCATGACCTCGCCGACGAGCGGCGCCGCGGCCGCCGACAGGGTCACCCGGCGCAGGTCGACGTAGTAGTCGGCCTCGCGCCCGGAGGCCAGGACGACCCGGCCGGGGACCACGGCCAGGTCCCGCACGAGGTCCGCCAGCCGGGCCCGGGCACCCGTCGTCAGGGAGAGGTCGATCGCCACGCCGCGCAGAGTCCCAGACCGGCGGGTGTCCCGCCAGCGCGCACCGCCGCGCCCGGTCCCCGTCACCCCGACCGGCTGGTCATCTCCGCGCCCCGGTGCGTCTGCCCCCCGGGCGGGCCCAGAAGAGCCGCCAGCGCGCTCCCCGGGGCAGCAGACCGAGCACCACGGTGATCACCCGGTAGAGCAGGCCCGGCACGACGATCCGCCGCCCGGCCCGCGCCCCGCGCAGGGCGTCGGCGACCACGCGCTCGGCATCCAGCCACATGACGGCCGGGGTGCCGGACATGTCCATGCCGGCGCGGGCATGGAACTCGGTGCGGGTGAAGCCGGGATGCACCGCCGTCACCGAGACCCCGGACCCGCGCAGCTCGCCGGCAAGGACCTCGCTGAAGGTCGTCGCCCACGCCTTGGCGGCCGAGTAGGTCGCCTGGGTCGTGAAGGCCGACACGCTGGAGACCGTGATGATCGCGCCGCGCCCGCGCGCCTTCATCGCGGGCGCGACGGCATGGCTCAGGACCAGGACCGCGGTGCACAGCACGTCGAGCTGGCGCAACTCCTCGTCCAGGGACCCACCCACGAAGAAGTGGTTCACCCCGAAGCCGGCGTTGTTGACGAGGACGTCCACCGGGCGGTCCGGGTCGGCCAGGCGAGCGGCCACCCTCCGCATGTCGTCGCGGTCGGTGAGGTCGGCCCGGAACGTCTCGACGGCGACGCCGTGAGCGCCACCGAGCTCGGCCGCGACCTCGTCGAGGCGGCCCTCGTCTCGGGCGACGAGTACGAGGTCGTGGCCACGGGTCGCGAGCTGACGGGCGAACTCCCGGCCGATGCCGGCACTGGCTCCGGTGACCAGGGCGACGGGTCGCGACGACATTGTCACGAGCGTAGCCGTCTGCCGATACGCTCTGTTGCGCCTAGTTCCACCCAGGGGGTTGCCCGTCATGGCGTACGAGTCCGTGGAGCTCTGGCTCGCTGCCGCCGGCCTGGTGCTCGTGATCGCACTTTGGCTCGTCGACCGGTTCTGGGTACGCCGCAACCGGCTGAGCTACCGGGTCCAACTGGACACGGCGGTCGGTGTCGCACCGCAGGGGGCGGAGGCGTTCGGTCTCCAGGTCGTCGGGCCGGACGGTCCGGTCGACGACGCCAGCATCGCCCTCGTCCGCATCCGGAACGTGGGCAGCGGCGACATCGCGCCGGACGAGTTCGCCAGCCCGCTGACCCTGGAGTTCCCGGGCCGCACGGTGCAGGGCTTCGACGTCACTCAACCGACGCCGCCGGACCTGCAGGACGTCCTGGCGACGGTCCCCAAGGACGCCAGGGGCGACCGGCTCGTCATCGACCCGTTCCCGCTCAACCGGGGCCATAGCTTCAAGCTCCTCGTCCGCCTGGCGGGCCGAGTCGGCGAGGTCAGGGCGAGCACGTACCTCAAGGGCGGTCGGCTGACGTACGACTCCAACCGGGCCGCCCCGAGCTACCGCAGCCTGGCGTTCGGCGCCGCTGCGCTGCTCTTCGCCGGGACCCTCACCGGTTTCGTCATCGCCGACGCGGTCCGGCCACCTGGGATCTGCGAGTCCGGCGAACTGGTCGTCACGGGGTCCACCGCGTTCGAGCCGATCATGCAGGCAGCGGTCGACGACTACCGGGGCCAGTGCCCCGGAGCGGAGATCACCGTCGCGTCCAGCGGCAGCATCGAGGGCATGCGGGACCTGGCCCGCGACGTTCGACGCGAGGACTCGCCCCGTGAGGAGCAGTCGGTCCGCGACTCGGTGCTCGTGATGTCCGACGTGGAGGCGGAGGACGCCGACCTCATCGGCCGGCAGGTGGGCATCCTCGTCTTCACCATGGTCGTCAACGAGGCCACCGGTATCGAGTCACTCACCACCGAGCAGGTGCGGGCCCTGCATGCCGGGGAGTACCGGACCTGGGCCGACGTCGATCCCCGGCGCGGTTCCCGGGAGCCGGTGGTGCTGGTCAGCCGCGACTCGCAGTCCGGTACCCGAGCCGTCTTCCAGGAGGAGGTCCTGGACCGGCTGGAGGGAGGCGCGACGTCGACCGACTGCGAGACGCTCACCCGGGTCGGCGAGACGCCCGCGGCCGACGTGCCGGTCCGGTGTGAGTGGGAGTCCACGGACGACTTGCTCGCCGAGGTGGACGCCAACCCGGGAGCCGTCGGCTACGTCCAGCTGGGTTTCGACGCGACCCGGTACCCCGGGGTCCGGGCGGTCCCGCTCGACGGGCGGGAGGCGTCCATCGACGCGGTGCGGGACGGCGACTACCCCTTCTGGTCGCGGGAGCAGCTGTACACCTTCGGCATTCCCCGGGAGGACACCCTGCTCCGCGCATTCGTCGACTACGTGGCCGGTGTGTACCTGCTGCGTCCCGAGGTGCAGTCGGAGCTGGTCCGCAACGGGTTCGAACCCGTCGGCGCCCCCGACTGACGGGGATCAGCACCGGCGAGGTCGACGATCCTGCCCGGATCACCCGGTGACCGGCCCTGTCGACAAGCAGGGTCCGCCCGGCCGAGCGGACCCACCGGCGAGGCGGCTAGCGTGCGGGGCGTGCGACTGGCGACCTGGAACGTCAACTCCTTACGAGTGCGGCTGGACCGGGTCCTCGCGTGGCTCGAGGCCGCGGAGGTCGACGTGCTGACGATGCAGGAGACGAAGGTCGCCGACACGGCGTTCCCGGCCATGCCGTTCGCGCAGGCCGGGTACGAGGTCGCCTACCACGGGCTCGGGTCGCTCAACGGCGTGGCGATCGCGTCCCGGGTCGGGCTGACGGAGGTCGAGATCGGGTTCCCCGGCATGCCGCCGTGGGGCGACCCGCCGGTCGCCGAGGCCCGGGCGATCGGCGCCTTCTGCGGCGGGGTGCGGGTGTGGAGCCTGTACACACCGAACGGCCGGGCGCTCGACCATCCCCACTACGAGTACAAGCTCGAGTGGCTTGCGGCGCTGGCCGATTCCGGCCGGGAGTGGCTGGCCGGCTCGCCCGACCTCGCGGCCGTCCTGTGCGGCGACTTCAACATCGCCCCCACCGACGACGATGTCTGGGACCCCGCCTTCTTCGCCGACAAGACCCACACCTCGCCGCGCGAGCGGGCCGCCTTCGAGGCGGTCGTCGCGGCCGGGTACGCCGACCTGGTGCGGCCGCACGCGCCAGGACCGGGCGTCTACACCTACTGGGACTACCAGCAGCTGCGGTTCCCCCGCCGGGAGGGGATGCGGATCGACTTCCTGCTCGGTACGGGGGCGGTCGAGAAACGGGTCGAAGGCGCCCATGTGGCACGCGACCAGCGCAAGGGAAAGGGACCCTCGGACCACGCCCCGGTCGTCGTCGACCTGACCGGGATCGCCTCGTGACCGCGGCGGAGCACGACGCGCCACGCCGGGTGCCGTACGTCGCGGCACTGCCGGCGTACCTCGCCGGGGGCGCCCTCATCGGGACCGCCGAGGTCATCCCGGGTGTCTCGGGCGGCACCATCGCGCTGGTCGTCGGGGTGTACGACCGGTTGATCGGCGGTGCCGACCTCGTGCTGCGGGGTCTCGCCGAGCTGGTCCGACCCTCCCGCGGCCCGGCCGAGGCACTACGGCACCTCCGGCTCGTCCCGTGGCCGGTGATCGTTCCCGTCATCGTCGGGATGGCCGTGGCCGTGGTCGTCGGGGCCTCGGTGATCGAGCCGCTGCGCGAGGGGTACCCGGTCGGTGCTCGGGCGCTCTTCCTGGGCTTCATCGCGGCGTCCGTCCTGGTCCCGCTGCGGATGGCCGGCGGCATCGGAAACGCCCGGCAGCTGGCCTGGGTCCTGCCGCCGGCGGTGGCTGCGTTCCTGCTCACCGGGCTCCCGCCGGGCCGGGTGGACGACCCGGCCCTGCCGGTGGTGTCCATGGCCGCCGCCGTGGCGATCTGCGCCCTGGTACTGCCCGGGGTCAGCGGGTCGTTCCTGCTCGAGGCGGTGGGCCTCTACGACGCGACGATCTCAGCGGTCAACGAGCGGGACGGCGCCTACCTGCTCGCCTTCGCGCTCGGCGCCGTCGTGGGCCTGGCCTCGTTCGTCCGGGTGCTGGGCTGGCTCCTCACTCGTCACCGACGCTCCACCCTCCTCATCATGGCCGGCCTGATGATCGGATCGTTGCGGGCCCTGTGGCCCTGGCAGACCGAGGACCGCGGATTGCTGGCACCGACGGGCGGGACCGGTGACATCCTGGGAGTGGTCGCCCTCGTGGTGGCCGGAGCGGTCGGGGTGCTGACCCTGGTCGCGGTCGAGACCGTCGTCACCCGGACGACCGAGCGCGGGCCCGTCCGTCCGGCTGATTCCGTGGGCTGACAGCGGTCCCGGCCGATCCACGGTGGGGCGGCAGCCACCGGTTACCGGGTTCGGCGGGTCCGCGCGGATAGCCTCGCGACCATGGTCGAGCGTCCGGAGAGGCGAGGTCACGCGACCCCTGCCGTCCGGGTCGCCTCAGCCACGGTGGCCGTCACCGGCCCGGACCGCCGGCCTCCGTGGTCGGCGGTGCACCGTCCTCCCCGGGTGTCGGCGGCACGGGCGGAACCCGGGCCGGGCTCCACCCCGATCCCGCCCGTCCCGATCCCGCCCGTCCCGGTCGCTCCCGCCCCGGTCCCGCCAGCATCGGTCCCGCCCGCATCGGTCGTCCCACCCGCGTCGATCATCGCTCCGGCGACGGTCGTCCCGCCGATCGTCCCGCCGCCCGCGGCACCTTGGGCGCCGCCGGACTCGGTACCGGACTCCCGGGTCCCGGCGCCGCGCGGACCGTGGCGGATCTCCGAGGGGCCGGCACACGTGACCGTGACCTGGCAGGCGCCGGACAGCTCCCCGGCCGCCGCCGTCCCGGCAGCGGCGCCCGCGCCAGAGCCCGACGAGTCACCGGAGGAGCCGTGGACGGGCCCGGCACTGCCCGGTCGCGCCCGCCACGCCGCGCCGCGGCCCCGGGTGCCCGGCTGGGCCGTGGCCGGCGTGGTGCTGTCGCTCGTGAGCCTCGCCGTCAGCACCCTGGCCGTCGTCCTGCTGGCCACCTGACGCGGCGGCGTCACGACACCGGATCGCGCGGGCCTTCCTCTCGGCGGGAACGCCGTTCCCGCCGCCACCGCCACGTGAACGATGCCGTGAGCGCGACGGCCGCCACGGCCGACAGCACGAGCACTCCGTCGACCCACGTCAGCTCCAGCGGAGCGGTGGCGGCGATCCGGTAGAGACGCTCGAACGACACGACCCCGAAGAGCAGCGCCCACACCTCGTTCTGCCAGCCCCAGAGACCGCGGCGGCGGCCATCGTCACCGTCGTCACTCCGGTTGCCCACGGTCAGACCCTGCCAGACCGGAGTGGCCGGGCAGGGACGGGATGCGGTGTCCTGCCGTCATGGCGAGTGAGCGGCCCGCGCGGGCCTGGCTGTGCGACATGGACGGCGTCCTGGTGCACGAGACCGAACCGATCCCCGGGGCTGCGGACTTCGTCGCCGCGCTGCGGGCGGCCGGTGACCCCTTCCTGCTACTGACCAACAACAGCATCTTCACCCCGCGGGACCTGCGGGCCCGGCTGGCGCGTTCGGGGATCGAGGTCGCCGAGGAGCACATCTGGACCTCGGCCCTGGCGACCGCGGAGTTCGTGGCCCGGCAGAAGCCCGGCGGCAGCGCGTACGTCGTCGGCGAGGCCGGTCTCACCACCGCGCTCTACGAGGCGGGCTACGTCCTCACCGACGGCGACCCGGACTACGTCATCCTCGGGGAGACCCGCACCTACTCGTTCGAGGCCATCACCAAGGCCATCCGGTTCATCCTGGGCGGAGCGCGCTTCATCGCCACCAACCCGGACCCGACCGGCCCCTCGCCGTCCGGGCCGCTGCCGGCGACGGGCGCCGTGACGGCACTCGTGACCGCCGCGACGAAGCGCCATCCGTATGTCGTCGGCAAGCCCAACCCCATGATGATGCGCTACGGCCTGAACCGGATCGGTGCCCATTCCGAGACGACGACGATGGTCGGCGACCGGATGGACACCGACATCGTCGGTGGCATCGAGGCCGGGCTGCGGACCGTGCTGGTGCTCAGCGGTTCCACGAGCGCGGACGAGGTCGACGCCTTTCCCTATCGCCCCGACCGGGTCGTCGGCTCCGCCGCAGACCTCATGGACGAGCTGGACGAGCTGGACGACCGGCCGACGTGGCCGGCCGGTGGTGGCCACAGCGGCGGCCCCGGCGGCGAGGCGTCGCTCACGGCCGGGTGACGGCGATCCGGTCGCCCGGCCGGACGGTGCCGGGAGAGACGACGCGCGCGTTGAGACCTCGCAGCCGCAGTGCCATCGCCACGGGGGACTGGACGTGGTGGTGGGCGTCCCGGCCGAACCGGTCGGCGAACTTCGCGCACCCCCGGTGCGGCTGGTCCGTGACCTCGATGACGGCCTCGGCCCCGATCGCCAGGCGGGAGCCCGGTGGCAGCGAGGCGTGCGACAGGTCGAGGTCGACGTACAGCTGGTCGCCCGCCAGTGCCCAGGCGGCGCGGTCGTCGCCGCCGGCGAGGAGCGCCGCGTACCGCGCGCCCATGATGTTGAGCTGCATGTCCGGGTGCGGGGAGCGGTCGGGGGTGCGACTGCTGGGGCGATCCCGCCAGGTGTCCCCGACGAGGCCCTCGGTCAGGGACAGCTCGCCCGCGTCCAGCAGTTCGCGCTCGTCCACACGGGGCCGCCGCACCACCAGGCACAGGGACCCGTGGTCCCGCGGGGCGGCGAGGACGCGAGGGAGCCCGTCCTCCAGCTCGGCCCGCGGACGGTGACGGACGGTCGTGGCCATGGCACACAATGATCCGTGACGGCCGCCGTCCTGTCAGCGGCCATCCCGTGGCCGGTGGCGCGTCAGCGCGGCAACTCGTCGGCGTTGCCGCCGCAGACAACGACGCCCACCCGGGCTCCGGGCGGTGGCGCCCACGCCCCCGACCGCAGGGCGGCGAGCGCCGTGGCGCCCCCGGGTTCGGCGACGACCCGCACCTCGCGCCAGAGCCACTCCTGGCCGGCAGCGATGTCGTCGTCGGTCACCAGGCGGCACGGCCCGACCCGGTCGGCCAGCACCGTCCACGGCAGGGCACCGAGGGAGGGTGGGCCCAGGCTGGTGCGGGCGATGCCCTCGGCCCGAGTGAGCACCGGCCTGCCCGACCGCTGGGCCTCGTACAGGGACGGACAGCCCACCGGTTCGACCGCGACGACCTGGGCCCACCCCTCGACCGCCAGCGCCACCCCGGCGGGGAGGCCGCCGCCGCCGACCGCCACCAGCCAGTGCGTGACGTCCGGCGCATCCTCGATCAACTCGAGGCCGAGCGTGCCCTGGCCCTCGACCGTGGCGGGCTGGTCGTACGGGTGGACCATCGGCCACCCCCGCTCGCTCACGATGTCCGCGGCTCGCTCGAACGCCGCTGCGGGGACGTCGCCGTGCTGGACGACCTCCGCGCCCAGGCGGTGCATGGCCGCGACCTTGGTGACGGCGGCGGAAGCCGGGACCACGACGACCGCCCGGCGGCCCAGGCGACGGGCGGCCCAGGCGACAGCGAGCCCGTGATTTCCGCCGGAGCACGCGACGACGGCCCCGGCGCCCGAGGTCAGCAGCGAGTTGACCGCGCCGCGCGGCTTGAACGAGCCGGTGACCTGGAGGCACTCGAGCTTGAGCACGACCGGCCGGTGCCCGGCCGGGGTGTCGACGTCCACGGCGAGGACGGGGGTGCGCCGGACGTGACCGGCGATCCGGTCGCGGGCGGCGGAGATGTCCAGCGCTGTCGCCGTTCGCGTCCTCCCGCCGGGATCGAGATCGCCCGGTGCCGCGGTCACCCGACCAGGGTGCCAGATCGATGTCAGCGCACGTCACCGGCTCGCTCGCGGGACAACGCGCAACGACTCGAGCCGTCAGACGGGAGGGCCTGACGCCGCGGACTCCACGACGGCGGCGAGGCGGTCGAGCGAGGCGTGCAACTGCTCGGGGCCCGTCGCGCGCGCCCGGGGGAGCCGCCGCTCGTCGGTGAGCCGGCTCCAGTCGTAGGTGTGGGTCACCCGGGTACGGCCGGCGGCCAGGGGCTCGAGCTCCCACCGCCACAGGTGACCGGGCGGCGGCTGCCCCGGCTCGGCGGGCTGCCAGGCGATTCGCCGACCCTCCTCGAACTCGACGACGTGGTTCTCGCGGACGGCGCCCCTGGTCGTCGTCATGGCGAAGACCTGACCGACGGTCGTGACCCGCTGCCCCACCGCCGCGTGCGCCAGGTTGTTGTTGCCGTCCCACTCGGGCTGGCGCGCCGGGTCGGCGATCAGCTCGAAGACGGGCCCCGCGGTGGCGGCCACCTCGCGGCTCGCCGTCACGAGTCGCGACGGGTCCGGGTCCCGGGGCTCCACGCCGCGATCCAACCAGCCGCTGGGGTGCCTCGACCAGCGTCGCGGCCGGTGAGGTGCTCCCAGGCCGGGGGTGTCGGGACAGGACGGTCCGTCAGCCATGACGGGTGGTTTCGTCGCAGGGCGTCGTCACCCCTCGTCCGGCCCCGGGTCGGCGGGCCAGTCCGGGAAGCCCAGCCGGGCCAGCTCGGCCTGCAACCGTCCCGGTGGCTGGTTGCCGTTGAGGAACTCGTACAGCATCTCCGGGTCGAGGCGATGGACCCGCTCCGGCTCCTTGCGGCCCTCCCAGAAGCCCCGCGCCCCCAGGAGGGGATGGAGCTCCATGAACGGCATCTCCATGTCGGTCGACAGATTCTGCACCCGAAACTGCGCGTGGTAGGCGCGGCCGTCGATCGGGGACTCGACGCCCCCGCTCCACCGGAGCATCGGCAAGATCTTCCACCGCCGGCCGTTGAAGTCGAACTCGACACCGCCGTCACGACCGAGCCGGTCGCCGAGCAGCCGCGCCAGCGCCGCGAACATCTGCAGCACGCTGGCGAGCTGCAGATGCGTGACACCCAGCCGCCCGACGGTGGCCTGATCGTGGGCGAGCACGTCGGCCAGGGACTCGTCCGGGCCGAGGAAGCCGTCATCGCTGGCGGAGCACCCCGGCCGCATTCGTGCCTCGTACTCGGCGAACCGCTCCGGCTCGAGAGGGCGCGAGTCCAGCGGGCGCAGGCCGAGCTCGGAGAACGTCGGCAGCGCGTCGATGTGCACTTCGGTGGTGATGCGGCCCTCGGCGTTCCTCGAGAGGGTGACCGTCAACCCGCCGATGGACAGGTCCACCGCGTCCCGGCGTCCGCCGACCCGGTCGAAGGACATGCCGCGCAGCGCGTGGACCGGGGGCCGGAGGGCGGCGGCGAGGCGACCGTCGGGCTGGGTGAGCACGACCGCGCCGCTGCGCCACCACACCCCTGGTTGCAGCTGCGTGAATCCGGCCGCCCTCAGATTGGTGGCCGCGTTCCGGACACCGGTGACGACCCGGAAGTCGTCGACGTCCGAGCCGCTGCTGAGCGAGTTCAGATCGTCGTAACCCCAGTCCCGCCGGGCGCGGTAACGACCCCCGTCGTCGCCCGACCCGGCCGGCTGGAACAGCAGCTCCAGCGGCGCCACCGTGGCGTGGCGGAGCCGGCCGTCCGGCGAGACGACATAGCTCAGCTCGGGACTGAACCAGTAACCACCGATGGTGACACCGCCGTCGATCGCACCGGCGACCGGTGCCCGGTTCGCGGCGATGAATGCACCGTCTGGAGCAAGGATCCGGATCACGCGGCCGTGGACCGGCGGACCTGATCCCAGGAGCGCCTGCAACGCGAGGACGTCGGGGCTGGCCGGTCCGGGTACCAGCGGCACCACATACGACCCGTGCGCCCCGTGCCCGCTCACCTCGACGCGTACCCCACGCACACCGCGACGCAGGGCGCCCGTCAATGCCGACCGGACGAAGGCGAGGTCGGACGACGCCTCGGACCCACCCGTCACCATCGTGGGCGGGTGCTCCGCCTCGACCCACCCGGATGGCCGCCCCGGGTCCAGGTCGTCCAGGTCGCCCAGGTCGTCCAGGTCGCCCAGGTCGCCCAGGTCGCCCAGGTCGTCGAGGGGCGTCCCGCCGGCCGCCGGCTCGCTCGTCGCGGTCCCCCCGCCGGATCCCGTGAGGGCGGCCCGGGCGATCTCCTCCCGGAGGAACGCCAGGGTGCCGTCCGTCAGGAGCAGGCTCTTCGAGACGGTCGGCGTCCGGGCTTGGCGGAACCGGTCCACCGACCGGGGTGCCCCGACGTAGGGGTGGCCCTCGTTGAGCAGCGTCGTCGGGGTCAGCTGGGACTCCAGGGACTGCTGGTCCACCAGCGGCGTCCCCGCGGGCAGGGTCCCCGGCGGGGTGTGGGAGTCGGCCCGGGACGCGATCCCGACGAGGTGGATCCCCCCGTCGGAGTCCGCCCACCACAACGGGGCGCCGCTGAACCCCCCCTCGGTCCGGGCGGAGCTGAAGACCTGTGCCGAGGTGAAGGTCCGCCGGCCGGGCTGGTCCGGGGCCGCGTGGGTCGAGATGACGAGGCCGCGGCTGTCGACGAGCGGCGCGCGAGCGGCGTCGACGACCACGGCACCGTTCTCCCGGTGCGGGGGGTATCCCGTCACGACCACCGGCTCCCCGGGGTCGGTCGGTGCCATGTCCGCCGTGGACTCGGGCACCTCGAAGACGAAGGTGTCGGGCAGGATCGCGTCAGGGGCGTGCTCGACCACCAGCACGGCCACGTCGTTGGCGGCCTTCGCCCAGCCGTTGTCGGGGTCCCGGTCGGCGAGGGCCGCCGGGTAGCCGGGCCCGACGACGGCGTTCGTCGCCACCAGCGGGTCGGTGCCCGGCCGCAGGACCACGGCCTGGGACGGGTGCCGGCCGGGCAGGTGGATGGCCGTGACGGACCGCGGCGTGACGTCACCGGTCCTCGGGTCGTGGTCGAAGGTGACGTGGGCGTTGGTGGCGATGACCAGGCGGTCGTCGCCCCGGTGGACGACGAAGCCGGTCCCCCACCCTCCTCCGGCCACCTCGATCTTGACGATGCCGCTGCCGGGACCGGTCGAGAGGTCGGTGACGGGCTCGTAGTCGCCGACCAGGGAGGGGTCTCGGCCGGCGGGGGACCAGGCCCAGGACCTCAGGTGCTGGGAGGCGGCGACGAGCCGGACCTGGCCGGCCGCGTCCCGTCCCGGCCCGACGTAGACCGGTTCCCCCAGTCCCAGCTCGTGCCCACCGGGGAGGTCGAGCGCGACCGCGACGGTCTCGACCCGCCCGGTGACGGCATCCGTGACGTCGATCCCACCGTCGGGATGGACGCGGGTGACCACCCCGAGCCGCGCGTCGTCCGGCAGCGGCCCCCACCCGGCGGCGTCATGGGTGACGACGACGCCGAACGAGGCGGCGACCGAGGCCACCCCGGCCCAGCTGCCGCTCTCCAGGGCCGGGGCGGGGATCTCGGCGCCGGTCCGGGGATCGCGGAACACCACGACGAGGCCGTGCGTCCCGACCTGGTCGGGTGCGGTCGGGCGCCGGACGGCCTCGGCGGTCACGGCGTAGCCCGCACCGACGTCGGGGTACTGCACGAGGACGATCGCGCGGGCCCCTGGGCCGCGCCCCGCGATCTGCTTCGCCACGCCCCCCGTCGACCACGGGCGGGCCTGCGGGGTGCCCAGCATCCAGATCGGCCGCTCGCCCCAGCCCTCCGCGGGCAGTGCGCCGTACAACCGGGCCAGGTCCAGGACGGTGAGCGGCCTGGTGAGGTCCGCTGCCGGCAGGGGCGCGGCGGCCCGGTCGAGGTCCCAGCGGACCGCGTCCCGCAGGTCGTTGTCGACGCGCCACCGGGTCGGCGAGAACTCCGGGAGGTCGTCCAGCGCGACCTCGAGGGCGGCCCCGACCACCTGCCAGGTCGCGATCCGGGTGCCGCCCATCCGGGCTCCGAGCAGCGTCGCCCCGCGCAGGTTCGTGCCCTCCAGCCTCGCCCCCGCCAGATCCGCCCGGTACAGGTACGCGCCGCCGAGGTCGAGCCCGCGAAGGTCCGCACCCCGGGCGGAGACCCGGATCCCGGGGTACCGCTCGTTGAGGGTGGCCAGGTCCCCGAGGATGAGTTCCGGGTGCCGCAGCCCGCCCCGGCGCAGCCCCGAGAGGTCGAGCACGGCCGGGCCGTCCCCCGGCGACCCGACGAACTCCTCCAGCCCGCGGACCCGCCCTCCGGGTGCCGTGCCCCTCCCGGTCGCCCAGCCGAGACGCAGCGGATCGATCCCGATGCTCGCCGGGTCGGCGGCGCCCGGTAGGAGGTCGACGGGAGCGGTCCCGGCCAGCGGTCGCCACACCCCGGCTACCTGCACCAGCGGAGCCAGCGGGCCTCGCACGAGCACGCGCACCGAGGTCCGGCCCGCCCCGCCGCGGCCCGGTCCGTGCTCGACCTCGATCGTCACCTCGCCGTAGGCGTCCACCTCCCGCGGGTTGATCCCCTCGCCGACGTCCGGGGCGAGCCCGCCACGGCGCGTGGCCAGCGGCCGGCCACGGAGGTACAGGCCGCCGGCCCCGGTTCCGGTCGCCAGCGCCTGCTCGACCCGGTCCCGGACCGCGGCCCGGACCAGCAGGTCGAGACGCGCCCCGACGGTCCAGTCCGGCGGGCCGTCGGTCAGGCTCCAGCCGGACAGCACGTCCTCGGCCCGGAGGCGGGCGCGGGCCAGGTCCGGCCCGTGCAGTGCGGTACCGGTGAGCCGGACCTGATCGAGGACGGCGTCCGCGAGCCGGGCCCCGCGCAGGTCCGCGCCGGAGAGGTTGACGTTGTGGAGCACGGCGCCGGACAGGTCGGCGTCGCGCAGGTCGAGACCGGACAGGTCGACCTCAGCGACGTCGCCCACGACGGCGAGACGAAGACCGGGGACCTCTGCCAGGACCGCCGCCAGCGCCTCCCGGTCCACCGGGCTCCACAGGCCGACGAACGTCTCGGGTCGCAGGACCAGGAGGGCGCCGGCACCGTGGCCGACGACCACGTCGCCGAGCAGGCGGTCCCGCTGCGCGAGGACGGCCGGCGCGAGGGTGCCCGTCCCGGGCGTCCCGGCATCGCCGGGCGACGACAGGTCACCGGTCGCCCCGGGCGCCGGCGATCCGGTGGGAGCCGACGATCCGACGGGCGCCGGCGGGCCGTGGGGTGCGGGTGGGCCGGCGGGCAGCAGCGGGCCGGAGGACGCCGACGGCTCGCCGGCAGTCGCCCCTTCTCCCGGCGCAGCGGGTGGCAGGAGCGCCTGGTGCGGCCGGACGAACGGCCGGGTGCCCACCGGGAGGACGCTGAAGGTCGCCCGGGTGCGGCTGACGGGGTCGAACCCGACGGCCGCGATCCACTGGAGCAGCGAGTCGATGGTCATGGCCATCTCCGGGCCGGCGGCCGGGTACTGCAGCCACCAGGTGCCCTCGACCCGCCGCAGCACGGCGAGGACCGGCTCCCGGCCCGGCCACGACAACCGGAGGACGCCGTGTCCGCCGGCGTCGCCCAGTCGGAGGAACGCGGCCCCGGGGTCCCAGGACTCGAAGCCCGTCCCGAAACCGCGCTCGAGGCCCCGCGCGACATCGCCGCCCGCCGCCACGAGTTCGCCCACCAGCGTCCCGAGCGCCGAGGGTGTCGCCGGAGGCGACTCGGGCCGGGTGAGGATTCCCAGGGCGTTGGTCCGCGCGAGCATGAGGACGGGAACGCCACGCCACACGGCCCTGGGGCCGCGGTCGAAGAAGTGCGGGACGACGATGTAGCGGTTCACGTCCTCGCCGTAGTCCCTGGCCACGGCGGCCAGCGCGGTGTCGATGCTGGAGCCGCCCCCGATCCCGTCGTCGACGAGCACGACGGTGTCCCCGGGCTGGACCCGCCCCGAATCCAGCGTGGGCTCGAACCTCGAGGCACCGAGCCTGCCCGTCGAGTGCCGCGCCACCGGGAGTTCGTACCCGACGTCGATCGACACCCCGAGCTGGCCCGCCCGGCGCCGGACCAGGTGGTAGACCACCGCGGCCAGGGTCGCGCCGTTCTGCGCGAGACCCAGGATGTGGACCCCGGGTCGAGTGCCGTCGGGCCGGACCGGGGAGGCGGCGAACAGGAAGCGCTCGGCGGTCACGGACGGGTCCCCGGCCAGGGTGGCCACCGTGGTGTCGAGAATCGCGGGCAGGTCGGACCCACCCGGCGGCCCCGAGATGTCCGCCTGGCGACCGTGGGCGATCTCGTCCGCGAACTCCCGCCGGAGGCGGGCGAGGCGGCGTTCCAGCCGGAGCTGAGCGGTCGACCCCACGAAGCCGCCGAACGGCCGGTCCGCCTCGGTGCCCCGGACGACGGGTCGCAGCAGGGCATGACCGAGGTCCGTGTACAGGTGATGCAGGGCCTGCTTGACCTGGGCGCGGCGCTCGGCCGGGAGGTCGCCGGTCATGAGGGCACCGGTCAGCGGACGGGCCACCTCGTCGACCACCCGCCGGTAGGCCTCCCGGAAGGCGTCGGACCATCCGGGCGGGATCCGGTCCGTCCGGCCCCCGACCCACTCCAGCCCGGCCTCGCCGGGCGGGCCGTCGCCGGCCTGTCCGAACGAACCATGACCCGAAGGCAGGACGTCATCGCCCTGGTCTCTCTGGTCTCCCTGGTCTCCCTGGTCTCCCTGGTCGTCGCCGAGCGCCGAAGGTGAGGCCTGGTGATCGGTGCCGGTCTCCGAGATCAGCCGGACGGGGGCGAGCTCGCCCTGGTGGGCCGGGTTGGGCACGAAGTCGTCTAGGACGAACCCGAGGCCGGAACGAGTGATCTCGTCGTCGGTGGCCCCCTCCTTCTCGGGGAAGACGCCGACGACGTGGGCCGTGGAGATGCCGCCCGGGAAGGCGACCTCCCGGTCCCAGGCGATCCAGTCCGAGAAGTCGTCGAACTCCTCGGAGTGCTGCCCGATGTACTGCTCGGCGTCGGTGGCGTCGGACACCAGGGGCGCAATGGCCGTCGACCCGGCCGCGGTCAGCG
This sequence comes from Kineosporiaceae bacterium, assembly GCA_050329415.1. Classification (GTDB taxonomy): domain Bacteria; phylum Actinomycetota; class Actinomycetes; order Actinomycetales; family JBBAYJ01; genus JANNOG01. The sequence continues at coordinate 73,366 of JBHJOS010000109.1, forward strand.
TGGCCGGCACGTCGATCCCACCCGGTGCCCGGATCGCGTAGAGGTAGCGCCGACCCTCGCTGAAGAAGTAGCCACCCGCGGCCATCGGCGAGCGACTGGTCGAGACCAGCAACGGAGAGCGGCTCGCAGCCGCCGACGCGTGAGCGAGGATGTTGATCGCTGCCGGGGGGTCCTCGTCCGCCGAGGCCGCGACCGGCTCGAACCCCGACGCGAAGATCAACTCAGGTGGTCGCGTGCTCACGCGCCAGACCACCGTGCCCCACTCGTCCGAGTCACGCCACACCGCAGGCGTCGCGTACTCCACCGACTCCACCAGCTCCGGATGCGTCGCCGCCGCCAGCAACCGCGACGACTCGCCGGCGTCGCCTGCGGGGTCCCCGTGGGAGCCGTGGTTGGTGGGTGTCCGGTGGTCGCCCTGGTCCGGCGGGTCGGTGTCGCGTGCCTTCTGGTCGGTGATGAAGCGGGCGGCGCGGTCGCGGCCGACCCAGCCCGGGACGGGATTGCCCCATTCGTCGCGGGGGTGGCTGACGATGTCCTCGACGCGCAGGACGGTGAGGCCCTGGTAGGGGGCGTGACGGAACGCGTTCTCGATGTTCTCCCAGCCGGAGTCGAACCACACCCCGCTGTTCAGCGCGTTCTCGCCCTTGATCGTGACGCCGAGGCGCTCGGCGAGCTGGGCGATCCAGAACACCAGGTCCTGGGGCAGCTTGTACTCCGGGGCGATGTTGTCGTTGGCCATCTCCAGGCACGTGAAGTGCAGCACCACCAGCCGGTCGGTGAGGTCCTGCACCTGCCGGGCCAGGTTGACGATGTCGTGGAACCCGTGACCGTGGGCGTCGTCCCACGGGACGCTGGTCCGCATCAGCCCCGCCGCAAGCGCGGCGGCGAACGGGTACTCCGGGTGCCCGGCCGTCCAGTGGATCCCGGGCATCTTGTATCCGAAGTCCGCGGCCGGGAACGCGTCACCCAACGCGGTCAGCGCCGCGGCCAGGACCCGGTGCCCGTGGGACACCAGCGACCCGTTGTACCAGTCGAAGAAGTCCCGGCCGTACTGATGCAGACGGTGGTCGTTCGAGGCGAAGAAGTGCTGCGGTTCCGCCGGTGGCCGGATGTCGTCGATCGAGCCCAGCTCCGTGTTCCAGGCCCGGTTCACCCCGGCCAGGTCCCCGTACTTGCGGATCGCCCAGTCCCGCAGGCTCTGCCCGGCCAGTTCCGAGTACGCCTGCAACCCACCCCGGGTCGGATACCCCACCCGGTTCTCGATCACCTCCCCGCGCTCGTTGAAGATCTGGTCGTGCTTGTTGTACGACGCGTACCGGGCCTCCCCGGCCGGCCCCAACGACACGTTGATCTCCAGGATGTCGTCGGCGTACTCCTCCCCGTACCTGGCCACGAACGCCCGCACGAACGCCGCGTACTCCTGCAATGCCACCGCGGAACCCCACGGTGCGATCGCCTCCGCCGAGGCGTTCCCGTACTCACTGACCTGCTGCAACCCCTTCGGACCCAGCGTCACCGAACCCACGACGTCGTTCACGACGGTCACGTTCTCGTACTTCGGCCACACCCACCCCGGGATCTCGACGTTGACGTCGTCCCCGACATTCCCGCCGCACTCGTGGAACGACAGGATCGGCACGATCTTCAACCCCGCGTCCTTGATCACAGCGAAGATCTCGTCGTAGTACGACCACGCCGGGGAACCCTCCTCGGCCATCACCTCCCCCCACCACACGTCCACACTGACCGCGTCGACCCCCATCGCCTCGGCCTCGCCCAACTGAAGCCGGAACGTCTCCCAGTCCCGCACCTTGAGCGGCGCCATCACGTTCGCCGTGAACGGACC
>JBHJOS010000020.1:0-30050 GCA_050329415.1 Kineosporiaceae bacterium
CCCGCAGCGCCAGCACGACCTGGTCCTCGGCGCGGACGTCCTGGTCGCGATCGCTGAACCCCAGGGGGTCCGTGCCCAGCGGATAGAAGAACTCCCGAGCGAGACCGTGGTCGTGGGGGTCGTCGCGGCGGTGGTCGACGACGGCCCGGAACAGCGGGACGCTGAGGCTGGAGCCCACCACGAGGTCCGGGTCGACCTCGAGCGCGAGTCGCAGCGGCTCGGTGACGCCCGCGTAGCCGATGCTGCGGGAGGACTCCAGGTACTCGTCGACCCAGTCGGGGTCCAGTCCGTCGGGCGTCGACGCCGTCGCCAGCACGGTGCCGAGGGCCGTGTACGCCTCGCGGTTCCGGATCCGCAGCCGGTCGACGAGGGCCTCGTGACCGTCCGTGTCTCGCGCCAGCTCCGTCTGCACCTGGTAGTCGAAGGACAGCGCGTACGGCAGCGCCGCCGTCGCCTCCGGGCCCAGGCGGCGCAACAGCTCGGCCGCGAACACCAGGTCGCCGGCGTGGGCGGCCAGGAGGCCGAGGGCGTCGTCCGACAGCTCCACCAGCCCCGGCTCGGCGCCCGTGAACTCGAGGAGCTCGTCGGCGACGCGGGTCGCGTCGGTCGTCATCCGCCGGCTGTGCTCGCGGTCGCGGACCAGCCCGAGGCCGGGCAGGCCGGCCGCGGCGGCGGTCACGGCGTCGTAGTCGGTGGTGCCGGGCTGGACGGGCACGGCGACCGCGGTGGCGAGGGCTTCCCCGGCGGTCTTGGCGGCCTGGGTGAGGTCGTCCCTGAGCTGCTGGAACTCCGCCTCGAGTGCCCCCTGGGTGCCTCGCAGGTCCTGACCCGCCGCCGACCTCGCGGATCGCGCCGCCTCGTCGTACTCCCGGACCAGCATCCGCCGCATCCCGGGCGTGGTGTCGCGGGCGATCCCCGCGACGTTCGACTCGTGGCTGCGGTCCGCCGCCGCCACCGCCGCCGCGTGGTCGGCCTGCGCCTGCTCCCACCGGCGGTTGAGGTCCGGCACCCGCACCTCCACCGCCTCCCGGGCGATGTCGGCGAACGTCGCCACCGCCCGTGATCCCGCCCCGACCGGCTCGGCGAATCCGCGGCCCGCCCGGGCCAGGCTGTTGATCTCCGGGATCACGACGGTCGCCGCGCCGCCCCGCCACGCTCCGCCCCCGACCGCCGACCCGGCGGCTGTCACCTGCTCCGCCGCAGTGTCCAACTCCGCCGGCACCCGGCCCAGCCGCTCGGCCGCGTCGTCGAGGCCGTCCGGGTTCACGTCCACCCGGAAGTGTCCGCTCACCAGTCCACCGCCCCACCCCGGCCCCGCCGCGAACCGCCGGGTCCGGCCGCCGCGGCATCCGTCGCCTCGAGGTTCACCGTCATCTTCCCCAGGTTCGCTGCCGTCATGTCGCACGTGTCACGGCACACGGCGAGCACTGCCTGCCAGGAGTCCGCGAACGCTTCCGCCCCCGGCGACAGCCCCCCCGCGAACTCCCCGGCCGCCTCGCCCGCGGACCGCGCATCCCGGCCGACGGGGGCGACGAGCGCGCCGAAGCTCGCCTCGGCCTGGCGCAGGCTCTCCCGCGCCGCCCGGATCGCCTCCCACTCCACGTGCAACGTCACGTCACCACCGCCCTCGCGCCCGGCGCGCCCGCGTGAGGGTGCGCCTCTCGCCGAGCAGCGTGCCGCCCCGGGCCACATCCCCGCCGCCTACTTAGGTGCACGGTCTTAGGTGCACGGTCCCGGATCTCGGTAACCGTAGACGTTCGGGCCGGTCATGTCGCGGGCTCTGGGCGGGCGGCGGTGGTGACCAGGGGCACCTGGACCGGCCGCAGGTCGGTCCCGGCGGCGACCAGCAGCCCCCGGCCGGGGTGCACCCGCGTCGCCAGCATCGACCGGGTGAGCCGCGCCCCCACCGCGTCACCGTCGACGACCTGCTGCGGGCTCAGCAGGACCCCCTGCCGCCCCCGCCGGGCCTCGGCCGGCCATCCGGTGAAGCCGCTGCCCAGCTCGGTCGTGAGACCCGCGAGGACGACGCCCCACCGCTTCTCGCGGGCCTGCCGGACCAGTGCCTGCACGGCGGGGGCGATCTCGCCCTCGCGGAACGCCTCGGCGTCGTCGACGAGGACCACCGACCCCGGCGGCAGCGCCCGCATCCGCTCCACGACCGCCTGGACGCCGAGTGCCGGGTCGACGAAGGCGTCGCCGGCGTCGGCGGCCAGCGCGCCGTCCGTCCGGGGGGCGAGACACGCCAGGCCGGGTACGCCACGGGCCCTGGCCGCCGCCAGCAGCCACCGCAGGGACCCGGTGCGACCGGACCGGGCCGGTCCGGCGACCAGGGCGACCGGGGTCGCCGCCAGGTCGAGCCCCACGGGCCCGGCGTCGTCGCCGCCGACACCGAACGGCAGCCACAGCGGGTCCCCGGGCATCGCAGCCGCGAGGACCTCGTCCGCCGCGATCCGCGCCGGCAGCGGGCGCAGCGTGAACGGCCGGGCGGTGGCCGGAACGTCCGCGTCGCGCCGATGGCAGGCGGCCCCGGCCTGGCGCACGGCGGCCGACTCCCCGGCTCCGCCCGCCGCGACCGGCGCGCCGTCCGGGCCGCTGTCCACGGCCAGTACGGCCACCTGGGTCTCGACCGCCGACCCCGCCCACACCCCACGACCGAGCGGCAGGTCGGCGGGCAGCTGCCGGTGCGACAGCCCGGCCAGGGCGACGTCGGACCGGTCGGGCAGGCGCAGCAGCAGCTTGGACTCCACGAGGGCGCCGACCCGGCCGAGGAGCAGGCTCCGGTCCCCGCTCACCACCAGCTGGACCCCGACCGACGCCCCCTCGCGCAGCAGGAACTGGACGTCCTCGCTCAGCCGCCCGCCGTCGACCTCGCCGAGACCGGCCAGGAAACCCTCCCACCGGTCGAGCAGCACGACGACGTAGGGCAGCCGGGTGCCCGCCGCAGCCGCCGCCCGCTGCTCGTCGATGTCGGCGAAGCCGCCCGCCGCCAGCAGGTCCTGCCGGTGGCCGACCTCCTCGACGAGGCGGCGCAGCAGGCGGTCGGCGCGCTCGGCCTCGGTGCGCTGGACCACCGCCCCGGCGTTCGGCAGCTCCGACAGTGCCAGCATGGCCCCGCCGCCGCAGTCCAGGGCGTGCAGGTGCAGGTCCGCGCACGAGTGCGTCCGGGCCAGCTGGACCGCGACGGTCCGCAGCGCCGTGGACCGCCCGGTCCCGGCGCCGCCCACGACGTACAGGTGCCCGCCGCGGCCCGGCCGGAACGCGCGGGGGGCCTGCGCCTGCTCCGCCGGGAGGTCGTCCAGGGCCCACGCCACGGCGCCGTCGGGCAGGTCGGCGCCCGCGGGTCCGGCGAGGTCGTCCGCCCGCAGCACCGCCGGCAGCGCCGGCAGCCACGGGCTCGGCTGCCCTGGCACCCGCGCCGCCGCGGTCGCCTCGCGGACGGCCTCGACCAGCGCCGAGAGGTCGGTCTCGCCCTCGTCGGTCTCCCGCACGGCCGTCGTGGGTTCCGGCCGCCGGGGGGCCGGCAGCCCGAGCGAGGTCCACGGCAGCGGCCAGGCCAGCGGCGGCGGTCCGGCCGGGACGCCGTCCGGGGCCGGATCCGCGACCACCCGACGCCGTCCCCCGACCCGGCCCGCCTGGAACGGCAGGGGGCTGGTCGCCCCGGTCCGGACGAACGCCCGGCCCGGCTGGTCCTTGCCGATCGCCGCGGCGTCCGGGGCGTCGATGACGTCGCGGCTCTCGGCGTCGTCCGTCACCCGCAGGCAGATCCGCAGGTTGGTGTTCGCCCGGATGTCCGCGCTCACCACCCCGCTGGGCCGCTGGGTCGCCAGCACCAGGTGGATGCCGAGGGAACGACCTCGCTGCGCGAGCGACACCAGGCCGCTGACGAAGTCCGGCAGCTCGGCGACCATGCTGGCGAACTCGTCGATGACGAGGACCAGGCGGGGGATCGCCGGCAGCGCGGGGTCGGCGGACTGGAGCGCCCAGTAGTCCTCGAGGTCCTTCGCGCCCGGTACGGCCAGCAGGTGCTCCCGCCGGCGCAGCTCGGCGGACAGCGACACCAGGGCGCGCTGGACCAGGTGCTCGTCGAGGTCGGTGACCATCCCGACGGTGTGCGGCAGCCGGGCGCAGTCCGTGAACGCCGACCCGCCCTTGTAGTCGACGAGCACGAACGTCAGCGAGTCCGGCCGGTTGGCGATCGCCAGGGACGCCACGAGTGTCTGCAGCAGTTCCGACTTCCCGGAGCCGGTGGTCCCGGCGACGAGGGCGTGCGGGCCGTCGCGGCGCAGGTCGAGGTGGAACGGCCCGTCGAAGCCGATCCCCAGCACCGCCCGGGTGGTCCGCCCGTCGCGTCGCCATCGCGCGCGCACGGCGTCGGCGGTCGGCGGCTCCAGTCCGGCCACCTCCAGCAGTCGGGCCTGCGCCGGGATGCCGCCGGAGGCGTCGGCCTCGGGCGTGGTGTCGCGCAGCGGCGCCAGCGCGCGGGCGACCCGCTCGGGCCAGGCCCGGTCGACGAGGTCCGGGCGGACTCCGGTCACGGACTCCGCGCCGGTCACCCGCAGGGACACCCGGTCCGCGGCCTCGACGACGGCCCGGCACTCCTCCGGCAGCAGCGCCTCCTCGTCGTCGAGGCACAACAGGTGGATCCCGGCCGCCGGGCCCTGGCGGAGCAGCTGCACCACCGCCGGCAACGCCCGCAGCCGCCGGGCACCGTCCAGGACCAGCAGCACGTCGGGCGCCGGCGGGCGCCAGCCGCGCCCGCCCGCGCCGCTCGCGGTGAGCCGCTCGGTGACGAGAGCCGTCAGCTCGGCCAGGCGCCGGCCGATCGACTCCTGGTCCGTGCCGACCAGGGCGCCGACCGCCACGTCGACCGTGCCGGCGTGCGGCAGCCACCGCAGCCAGCCCCAGCGGTCCTCGCCGTCGCGGTCGGTGAGGCACACGACCCGCAGGTCCCGTGGCGAGTGCAGGACCGCGGCCTGGGCGGTGAGCCACTGGGCGAGGCGGACCGCGTGCTGGCCGTGGACGCCGATCACCCCGGTCGCGGGCAGGTCGACGGTGACCGGCACATCGGTCACCTGCCGCGGCGGCGGCGGCTCGGCGTGCGGGTCGTCCCGCAGGCCCGGGTCGGCGACCTCGACGTCGGCGACCGTGTCGGCGGTCCCCAGCCGCAGGCGCAGCCGGTCCGGATCGCGGTGCCGGCGCTCCCAGAGCCGACCACCCGGCCCGAGCGCGGTGAGCAGCAGGTCGGCCGGGTCGGGCGAGCGGAACCGACGCTCGAGCTGCTCCCGGCGCAGGGCCTCGGCGACCCGGTGGTCGACGTCGGCGTCCTGGTCGGCGAAGCGGCGGACGTCCTCCAGATAGGCCCGCCGGGAACCGCGCCGGTCGCTCAGCCAGTTGGCCAGCGCCAGCAGCGGGGACAGCAGGGCGAAGAACAGCACCCGCCACCCGAAGAAGAAGTACATCGGGACCACCATGACCATCGGTGCGAGAACGACCAGCCACGGCAGGGGCCGCTTGACGAGGTCACGCACCGGCCGGGGGCGGCTGAACCGCCGGCTCCGGTCGGGCGGCAGCAGCCGGGGCGGGCGGTTGACGTCCAGGCCGAGGCGGTCCGCGGACGGCGACACGTCGGCGTCCGGTGCCGCCACGGGCGCCAGGGCGAGTGCGGAGTCGCCCGCCACCAGCACCGTCCCCTCCGGCCACGCGGTCTCGACGCCGGACTCGAGCCCCTCGGCCTCCAGGCGAGCCGGCACGCCCGGCGCGGCAGTCACCGTCGCCGCGCCGGCGGCGCTCACCCGGACGCGCAGAGCGTCCGGGGGCAGGTGAAGGTCCGGGAGGGAGACCCCGGCCGCGCCGTGCCCGACCACCGTGTCACCGAGGGACAGCCGGTGCACGCGCCCGGCGCCGGGGCCGCCCACGACGCGCAGCTCCAGCGAGCCGGCCGGCGCCCCGGCCGGGCGCGGCGCTTCGTGGAGCGTGACGACGCTGCCGGGGAACACGCGCGCGGCACGCAGGCTCGCCCCCCGGTCCACGCGGCGGCCGTCCACCCAGACCGGGGTCCGGGCCGCGAACGCCGGGTGCTCGACGACCGCACCCGCCTCGGGCAGGCACCGGAGCAGTTCCGGCAGCAGTGCCCCGACCTCGTCCTCGGCGGTGGCCTCGACGAGCAGGTCCCGGGCTCCGCCGGTGCGCCCGTCGCACAGGGTGAGGGAAACACGCACGGTGGTCGACGCCTCCTTCCACGACGCAGCCCACCCCACCCGGGAGGACTACCTAGTGCCGGCCGGAGGACGTGTGGCGGGACTACGTACCCTGACGTGTCGATCTCGCCCGGAACGACCTGCGAGGAGGCCCGGCCGCGCGTCGCAGGGTTTCGAGGATCCTCGAAACCGGATCGTCCCGGGTGCCGCCTGCCTGCCGGACACGCCACGATTTGCCCGGGTTGGGGCCACGGGGCAGGGAGGCAGGCGCATGGTGCGAGGCGGCGGCCCGGAGGCGACCCCCCGAACACCGGCAGCCATCCCCGCCGGCCGGGTCCAGCCGCGGCTGCTCGCTGCGGTCGACGAGGTCGTCGTCGCGCTGGCGGACCCCGGGGTGCGCCTGGTGGAGGTGGTGGGTCCGGCCGGGGCCGGTCGCAGCACGGTGCTGGCCGAGAGCGTGGCCCGGCTGCGCGGGCGAGGGCGGAGCGTGGCGGTCGGCGCTGGGTCGGTGACGGCGGGTGCCCCCGACGGGCCCGTGGTCGTGGTGGACGACGCCCACCTGGTCGACCCGGCGTGCCTCACGAGGCTGTGCCGGGGCAGCGCGACAGACCCCGGGGCGCAGCTGGTGCTGTCGACCCCGGCCGGCGCCGAGGTCCCGGACGAGATGGACGCCCTCCGCGGTGAGCTGTCGTCCCGCGTCGTCCGGATCGGCCCCTTCGACGTGGTTGACGTCCTCGTCCTCGCCAGCGACGTGCTCCGGGAGCCGGTGGCGGGGGACACGGCCGCCCGCATCCAGCGCGACACCGGCGGCCGGCCGGGGCTGGTCGTCCAGCTCTGCCGGCAGGCCGCCGCCGAGGGCGCGCTGCGGGAGGACCCCTCGGGGCGGCTGCGCCTGGTCGGTGACCCGCCCATCCCGTGGGCGCTCACCGTCTCGGGGCTGACGTCGGCGGTGCCCGAGGACGTGCGGGCGGTCCTGCGGCTGCTCGCGGTGGCCGACGGGCCGGTGCGGGTCGACGTGGTCGAGCGACTGCTCGGGCGCGATCCCGTCGAGCACGCCCTCGCCACGTCCACGGTCACCGTGGAGCGCGAGGGGGGGTGCGACCGCCTCGTTCACGCCAGCCCCTGGGTGGGCGCGGGCATCCGCTCCGCCCTGCCCCCCGGGACCCGGCGCGATCTCCTGCGGGACCTTGCCGCCGCGATGCTGTCCACCGGCCCGGCGGCCGACCTCGACCGGATCCGGGCCCTGCGGTGGCTGGTGAGCGCGGGGGAAGGCCCGGCCGTCGGCATGCTGGAGGACGCGGTGGGGACGGCCTGCCGGCACGGTGACGCCCGGCTCGCCGAGGATCTCGTGCGGCTCGCGGGCGAGGCCGGCAGGCAGTCGCCCTGGGCGGAGGAGGCGGTGCGGCTGATGCGCCGCCAGGACGGCAGCGCCCCGTGGCGCCAGGGGGTGCGGGCGACACGCCATGCCGTGCAGGCGGTCGTCGACGGCGCCCTCGAGCTGTACCTCAACCACGCGCGTCTGGACGACGCCGAGCGGATCGCCCGTGCGGTGTCCGCCACCCTGCCGGCGTCCTCGCAGGTGGGGATCACGCTGACGGCGCTGCGGGGCTCGATCCTGCTGTCGACCAACCGGGTGGACGAGGCGCTCTCCGCGTCGGCGTCGCTGCCGCTCGACCGGGTCGAGACCCTGGGGCTGCGCATCGCCGCCCTCGTCCGGGCCGGACGGCCGGTGGACGCCGTTCAGGTCTCGCGGCGCCTCACCGACGTCGACCTCGCGTCCCAGCGGTACGGCCACTTCCGGCACGCCGTGTACAGCTACTCGGCCATCGCCTCCGCCCACGCCGGCGGCCTGCACGCGGCCCGGCGCCGGGCCCGCCGCCAGTACGAGTTCGCCCTGCTCGACGACCGCCCGGTCGCCGCCGCGTCGTGGGCGTTCGCCCTCGGGGTCATCGAGCATCTCGCCGGGTGCCCCGAGGCGACCGTCACCGTGATGCGTGACGCCGTCGCCCTCATGGACGAGATCCAGTGCGGGGGCGGGCCGAGCGCCCAGATCCTCGGCCTGGCCGTGCTCGCCCGCTCCCAGCTCGACACCGGAGCCGTCGCCGCCGCTCGGGAGTCACTGGCCCGGATCGAGGCCGTCGGCCCGCTGGCCGACCGGCTGTCGACCGTGGACACCGTGCGCGGGCTGCTGGCCCACGCCGAGGGCGACGAGGTCGAGGCCCGGGCACTGCTGCTGCGCGGGGCCCGGGGATCGGCGGCCGGCGGGGCCCACCACGACGCCGCCTGGGCCTACCTGCACCTCGCCCGGATCGGCGGGGCACGCGAGGCGGCGCGTCACATGTCGGTGGCCGCCCGGCAGCTGCAGGGGCCGGCTCTGCTGGGCATGTTCGACGCCGTCCGGGCCATGGCCGCGGGCTCCGCCGGGACTCTGGAGCGGGTCGCCGACCGGCTGGAGAGGGTGGGCGCGACCAGCGTGCGGACGATCGTGCTGAACGCGCGCGCCCGCCTGCTGGCGGACCTCGACGACGTGGGGTCGCCGACCACCGGGTCGGACGGCGGCCAGGGCCAGCGGCCGGGGCCGGTCACGCCCACCCCGGAGCACCTCGCCGCCCTCACCGGGCGCCAGCGTCAGGTCGTCGCGCTCGTCGCGCGCGGGCTCAGCAACGCCGAGGCGGCCGAGCGCCTGGGCCTGTCCCGCCGGACCGTCGAGGTCCACCTCCAGCTCGCGTACGACAAGCTCGGCGTCCACGACCGCCGCGCCCTCGTCCGGGTGCCGGGCCTGGCCGAGCGGCTCGACGGCGGTCTCGACGCCGCCGGGACCGCCGACGGCACCCGCGACACCGACGAGCGCGAGGCCGTCGGGGCCTGACCTCGCGCCCCCGGCGGCCCGCGTCAGCGGGCGCCGGCGAGGCTGGGGTGGAGGTCCACGAGCAGGGCGAGCGTCTCCGGCAGCGGCTCGACCCCGAGGTCGCGGTAGGTGCGCCGCATCTCGTCGGCCGCCTCGGCGACGGCCGGCCGGCCACCGATCCGGTGCTCGGCGTGCAGCAGGTCCTGCCAGCACACGTCAGCCGCCGGCCAGCACCGCAGGCCGGTGCGGGCGGCCTCGGACGCGGCCGGCGGGTCGCCGTCGAGGTCGAGCTGGGCCAGGCGGTGGGCGGCGTCGATGACGAGCCCCACCGTCCGCCGCTCCAGGGGTTCGGCCGCCAGCCAGGTGAACCGGCCGGCCGGACGGGGGTGCAGCACCTCGCCCCGGACCAGGCGCAGGGCGCGTCGCAACAGGGCCGCCTCGGCCGCCGTGCCGGACTCCGAGCGGCTGCGGGCCAGCAACGCGTGGAGGACGTCGAGGTCGACGGCCACGTCACGGAGACCGAGGCGGCCGTCGGCGGTCACGCTGAGCCGGTGGCACCCGCTCTCGTCGGTGCCCAGCCAGTCCCGGGCCCGGGCGACCGCGGCGTCGCGGACCTCGTCGCCGACCCCGCGCGGCCAGACCGCGGCAGCCAGCACCGCCGGGTGGACGCCGCCGGGGTGCGCGGCCAGGTGGACCACGACGTCCTCGAGCAGCTCCCGCCGCTCCGGGTCGACCGCACCCGGGGCTCGCACCGCGACCGGCCCGAGCAGGCCGACCCGGGCCGGTGCCGCGGGCCAGGCGGCGTCGTCGGTCCCGGGGCGGGCCGGGGGGACTGGGGGGCGGCCGGTCGCCCCCGCGGGGTCGCCCTCGCGGTCCGCGCCGCGCCGCGCCGCCGCCAGCAGCGTCTCGACCGCCGTCGCCTGGTCGTCGGTCAGGCGGTTCGCCTGGACCTCCAGCCCGAGCAGCGGCGCTGCGAGGTTCCCGGCGTCGTCGACCGCCAGCTCCCAGCGCGCGCCGGGCACCGGACCCAGGGCCAGCACCCCGGCCACCTGCTCCCCGCGGTCGGCGAGGGCGACGAGGGCGCGTTGGTCGGCGGGGGCGGCGGGGGCCTCGACGAGGGCGAGGGGGAGGTCCTCCGCGGGGATGCCGGGGCGACCGGTGAGGACGTCCTCCGGGTGCCCGGGGCCGCCGTCCCCCACGGCTTCCCCGAGGTCGGCGGCCGACCGCAGACGATCTCCCGACGCCGGGCCGGCCGCAGCGGGCAGCACCGTCGCCACGACGCGCGCGGCGTCGCACCACGGGTGGACGGCGAGCTGCACGGCCACGGCGGCCGCCACCTCGCGCGTGACCGCGGCCGACCCGGTGAGCGCCACCACGCCGCCGGCGGCGGCGAGGTTCAGGAGCACGTCCCGGGCACCGGTGTCCCGGCCGATGCCGACGAGGTACGGCAGCGGCGAGGCGTCCGGCAGCGGGCGACGAGGCAGGGCGGACGCGGCGAGTCGCCAGGCCCGCCCCTCGTCGGCAGGCTCCCAGGGTGCCGGGGGCGAGGTGTCCGCGGGGGACAGCCGGAGCTCGATCCCGTCGTCGTCGATGATCGCCGCGAAGGCGCCCGGGACCTCCCGGCGGCTCTCGGCGCAGCGATGGGCGAGCAGCCGCAGCGCACGGTCGACGAGGGCGGACCGGTGCTCGTCGGCCGCCAGTCGGAGCGCGATCTCGGTCGCCACGGCCGCCTCGGGTGCGGGCTGCCCGCCCCGCCCGCGCCGGCCCGCTGCCACCAGGCCCGCGACCGCCGCGGCGAGCAGGCCGCCACCGAGCCAGCCTGCGGGAGGATCGGTCACCGCGGCCGTGGCGGCCCCGGCCGGGTCGTCGGCGAAGCTCTGGAACCAGCTGTCCTGACCGCCCCCGGCAGGCCCCGTCCCGCCGCTGCCGACGCCCGGGTCGGGTCCCGGACCGGGGTCGCCGGGCGGTTCCGGGTGATCGGGGAGCGGGGGGGCGGGGGCCTCGGCGGGGGCGACCGGGAGCCGGTCGACGCCGACCGCGTCCTCCGGCATGACGAGCTGCCAGCCCGGGTGGATGAGCCGGGCCAGCTCCAGGCGGCGGCCGTCCGGCTGCTCCCGCCCGGCGTTGAGGTCGTAGATCTCCTGGTAGCGGCGCCCGTCGCCGAGGCAGCGCTCGGCGATGTCCCAGAGGTTGTCGTGGTAGCGGCCCTCGGGTGCCTGGACCGTGTACACCCGCAGGCCCGCCAGCGGGTGCGCGGGCGCCTGACCGGCGGTGGACCCGGCGTCGGCCGACGGCGGCGCGGCTGTCGCGGCCGGTCCGGGCGCCGCGGTCCCGGACTCGACGGCGGCCGTCACGCTCGCTCCAGCCGGTCCGGGCGGTTCGGCGAGGGCGTCGAGGACCGCCGCGCTCGCGCTCGAGGCCTGCGCCGCCAGCGCCGACGACAGCAGTAGGGCGGCGATCAGGGACCGGGCCAGTCGCTGGGAAGGCCCCGCCAGCGGCAGCGACGGCGCGAGGACGCCGCCGCGGACGGCCGCCGCCGCCTCGACGGCCACGCTCACGACGAACTGGAGCCAGGCCAGCCACACGACGAGGGCGAGGACCCCGAGCAGGACGTCCACGTCGACCGGCCGGGTGAGGCTGTCCCGGTCCGGCAGCGCGGTCGGGACCGGCGGCGGGCCCGCCCACGTCACCAGCGCCGCGGGCACCGCCACGACGAGGGCGACCAGCAGCACGGCTGCGGCGAACGCCCGCAGCGGCCGCCGGGGTGGCCGCGCCAGGGTGGGCTCGGCGAACCGCTGCGCCGGGAGCCGGGGCACGTCGCGGGTCGGACGACCGGGGGAGGCGGTCACGGCGTGGTCGCCTCGGCCGTGGCGGACGCCGTGACCGTGAACTCGCGGTACCCGACCAGGAGGAGGAATGCGGTCGGCACGGTGTCGGTCACGGTGACGGTCGCGGTCGTGGCGCCGACACTCACGGCGTACTGCCCGCCGCCGTACCCGCGCGCGGCGAGCAGGGAACCGGCCGCCCCGCCGGCGTCCGGTCGCAGCCGGACCTCCCCCGTGCCGCGCAGGGCGGCGACGTCGATCTGGTCGGCCGCCGCGCGGGCCGCCTGCTCCGCGTCGTCGGCCACCCGGGCCCGGCCGTTGAGCGCCTGCCCGCCGTCGATGACGAGCCCTGCGGTCAGCAGCAGCACCCCGGTGACGGCCACCACGAACGCCGTGGCCGACCCGCGGTCGCCGCGCCCTCGCCGGCTGCCGAGGAGTCGCCTCATTCCACCCTCCGGTACGTCTCGAGCGGGGCGGCGCTGGTCCCGGTGAGCGTGATGCTGCCCGGCAGGCCGAGCAGCCCCAGGTCCGACAGGTCGACCCGGCAGGACAGCTCGACGGTGACCACGCCGCCCTCGGTGAAGGACCCGCCGAGCGCGGGTGCCGTGCACCGGGCCCCGGGCGGCAGCGCCGCGGCGGCCGTCCGCTCCGCCGAACCGGCCGCGGCGGGTGCGGACCGCTCGAGGCTGGCGGCCCGGGCGGCCTCCCGGGCGGCCGCCTCGACCTCGCCCTCGACGGCCACGTACCGGGCGAAGGCGGCGACCAGCATGAGGAACGCCACCAGCAGCGGGGCCAGGAGCACCAGCTCGACGGCCATCGACCCCGCCTCGCCGGGCGCTCTGCCGGGGGTCCGGCGTCGGACGGAACGCTCAGTCATCGGGGCGGAACACCTCCACCGGGCCGGTGACGCTGACGTCGACCCGGCCGCCGAGCCCCGGCACGATGGTCCGGGCGGTGCCGGTCACCTGGGCCGTGACCGCCTGCGGGCCGCTGAGCCGGACATCCACCACCGGGTCGTCGAGGAATCCGCGCCCGACGCTGCGGGCGTAGGTCTCGCCGCGGGCCTCGGCCGCCCCGAGGCCGTCGCCGCCCGCCGCCCGGGCGGCCCGCGCGGCCTCTCGGGCCGCTCCCTGGGCGACCTGGTGCGCCAGACCCACGGTGGCGAACTGGACGACGAGGAACACGACGAGCATGAGGATCGGGGTGTAGAGGACCAGCTCGATGGACGAGACCCCGCCGTCCCGGCGCCGGGGGGTCAGGGGATCTGGATGTTGTCCGCGGCGTCGGTGATCACCTGCTGCAGGGCGACGACCACCAGGCCACCGATGACGATCAGGGCGGCAGTGATGATCACCCATTCGACCAGCGAGGCGCCCCGGTCGGGCGCCGCCCGCTGCCGGTGGCGATGGCTCAGTGCGACCAGCACCGCGCCGAGCCGGATCGCGGGGTTCGACGACGGGCGGGTCGAATGCCGGGGGCTTCGCATGGTGGTGTCCTTCCTGTCGGGCCGTGGGGTCGGGACGGCCGGGCGTCGTCACGGGCGCGGTCACAGCGCCTCGCTCGCGAGGACGTTGGCCAGCGGGGGGTAGATGAGGAAGACCAGGAACCCGGCGCACATGAGGAACTGGGCCAGCAGCATGGTCTGGGACCGCTCCTGTGCCTTTCCCTCGAGGTCGGCCAGCTCCCGCCGCCGCAGGGTGGCCGCCCGGGCGGCGAGCGAGTCCCGGATCTTCGCGCCGTCGTCGGCGACCAGGCCGAGCGCGGACGCCAGGTCGACGAGCTCCTCGATGCCCAGCTCGTCCCCGAGCCGGCCGAGCGCCGCCCACGGCGTGATCCCCTGCAGCCGGGCGTCCTCGAGGGTCCGGGTGATCGCCTGCATGGCCGGGCTGTCCCCGATCGCCGCCGCCGACATCAGCGCCTCGGGCACTCCGCGCCCGCCGGCCAGGTTGAGCGCCACCAGGTCGAGGAAGGCGCCGACGGTGTGCCGGAAGTCGCCGCGCCGCTCCGTCGCCCGGGTGCGCACCGCGACCGTCGGCAGGACGGCGCCCACCAGCCCGCCCGCGGCGAGCCCGGCGAGCGGGAAGGCGGTGACCGCCGTGCCGCTCACGACCAGACTCCACACGAGACCGGCGACGCCGATGGACACCGAACCGGCCGCGGCGGTCGCCAGCGACTGGGCGAGGTGGGATTCCAGCGACCGGCCGGTGATCGCGAGGTCCCGGCGGACCGGATCGAGCGAGATCCCGCGGGAGGCCAGGAGATCGGCCAGCCCGGCTCCCAGGCGGCGGGCCGCCGGCGACTCCGTCCGGTCCCGGATCGCGGTGGCGGCCAGCCTGGCGGCGCGGCCGCGGCGCTCACGGGCCAGGTCCAGGCGGGCCAGGGCGACCGGGCCGGAGGGGCCTCGGGCGACGAGCGCGCTCACTGCCAGCACGAGGCCGAGCCCGGCGACGGCTCCGGCGAGCAGCACGGCCGTCACGGCGTGCCCCCGGTCGGCTGTCCGGACGCTCCGGCCGGCGCGGTGGCGAGGAACCGTCCGGGCAGGCGGTAGGACGCGAGGCCGCGGATCCACAGCACGCCGGCCCCGAACAGGGCGAACACGAACACGAGGACGAGTTGGCCGAACGGGGTGCCGTAGGGGGTGACGTAGGCGGGGTTGAACACGGCCAGTCCCACCATGAAGGCGCCCGAGACGACCAGCACGATCTGGACGCTGCGCCGGGTGCTGCGGCGGCCGGCCGCGATCCGGCGGCGGACCTCCGCCTCCTCGCGGATGGACACCGCGAGTGCCGACAGCACGTCTCGCAGCCCCGGCCCCCGCAGCCGGGCGTTGAGCAGCAGCGCGGCCACGACGAGGTCGGTTCCGCTGTCGGCGAGGTCGGCGGAGAAGCGGCGCAGGGCCTGCGGCAGCGGCACCCGGACGGCCAGCCGGTCCGCCAGCGCCCGCAACGGGCCCGCGACGGCCGGCGGGGCGGCGTGGGCGGTCGCCGGGATGGCCTGCTCCAGGCCGACGGCGCCGGCGATGGTGTCTCGCAGTGACTCCGTCCACGCCGCGAGGGCGTCGAGGCGGTCGATCGACCGCCGCTCCTCGGCCCCGCCGCCCACCAGCCGGTCCCACATGAGCACCGCGCCGGCGGTCGCCGCGGCGGCGACCCCCCACCGAGTGAGCACGAGGACGACGGCTCCCAGGGCGGCCGCCAGCAGCACCCGCCTCGCCAGGCTGCCAAGGGCGTCGCCCACCCGGGCGCGGTCCGCACCTCGCCGGGGCGGGGTCCCGCGCAGCCCGGCCACGACGGCCACCACGCCGAGGCCCGCCAGGGCACCGGCACCGACGACGGCGAGCACCCCGGGGCTCACGCTCACCGAGACGACGAGCAGCGCTCCGGCCGGGACCGCCCCGGCCGTCACGACCAGCCCCCGGAGGGGACGAAGCCGTGCTCGACGAGTTCCGGCAGGCACGACACGGGTGCGGCGGGCCGCAGCTCCCCGTCGCTGTCGACGGCGAAGACCTCACTCGACAGGACGCGGCCGTCGACGCCGTTGACCTCCCGGACGCTGGTGACCATCCGCCGCAGCCGCCCGCCCCGGGCGTAGTCGTTGCGGCGCTCGACGAAGACGACGAAGTCGATGGCCCCGGCCACGAGCATGGCGGTGGCGTCCTGGGGCAGCCGCTCGACGGACTGGATGGCGTAGGTCGCGATCCGGTTGAAGACCTCCAGCGAGGAGTTCGAGTGGATGGTGGACAGCGAGCCGTCGTTGCCCTGGCTCATGGCGTTGAGCATGGTGACGATCTCGTCGCCGAGCACCTCGCCGACGATGACCCGGCTCGGGTTCATCCGCAGCGAGCGGCGGACCAGCTCGGCCATGCCGATGGCGCCGAGGCCCTCGGAGTTCGGCAGCCGCTCCTCGAAGGCCACGACGTTCGGGTGGAGATCCTCGAACTCCCCGAGTCCGAGCTCCAGCGCCCGCTCGACGGTGACGAGCCGCTCGGCCGGGGGGATCTCGTTCGCCAGGGCGCGCAGCAGGGTCGTCTTCCCGGCGTTCGTCGCTCCTGCGATCATGATGTTCTTGCGCGCGGCGACCGCGGCGGACAGCAGCGAGGCGGCCTCCGGGGTCAGCGTCCCGTTGGTCACCAGATCGTCGAGGCGGACCCGGGACAGCCGGGCGCGGCGGATCGACACCGCCGGCCGGGCGCACACCCCCATCACCGCGGACATCCGGCTGCCGTCCGGCAGGCGCAGGTCGAGCTGCGGGTTGGCGCTGTCGAAGGGGCGGGAGGCGAGCCCGGCGTACGACCCGAGCAGCTGGACCAGGTCGACGAGCTCCTCGTCGGAGTCCGCCACCGGGGCGAGGAGCTGCTCGCGGCCGTCGGCGTACCCGACGAACACCCGGTCACAGCCGTTGATGTCGATGTTCTCGACGTCCGGGTCGTCCAGCAGCGGCTGCAACCGCCCGACCCCGTAGAGGGCGGCGTGGACCGCGTCGAGCAGGGCCTCCTCCTCGGCGGGGCCGAGCGGGCTGCGGCCGGCCGCGATCTGGGCCCGGGCGTGATGGTCGAGCACCCGGCCGATGACGGCTCGGGCGAACTGCCGTTCGTCCTCGGGGTTCATCGGCCGGACGCCGTTGGCCGCGTCCTCGCGCCGCTGCCGGGTGAGGACGTCGGCAACCTGTTCGCGCAGCGCGCGGACCAGGGCCTGGTCCACCACCTTGGCAACCGGGGGGGCGTGGGCCGCCGCGGTCATGCCACCCGCCACGGCGCGCCCGGGAAGGGTGATCCGTCGCTGCCGGGCCGGCCCGCCCGGGCGTCGAAGGCGGGGACCGCGGCGGCCGCCCCCGCCGTCCGCAGCGGTCGCACCAGCGCCCGGGCCGAGCGGACGAGCGACGACCGGGACGCGCGCAGCGCGTCGGCGGCGGCGAGGGCGTCCGCCCCTCGGCGGTCCTGGGCGATCGCCCCGAGGACCGGCGCCGCCAGGCCGGCCCCGGCGAGCAGGCGCCCCACGTCGGCGACGACTCGGGAGCGTCGGCCCTCCGCCACCACCAGGACCACGCCGACGGTGCCCGCCGCCGGACGGGACTCCAGCCGGCTCAGCCGGGTGCGCAGGTGGGCGAGATCCGCTGCGGAGTCCCGGGAGACCACGACGACGAGGTCCGCGGCGTTCACCACGGCCTCGACCGGCGACGCGCCCGCCAGGCGACCGCAGTCCGCCAGCACGTCCGCGGGCGACTCCCGCAGCGCCCGGGCGACGTGCTGCCACACCGGCCCCACCCCGGCCAGCTGCTCCGGGCCGGAGACCCCGGTGAGGACGGGCAGGCCGCCCCCGACGACCTGGACGTGGTCGGCCAGGTGGGCGGCGGCGCCGCGGCGCAGAGCCGCCGCGAGGGAGATCACTCCGGTGTCCGGCTCCAGGGGCTCCCCCTGCGGGCCGCGGTAACGGATCGCCAGGTCGCCGCCCGCGGGGTCGAGGTCGCAGAGCACAGCCGGTTCCGGCCACACCGCGGCCAGCGCCACCGCAGCGGTCGTGACCCCCGGCGAGCCCTTCGCCGACACCAGCGCGACCAGCACGTCAGCCGCCCCGCTCGAGCAGGACCACGGAGAACGAGCCCTCGACGGCGGCGGCGGCGAGGTCCGTGGCCTGAGATTCCGGGACCACCAGCGTGACCAGCTCGTCGCCCTCGGCACCGGCGGCCGGGAGGGCGCCGTCGGCGTCCGGGGCGCCCACGGTCGACACGACGGCGTCGCCCGACACCTCGCGCGCCGGGCCGCCCTGGGGCACGGACACCACTGCCACCCGGTCGCCGGGTCGCAGTCCCTCGGCCGGCAGCCGCCCGGGCGGCACCGCCAGCCCGACGGCGGCCTGCCCGTCGCCCAGGAACTCGCTGCGGGCGAGCATGGCGGTGTCGAGCAGCCGGCCGGCCGGGATCGTCGTCACCGCGAAGGTGCCGATCACCTGCTCGGCCGCTCCGGCCGGGATGAGCTCGACGCCGTCCGCCGCCACCGGCGCCTCGGTGAGGGCGTCCGCGGTGATCTCCTCGCCCGCGGCGATGTCGCGGGCAGCCACCAGGGCCGGGCTGCGCTCGTCCAGCCCGAGCGCCAACAGCCCGGCGGACAGTGCCCCGCCGGCAACGAGCAGCACCCCGAGGGTCACGAGGACCGGACGCCGCTCGCGGGGCGGGGCGGGCAGGCGGCCGGGTCCCCGCTGGGCTGCGAGCGCCTGGGCCGTCGCTCGAGCCGCGGCGGGTGCGGCGGCCGCCGGGGCGACGGGTGCGGCGACAGCGGCGGCGCCGTTCGGCCGCGACCGGGGCATGCCGCTCCCGGGGGTGCCTGCGGTGATGGTCATCGGGCTCCTCCGGTCGCTGGCGGACTCCGAGTTCGGTCGGCTCGGTCAGCGGGGTCGTCGGCACGGTAGGCACCGGTGGCCCGCTACCTAGCCGAGCACGCTAGGTAGCGGGCCCAGGGCACGGCAGCGACCGGCGAGGCGACTTAGCGTCCGTCGACCGGGCCGAACGCGTCCGGGTTCCCGTCCGAGCGGCTCAGACCGCGGCATCGAAGGAGACAGTCATGGCCGGAGGAGTTCATGTCGAACACGAGGCCCTCGCCACTCAGGCGCAGGCCTTCCACGCCAGCCACGGTGAGCTGGTGGCGATCCTCACCCGGATCCGCGGCCAGATCCAGGACCTGACGAGCAGCGGTTTCGTCACCGACAGCGCGTCGGGCAGCTTCGCCGAGGCGTCGGAGCGGTGGAACACCGCGGCCACGACCTGTGTCGACGAACTACAGACGATGCGGGACTATCTCAACCGGACCAGCACCGCCTTCGCCGACGCCGACCAGGCGATGACCGTCCGGATGTGAACGGACCGTCTTCCGGTGGGCTGACTGTCGTCCGAATACACTCAGGCCTCGTCACCACTCGGTGACGGGCCGCCGTCTCCCTCGCAATACCGGGTCGGCCCGCTTCACCCGAGTCGCCTCGGAGCTTCCGCGACCGTACGTGGGCGATCGTCACTTCGTGACTCTCCATAGTCCTGAGCCACTGGGGTGGTGCACGGCCCGACTCCGGAGAGCGGTGACTCTCTGTATACATCAGATGTACGTAACGTGATCCAGCGGTCTACTTGCGTACTTTCTGACACCTCCGACATACTGTGAGCGATGGAGGGCTCCCGGCGAGGCCTGTGGTTCTCGCGAAGGCGCCGTGAGTCCTCGGGCGGCGAGGCGGGCACTCCTCCGGAGGATGTCGGTCCGGGCGACCCCGGACCTCGTCGCGTCCAGCTCACAGAGGGAGCACCCATGGGAAACGTCACCGAGAGCCTGAAGGAAGCGATGGAGGTGGACGGTGCCATCGGGGTCGCTCTCGTCGACTACGGGAGTGGTATGACGCTCGGAGTCGCCGGCGGCCGCGACATCGACCTCGAGGTTGCGGCCGCCGGGAACACTGACGTGGTCCGGGCCAAGATGCGCACGGTGGAGCGGCTGGGCCTCGGGATGCCTATCGAGGACATCCTCATCACCCTCTCGGGGCAATACCACATCATCCGGCCGCTGGCGACCGCCTCGGGCAGTGGACTCTTCCTCTATTGCGCGTTGAATCGCCAGCAGGCCAATCTCGCCATGGCCCGACGGCAGCTGGCGATCATCGCCGAACGTCTCGTCGTCTGACGGCGGTGGCCGCCGGCCCGCTAGGTCCCGACCACTCGCGACCGGTGCGGAGCGCTCTCGTGGCCGGCGGCCCGGACGCCCGGGCGCGTGCCCGCTCCGCCGGGGTGCTCCGTGCCCTGTGCGCCGACATCGTCGACGTGCGCGGCGCAGTGCTGTCGAGCAGCGACGGCCTCGTTGTGGTGGCGGAGCCGGCAAGCGAGAACTCGGCCGAGGTGGCGGCCATGGCAGCGGCCCTCGTCGCACTGGCTCAGCAGCTCGGTTCGGCGGTGGTCGGCGGCCGCCTCGAGGACTGCTGTGTCCGTACGGCATCCGGTGTCGTCTGCCTCGTCGCGGTGACGGAGCGGCACGTCCTGTCGGTGGGGACCGGTGGCGGCGTGCCGCTCGGACTCGTGCTGCGGCAGAGCCGGACGGCAGCCGCGGTCCTCTCCCGAATCCTCGACGACCAGCTCGACGTCGTCTGATCGGGCCGACCGTCGGGCGGGGCACTGGCGGTCCCATGCAGTGACCCGGTGGCAGCCGTTCGCCCGGGCCAGCAGGGAGGACTCTCCTGCGGCCCCGCCATGCCCTGGGACCTGGAGCCTGGCAGCGTCGCCGGGCTCCACTGTGCGCCGCGGCCGAGGCCACGTTCCTCACGGTCGGCTCTGCTGCCCCGCCGCCCGGCTCAACCGCCAGGTGGTCATCCGGTGCCGCCCGGCTGCGAGTCCGACCCCTTCGGCTCGCGGGGGTCTTGAAAAGCCACACAAAGACAGATGGCGTCAGACCCGTCAGCGTGGCATCCGCGACAATGCGTGGTGCCGCGGCTCACAGAGAGGTGACCTGGACGAGAAGCGGAGACACGTCATGGACAGCCACGATGGTCCTGTGACCAGGACGGTCGCACTCCTGGCCGCCTGATCGCTGCTGACTGGTCCGATCTCATCACGGGCCCACATCCAACACAAACGGACATAGGCTGAGTCGGCCCGCTGGCTCTCCGTCCCCAGCCAGACACGAGGAGCGCCGTCAATGACCAACCTCGACACCCCGTGCCATCTCCGGCCGACGGCCGTCAAGCTCCTGGCTTGTCTCGCTCGGAGCGGCGACTCTCGCCGCGTGCAGCAGCGGGTCCGATTCCGCCGACGGCGATGACCCGAGCGGCGACCGTGAGATCTCCGTGGCCGTCGTCGGCAACCCCCAGATGGAGGACATCGCGAGCCTCACCCCGGAGCTGTTCACCGAGGAGACGGGCATCACGGTCAACTACACCATCCTGGAGGAGCAGAACCTCCGGGAGATCGTCACCCGCGACGTAGGGGCCGGCGGGGAGCAGTTCGACGTCGTCATGATCGGTATGTACGAGGCTCCGCAGTTCGGGGCGAACGGCTGGCTCGTCGACCTCAACGAGTACGCCGAGTCCGACGCGGACTACGAGGTCGACGACCTCATCCCGGCTGTGCGGTCGGGGCTGTCGACCGACGAGGGCTTCTGGGCCTCGCCGTTCTACGCGGAGTCGTCGTTCCTCATGTACCGCGAGGACCTGCTCGAGGCCGCCGGGCAGACCATGCCCGAGGCCCCGACCTGGGATGAGGTCGCCGAGATCGCCCGAGCGGTGGACTCCGATGACGTGGCCGGGATCTGCCTGCGCGGCAAGCCTGGCGGGGGAGACCTCGGTGCCTCGTTCACCACGGTCCTCAACACCTTCGGGGGCACCTGGTGGGAGGCGAACGAGGACGGCTCGATCGGCGCAGCTCAGGTCGACCAGCCCGAGTTCGCCGAGGCCCTGAACTTCTACGTCGACCTGCTCAACGACGCCGGCCAGGATGACGCCGCCAACGCGAGCTTCAACGAGTGCTTGTCGCTGTACCAGGACGGCAGGGTGGCCATGTGGTGTGACGCCACGGTCGCCGCCGGCATCCTCGAGGCCGACGACAGTGCGGTCCAGGGCATGAACGGCTACGCCCTGGCCCCGGTGAGGGAGACGGACGCCTCGGGCTGGCTGTGGGCCTGGTCGCTGGCGATCCCCGAGAACGCTCCCGACCCCGACACCAGCTGGGAGTACGTGAGCTGGGCGACCAGCCGCCAGTACATCGAGGCCGCGGCCGAGGAGCTCCCGGGCGGCTGGGCAGCGGTGCCCCCCGGTACCCGCCAGTCGACCTACGACAACCCCGAGTACCAGGAGGCCGCTGCGGCGTTCGCCGACCGGACCCTGGATGCGATGCTCGCCGCCCCCATCGACGACCCCAGCACCACACCCCGTCCCGGCCTGCCGGGCGTCCAGTTCGTCGGTGTGCCGGAGTTCCAGGACGTCGGCACCCGGTGCACGGAACAGTTCTCGGCGGCCATTGCGGGTGGTGTCTCGGTCGACGATGCACTCGGCGCCTGCCAGGAGATCGCGTCCGAGGCGAGCAACTAACCCACGCTGTCAGGGCACGCCCGCCCAGACCGCGGCACCAACGAGGAGGAAGGCCGCCGTGACCGGCGCCGATCATCCCTCCGCCGCCCGCGACTCCCGTCCGGGCACGGCCACTCCCCCCCGCCGCCCGCGCCGCGCGCGGCGGGGGGGATGGATGGTCGCGGCGGCTTCCCCTGCTCCCGGCGCTGATCTTCACGATCGTCGTCACGCAGGTGCCGTTCCTGTTCAGCCTCTACTACAGCCTCACGGACTGGAAGATCGTCCCGCCGACCCCGAGGACCTTTGTCGGTGTCGACAACTATGTCGAAGGCTACACGAACGGGTTCTTCCTCGAGGCCGTGGGCACCAGCGTCGTCATGACGGTCTCGGCCGTGCTCGGGTCCCTCGTCGTGGGGACTGCGCTCGCCCTGCTCCTCGACCGCAGTTTCCCGGGCCGGGGAATCGTCCGAACCCTGCTCATCACTCCGTTTCTCGTCATGCCCGTCGTGTCCGGGCTGGTGTGGACGAACCAGATGTTCAACACCCAGTTCGGGGTGCTCAACTGGGTGCTCGCCGGGATCGGTCTCGACGCCTTCTCCTTCGTCCAGCAGGCGCCCACCTGGAGCATCGTCACCGTGCTCGTCTGGCAATGGGCGCCGTTCATGATGCTCATCGTCCTCGCGGGCCTGCAGGGCCAGCCCCTCGACGTCCTCGAGGCGGCGCGGGTGGACGGCGCCGGACCGTTCGGCGTCTTCCGCTACGTCACCCTGCCCCTGCTGCGACCGTATCTGGAACTGGGGATCCTCCTCGGGTCGATCTACCTCATCCAGGTGTTCGACCACATCGAGGTCATCACCCGGTGGGGGCCCGGGCTCGACCAACGTGCCGTTCTTCGTGTTCCAGCGCTCGATCGGAGGCGGCTGGGAGTTCGGTCTGGCCTCGGCCTACGGGGTGATCGTCGTCATCGCGTCCATCGCCATCGCCAACCTCGCCCTTCGCCTGCTGTCGGGCCTCATCAGCAAGGAGGCGTCGGCATGAGGAATCGTTCGTGGTCGGTCACCGGTACGGTCACTGGCGTGGTGGCGTGGGTCGTCGCGCTGTTCCTCTTCTTCCCGGTGTTCTGGATGGTGGTCAACTCCTTCAAGGAGGAGATCGACGCCAGCACCAGCCCCACCCTCATCTTCACGCCCACCCTCGACCGCTACCGCGAGGTGACGGCCAGCACGCCGGGACTGCTCGGGTTCACCGAGGCGTTCACCAACTCGATCGTCATCGTGGGCGTGTCCACCCTCCTCGTCATGGCGCTGGCCATCCCCGCGGCCTACGCCCTGGCGATCCGTCCGATCCCCAAGTGGCGCGACGTCCTCTTCTTCTTCATCTCCACGAAGTTCCTCCCCGTCGTGGGCGCGATCCTCCCGCTCTGGGTCATCGCCGAGTCCCTCGGCCTGCTCAACACCCGCGTCTTGCTCATCATCCTCTACACCGCGATGAACCTGCCGCTGGCGGTGTGGATGCTCCGGTCGTTCTTCAGTGAGGTCCCCCACGAGCTCATCGAGGCGGCGCAGCTGGATGGGGCGAACCTGCGCCGCCAGATCGTCGACGTCATGCTGCCGATCGTCGTCCCCGGACTCACCGCGACCGCCCTCCTCTGCATCATCTTCGCCTGGAACGAGTACTTCCTGGCGGTCCAGCTGAACCCGGCCGACGCTTCGACGGTGCCGATCTGGGTGACCTCGAACGTCAGTACCCGCGGGAACTTCATCGCTCAGTTGTCCGCGGCGTCGACGCTCGCCTCCATCCCGGTCATCCTCGCGGGTTGGGTGGCCCAGAAGCGCATGATTCGCGGCCTGGCGATGGGCGCGATCAAGTGACGGGGACGACGCCGTGACGAGCGACGACCCCGACCCGGTGGCGGGGGTCTCGCTCTCCCGCTACGAGCGGCAGGAGCGGATCGTCGATGTCGCCATGGCGGAGGAACGGGTGGACGTCGGCGAGCTCGCCACCCGGTTCCGGGTCACGACCGAGACCATCCGCCGCGACCTCGCCACGCTCCAGGAGCGCCGCCTGCTGCGCCGGGTCCACGGTGGCGCCGTGCCGTGGCAGCGCTGGCGGTACGAGCCGAGCCTCACCGTCCGGGGCAGCCAGCACCCGGACGAGAAGTACCGGATCGCCGAGCGCGCCCTCGACGAAGTGGCCGACGAGGAGTCGATCATCATCGACTCCGGAAGTACGGCGGCGCAGCTCGCGGGGCTGCTGCCGCGCGACCGGCGGCTGACCGTGGTGACGAACTCCGTCCCGGTCGTCCAGGTGCTGGCGACGAATGAGGCCGTCGACGTCATCCTGCTCGGGGGCGCGCTCAAGAAGGCCACGCTGGCCCTGGTCGACCCGACCGGGGTGGCCGAGCTGTCGACGATGTCGGTGGATCTCGCCGTGCTGGGCTCGGACGGGGTGTCGAGCACCCGGGGCTTCACCACCCCGCACCGCGACGAGGTCGAGATCAAGCGGGCGATGCTCGCCGCGGCGCGGCGCGCCATCGTGCTCGTCGACCATTCGAAGTTCGGCAGCGACTACCTGCACCGGATCGCAACGGTCGACGAGGTGGACGCCGTGGTCACCGACTCCCTCGCCCCGGAGGACGAGGTGGCCGCGCTGCGCGCGCTCGGACCGATGGTCATCCGCGCGTGACGGGGTCGGCGACACCCAGGGCCGCAACGCCACTGCGCTCGCGCAGCATCCGCAGCGTGGCGTCACGGACGGGGGCCGGCAGGGGCTCGGTCAGCCGGGCGGCCAGCAGCGGACGCTCCCACCGGTCGACCTCGCCCGGGGACACGCCGAGCACGCCAACGGCGCGGTGCAGGTACTCCGCATGCAGCCGCCGCAGGAACGCGACCGGGGCCTGCCGGAGGTGGCCCACGGCCGTCTCGGCTCGCATGAGGACCGACGAGCGGGCGACGTCGGCCGCCGGGTCCCCGGCGGCCGCGTCGAACCAGTCGACGACGACCGGGCCCGACGCAGCGAGGATGACATTGTCCGGATGGAGGTCGAAGTGGCACAGCGCCGCGCCGTCCGGCAGCCCGGTCAGGACGGCCGCCGTCGCCTTCCGATCCTGGGGGCCGAGCGGCGCCGAGTCGAGCTGGTGCCGGATGCGACCGGCCACCGACGACAGTCCCGCCGGGGCAGGCGTCGCGAGCAGTACCCGCTGCAGCCCGACGAGAATTCCGGTCCACTCGGCGAGCCGGGCCGGCTCGGCCACCATCCGGTCCCACAGGGAGGGCCCGTCCACCCGGTCCAGGACGATCCCGGGGCGCCCGGCGACCGTCACGACACCGTGGACCGCCGGCGCCGGCAGCCCCGCAGCCCGCACCAGCCGGATGGTCTCCGCCTCGACCTCCGCCCACTCGGCGGGAATGCCGGGATGCAGGACCTTGACCACCGCGTAGCGGCCCCACTCGACGATGTCCGACGTGTTCCCGCGACCCATGAGTGCCCCGGGTCGGCTGGTCGCCATTCCCGGGATCGTGCCACTCACCCCCCTCACCTGCCAGAGAGGACGGCCGAACCATGGTCGTGTCCACCGTCGACCTCACCGGAGTCGCCCTCACCGACCTCCCACCCGGAGTCGCCGGACCCGGCTACGACCGCTCCCGGGTGACGACCGGGATCGTCCATCTCGGCGTCGGTGGGTTCCATCGCGCCCACCAGGCGGTGTTCATCGACCGGCTGCTGCGGCAGGGTCTCGCGGGCGACTGGGGGATCTGCGGCGTCGGGGTGCTGCCGGGTGACGTCGCGATGCGGGACGCGCTCGCCGCACAGGACCACCTGTACACGGTCGTCGTCAAGCACCCTGACGGTCGGCTGGAGCCTCGGGTCGTCGGCTCGATCGTCGACTACCTGCTGGCGCCGGACGACCCCGAGGCCGTGGTCGAGCGGCTGGCGGACCCCGCGACCCGGATCGTCTCGCTCACCATCACCGAGGGGGGCTACCACGTTCACCGGGTCACCGGTCAGCTCGACGCCGACGATCCCGGGTTGCGGGCCGACCTCGTCCCGGGCGCGACCCCACGCACGGCCTTCGGGCTGGTGGTCGAGGCCCTCGCCCGGCGCCGGGTGCGT
Organism: Kineosporiaceae bacterium; assembly: GCA_050329415.1. Taxonomy (GTDB): domain Bacteria; phylum Actinomycetota; class Actinomycetes; order Actinomycetales; family JBBAYJ01; genus JANNOG01. The sequence continues at coordinate 26,012 of JBHJOS010000020.1, forward strand.
GGGGTGCCGCCGTTCACGGTGATGTCGTGCGACAACGTGCGCGGCAACGGCGGCGTCGCGCGCCGCATGATGTCGGCGTTCGCCGCGCTCCGGGACCCCGAGCTGGGCGAGTGGCTGGCCTCGTCGGTCGCCTTCCCGGACTCGATGGTCGACCGCATCACCCCGGTGACCACCGACGCCGACCGGGCGCAGCTGGCCGAGCGGTTCGGGCTGGCCGACCGCTGGCCGGTCGTCTGCGAGCCGTTCCTCCAATGGGTCGTGCAGGACCGATTCCCGCTCGGCCGCCCGCCCCTGGACGCGGCGGGGGTCCAGCTGGTCGATCACGTCGAGCCCTACGAGCTCATGAAGCTGCGCCTGCTCAACGCCTCCCACCAGGCCATGGCCTACCTCGGGTACCTGGCGGGGCACCGGTACGCCCACGAGGTGGCCGCGGACCCGGTGTTCGTGCGGTTCGTCCGCGGGTACATGGACGACGAGGCGACCCCGATCCTGCCGCCGGTCCCGGGGGTCGACCTGGAGGAGTACAAGTCGACTCTCATGGGGCGGTTCGCCAACCCCGAGATCCGCGACACCCTGGCACGACTGTGCGTGGACAGCTCCGACCGGATCCCCACCTGGCTGATCCCCGTCGTGGTGGCCCGGCTGGCCGGGGGCGGGACCGTCGACCGCTCCGCGCTGGTCGTCGCCGCCTGGGCCCGCTACGCCGAGGGACTCGACGAGCAGGGCCGCCCGATCGAGGTCGTCGACCGGCTCCGGGACCGCGTGACGGCGTCCGCCGCCCGCCAGGCCACGGATCCGCTGGCGTTCCTGCGCGACCGCGACCTGTTCGGAGACCTCGTGGACGACCCCCGGTTCACCGAGTCCTACCGCGAGGCCCTGGCCGCACTGCACACTCGGGGCGCGCATGCCGCCGTCGCGGAGCGCGCCTGAGCGTCACCCTCGTCAGAGGGATGACGGGCGACCTCAGAGGATCTCGGCCTCGATGACCCTGATGTCGTCCGGCCCGTCGTCCCGGCGCCGCCCGATCAGCCGCCCCAGGCGCCACAGCAGCAGGCCCCCGGCCATCGCCGCGGGTCCCACCAGCAGCAGCACCAGGCCGAGCAGCACCGTGACGACGGTGAGCCCGGCGCCGGGGCTGGTGAGGAACAGGGCCGCGACGAGGGCGTGGACGATCGCGAGGCCGGGGAGCCAGGCGTTGCGGCGGCCGGTGGCGAGCCACATCACGACGTCCACGACGGCGGCCAGCGAGAAGCCGACGCCGACGAGCAGCGCCAGCACCTCGGCGGAGCGGGTGAGGTTGGCCAGCGCGACGACGCCGGCGACCAGGAGGGCGGCACCGAGGACCCCCGACAGGACCCGGTACCACGCCGGGGCGGACCGGGACCGGGCGGCCAGCGTGGTGCGGGACAGCCCCTCGGACAGCAGCCAGAGGCCGAAGGCCAGGCCGAGGACCGGGAAGGCAGCGCTCGGACGCGCGAGGGCGACGATCCCCAGCACGACGGCGGCCACTCCGCCGAGGACGAGGGCGACCCCGCCGACCGTGGTCAACGTCCGGGGCGGCGGCGGGGTCACGCGTCGACCGTAGGCGGGCAGCAGTGACCGGGACAACAGCCGAGCCGCGTTCTCGGGCGTCGCGTCCGACGCCGCGCCCGCAGGAGCGAGTATGATGTCACTTGTGACATCACCCCAGCCTTCCGCGGCAACGACCTTCCCGATCCGGGGCCTCGACGAGGACGTCGTGCGGCGGCTCGACTCGGCGGCACGGTCCCGGGGGATGAGCCGCAACGCCTACGTCGTCGAGGTTCTCACTGCCCACGCCCGGCAGGTGCGGCGCCCGTTCGACGCCGGCGCCTTCGCGGCGGCGGTCGAGCTGGCCGCCGACCTCGGCGACGACCGGCTCATGCGCTCGGCATGGCGGTGACCAGCTGGCTGGTGGACAAATCGGCGCTGTGGAAGCTCACCCGTTCGGCGGACCGGCAGCTGTGGCAGGACCGGATCGAGCGGGGGCTCGTCCATGTGTGCCTGGTCACCGAGCTCGAGGTCGCGGTCTCGGCGCGGCACTACCGGGACGTCGAGGTCATGGCGGACGCCCTCCTGGGGCCGTTGGTCCGGACCTGGCTCTCGCCGCGGTCCGAGGCCGTCGCCAACGACATCATGAAGCTGCTGGTGGTCGCCGGGTTCCACCGTTCCGTGCCGGTCCCGGACGTGCTCGTCGCCGCGGTGGCCGTGGCCGAGGGGCTCACCGTGCTGCACGACGACCGCGACTTCGAGCGGATCGCCGAGGTGTACGGCGCCCCCGAGCACGAGCGTCTGCGCGTGTGAGCCGCGCTCAGCCCGCGGGCGTGATCTCGCCGGCCGGGGTGGTGCCGGCGGGGCCGCCCTCCGGCGCGACCCGGTCCTCGTCGGCCTCCTGCTCCGCCGCCTCCTCGGCTTCCCGGGCCGCCTCCTCGTCCTCCGCCGCCTGTTCCTCGAACCGGGCAGGGTCGATGGCATCGACGACCGCCGTGGCGGTCTTGAGGACGCCGATCGGGGTCGGGTGGAACCGGTGGTCGGACTCCAGCGGCCAGAGGTCGGGCCCCAGCCCGGTCCCGTCGTCGACGCACAACGGCCGCAGCGCCGGCTCGACGTAGGCGAAGCCCCGGCTCTCGGCGCCCTCGGCCAGGATCGCGTTGAGCCGGGTGCGCCAGTCCTCGACGCTGGCGATCTCGGCCAGGGTGAGGGCTCCGCCGCCGTCGGGCAGTCGGGTGTCCTCACACGTGAGGCTGGGCGCGAAGGGTGCGTAGGCCCCGACGACGACCACCTGCGGGGAAGCCTCGAGGTCGGCGAGGTCGGCCAGCAGGTCGTCGTAGGAGCGGCGGAAGTCGGCGAGGAGCGAGTCGACCGTCGGCGCCAGGGCCGACACGTTGCAGCTCGAGACGTAGCAGCTGCCGAGGATCGGTCCCCAGAAGACGTCGTTCGGGCCGACGGAGACGACGACCACCTCCGGGTCACGGATCGACTTCAGGACCCCGACCTGGGGCGGGATCTCGCGGCCCTCGATCCGCTGGGGCTGCAGCAGCCCTTCCTCGACCGTCGCGCCCAGGCACGCCAGATTTCCCGCCCGCCACTGCTCGGCCAGCAGCAGGCTCTCGATCTGGGACGCGAGGGAGTCCCGGCTGCGCCGGCACGCCAGGTCGTCCGGGGTGGCACCGGACACCGGCGGCCCGCCGACCACCGCCGCCCGGGAGTCGCCGACGACGACGACCTCGACGCCGTTCCGGGGTGCGCCGACCGGGGTCGGGGAGGTGCGGAGCACGTCGTAGTCGAAGACGTCCTCGATCGACTCCACCTCGGCCAGTCGCTGCGCCCCCCACGCCGCCGACGCCAGTGAGGCGCCCCACACCAGCCCGACCCCGAGGGTTCCGGTGACCGCCCACGTCGCGTACCGGCGCCACGACTCCCGGTGCAGCGGGGGCAGCACCCCGATGAACGACAGCGTCGCCACCGAGGCGACCATGAGCGCCAACCCGGTCCCGAGCACCGCGCCGGTGCGCAGCACCGCCCACCGCACGAACGCGTCCACCAGCTCGCTGCCCGCCTCCGCGGGCGCCCCGGGGGTCGTCGCGATCCGGATCAGGTCGTAGGGCTGGATCGCGGTGCCGAGGTACGGCCGGACCGGGCCCACCACCTCGACGGCCCGCAGGTCCACGGACTGACCGAAGCTCTCCAGCTCCCCCGGCCCGGCGACCCCGAACCCGAGGCCGGGCTGCTGGGCACCGACCTCGACCTCGACGTCGAGCACCTCGACGGCGTCGGTCGGCCAGACCGCGAGCACGAGGGCGATGCTGACCAGCGACACCAGCAGCACCCCGGTCGCCGCCGCCAGGGCGAGCGTCGCCCTGCGGAGCAGGCGACCCCCGGGCAGCGGCAGCACCGCGGCGAGCGGGGTGGCCGCCCGCCCGCGGTCCTCGGTCGGGGCACTCACGGTGCCCACTGTGACGGGTCGAGCTGTCGGGCTGCGTCAACCGGGGGAGCGGGTGGCGTCGTCCCGGTACAGCGC